>NZ_CP045798.1:3502774-3805411 GCF_000746025.2 Thermanaerosceptrum fracticalcis
GAAAAAGATACACCTGGCTTTAATTTTGCCAAGCAGGAAAGGAAAATGGGTATTCGTTCCACTGTACAGCGGGAAATCGTTATGGAGAATGTAAGAGTACCAAGGGAAAACCTTCTGGGCAAAGAAGGCGAAGGCTTTAAGATTGCCATGACTACCCTGGATGGCGGTCGTATCGGAATTGCTGCCCAGGGAGCGGGTATCGCCATGGGGGCCTATGAGTATGCCCTTAAGTATGCCAAGGAACGTCACCAGTTTGGTAAACCTATTGCCCAGCAGCAGGCTATTGCTTTTAAATTAGCGGATATGTTTACCAAGATCGATGCAGCTAAGCTCCTTACCCTTTATGCGGCACATAAAAAAGATCTCGGGCTGCCTTTTTCGGCAGAAGCTGCCAGTGCCAAGAAGTTTGCCACCAATACGGCTATGGAAGTTACCACTGAAGCTGTACAGATCCTGGGCGGCCATGGTTTCTTAAGAGATCACCCAGTAGAAAGAATGATGCGTGATGCCAAGATTACGCAAATTTACGAAGGCACCAACGAAATTCAAAATGTGGTAATTTCAGGGATTATTTTACGGTAGTGTTTAACCTGCCATTTCCTTGGCCCCTCCCGCCAAGGGAGGGGTCTTAGGGAAATGGTGTAGGCAGAGTTTTTTTACTAAAGGGGGGTGTTTATGGCTAAGGTTATATCTATTGGAGAAGCTGTGGATATGATTAAAGACGGGATGACCATTATGGTTGCCGGGTTCTGGGGGGTGGGAACACCGGAAAAACTTATCGATGCTCTGGTGGCAAAGGGGACAAAGAATCTTACAAGCATCAGTATTTCAACGGCATTGCCCACGAAAGGTGTTGGTAAGTTAGTGGCTAACCGCCAGTTAAAAAAAGTCATTGTATCCTATATCGGGAGAAACCCGGCCACCTCGGAGCAGTATGAGTCCGGTGACCTGGAGGTTGAATTTGTTCCTCAGGGTACACTGGCAGAACGAATCCGGGCCGGCGGGTTTGGTTTGGGCGGTATCTTGACTCCCACCGGGGTAGGTACTGAGATAGAACAGGGAAAACAGCGCATTACTGTAGATGGCCGCGATTATCTTCTGGAAAAACCCTTACGGGCTGATGTGGCTTTAATTAAAGCCCATAAAGCAGATAAAGCGGGGAACCTGGTCTACCGGAAAGCGGCACGCAACACTAATCCTTTAATGGCCGCAGCAGCAGATATTACTATTGTCCAGGCTGATGAAATTTTAGAAATCGGGGAGATTGACCCTGATGAAGTTATGACGCCCGGTATTTTCGTGGACTATCTGGTCCAGGGCTGAGGGGGTTATGAGATGGACACAAAGGATGTTTTTATTGCTAAACGTGTAGCCCAGGAATTCAAGGACGGGGATTTTGTCAACCTGGGAATTGGTATACCTACCTTAGTAGGGAATTACATTCCTAAAGGAGTACGCGTATTCTTCCATTCGGAAAATGGTTTTACACACATTGGCCCCATGCCTAACTCTGAGGAGGATATTGATAGAGAACTGATCAATGCCAGTGACCAGTTTGTCACAATTCTTCCCGGTGGAGCTTTTTTCGACAGTGCTGTATCTTTTGGTATCATTCGCGGCGGTCACCTGGCGGCAACAGTTCTGGGGGGATTGCAGGTTGACCAGGAGGGTAATTTGGCCAACTGGCGGATGCCCGGCAAGAAGACGGTAGGTATGGGAGGCGGCATGGATTTAGCCGTTGGGGCTAAAAGAGTAATTATTGCTATGGAACATACCAACAAGGGTGAGCCCAAAATCGTCAAGAAATGTAATGTTCCCCTGACTGGGCTGAAATGTGTCGACCTCATTGTGACAGAAAAGGCGGTTATGGCTGTAACCAGCCAAGGTCTTGTCCTGAAAGAAATTGCGCCTGGTGTAACCGTTGAGCAGGTGCGTGCAGCCACGGAAGCCGATTTTACCGTTGATCCTGATTTAAAAATTATCAGCGTGGAATAAAATGGGCACAAGGAGTGAAAATGTGAACAACATTGCTTTTGTTTTCCCCGGACAGGGAACCCATTACGTGGGGATGGGTCTTGAATTGGCCAAGAGATATAAAGAGGCCGCCGATGTATATGAACAGGCAAACGAGATAATGGGTTTTGACCTTGCTAAAATGTGTTTTGAGGGGCCCGAGGAAGAACTTGTTAAAACTGAAAATTCCCAGCCTACCATTCATACAACCAGTATTGCGATTTTGAAAGTTGTAGAAAAATACGGCATTAAAGCTGGGGTTACTGCCGGCTTTAGTTTAGGCCAGTATTCTGCCCTTGTTTATGCCGGTGCTCTAAAGTTTGAGGATACGGTAAAACTGGTAAAGACCAGGGGAATGCTGATGCAGAATGCCGTTCCCCTGGGTATGGGCAAAATGTGCTGGATCACAGGACTCAGCAGGGAACAGGTTTTGCAAATAGTTGAAGATTCGAAACACCTGGGACATATCGAACCTTCCAATTTCAATTGTCCCGGTCAGATTATTGTAGCCGGATATAATGCCCCAGTTGAGTATGCCCAGAAACTGGCCCTGGAGAGAGGTGCTAAAGGTGCGGATTTTCTTAGAGTGAGCGGTCCTTTCCACACCAGGCTCCTTTACGAAGCTGGGTTTAAGTTAAGGGAAGAACTAGACAAGATTGAAGTTAAGAACCCCCAAATCCAGTACGTTGACAATGTTACGGGCAAATATTTTGATCCGGAAAAAGATGACCTAAAGGAACTTTTAAAAGAACATGTCTATAAAGCTGTTATGTGGGAAGACTCCATGGATTCTATGCTGGAGGCAGGTGTAGATACATTTATTGAACTTGGTTCGAAAAATGTCCTTACCAATTTAAACATAAGATGTGCCCAAAAACACAACAAGGAAGTACGTTGTATAAATGTACGGGATATTGAAACATTGGAGGCCTTGCTTCGGAATATGGAAAAAGAACTTAAATAAGAACTAATAATTTATTAAAGGAGGAGAGTGTTAATTATGAACATCAAAAAAGTCTTAATCATTGGAGCCGGTCAAATGGGAAGCGGTATTGCCCAGGTCATGGCCATGTCCGGCCGGGAAGTGGCCATGTTTGATGTCGACCAGAAGTTTGTGGACAAGGGTCTTGCTGGTATTGAGAAGAACCTGGCCAAAGACGTGGAAAAAGGCAAGTTAACTGCAGAGCAGAAGGATGCCATCATGAAGCGCATCAGCGGCGGCGTCGAGTGGACTGCCAAGGACTGTGACGTTGACATTGCTATTGAAGCCGTAGTCGAGAACCTGGAAGTGAAAAAGGCTATTTTCAAGAAACTGGACGAATTCTGTCCTCCCAACACCATTCTTGCTACCAACACCTCTACCCTTTCTGTAACAGCTATTGGCTCCGTAACCAAGCGTCCGGAAAAGGTAATTGGCATGCACTTCTTTAGTCCTGTGCCCATCATGAGGCTGATTGAGGTGGTTCAAGGACTCGCCACCAGTGAAGAGACAATCAAGGCTGTTGTGGAACTCGGTGCAAGCCTACCCAATGGCAAAACTCCTATCGTAGTCAAAGACTTCCCCGGTTTCGTCGGAAACAGGATTATGATCCCCATGATTAACGAAGCCATTTACACTATATATGAGGGAGTTGCCGATCCTGCAACTATTGACAGTGTTGCTATGCTGGGATTCAATCATCCTATCGGCCCCATCCGCCTGTGTGACGCTATCGGTCTTGACACCATCCTTTATGTAATGGAAGTTCTCTACGAGGATTTGGGCGATCCCAAATACCGTCCCTGTCCCTTGCTGAAAAAATATGTGGAAGCTGGTTGGCTGGGTAAGAAGACAGGAAGAGGTTTCTACAACGATTACAAAAAATAAAAGGAGGTTAAATCCATGGGCGAATATAAAAACTTACTCTTTGAAAATCAGGACGGCATAGGGATTTTAACGATGAATCGTCCGAAAGCCCTTAACGCGTTAAACACTGAGACATTAAGTGAGCTTTCTCAATTACTTGACGAAATCGCCAAGGACGATTCCATTAAGGTTGTAGTAATTACCGGTGCAGAAAAAGCATTTGTAGCGGGGGCAGATATCACCGAGATGCTGCACATGACGAGTGCTGAAGGTCGTGCCTTTGGTCTCTTAGGCCAGGCCACATTTAACAAAATAGAAAATATGCCGAAGCCTGTAATTGCTGCAATTAACGGTTTTGCCTTAGGCGGCGGCTGCGAACTGGCTATGGCCTGTGACATACGTATTGCCTCGGAAAAGGCTAAATTTGGCCAGCCCGAAGTTGGTTTGGGTATTGTGCCCGGTTTTGCTGGGACTCAGCGCCTGCCCAGACTAGTAGGCAAGGGACGGGCCAAAGAAATCCTCTTTACCGGAGAAATGTTTGACGCCCAAGAGGCATACCGTATAGGATTGGTCAATAAAGTTGTGCCCCCCGAAGAACTAATGCAGGCAGCTAAAACTATGGCCCAGAAAATTATGAAGAATGCACCCTATGCTGTAGCTTTGTGTAAAGCAGCCGTTAACCTCGGTCTGGATGTGAGTCTTGATGCAGGTCAGGATTATGAGGCTACTCTCTTTGGTGTTACCTGTTCTACGGAAGATAAAAAAGAGGGTATGTCCGCCTTTGTGGAAAAACGGAAAGCAACCTTCGTAGGTAAATAACAAATAAAGACCCCCGTTTTTATTGATAGAAACGGGGGCCTCCCATAGGAGGCAATGAATGCGGTACTACACCCCCAAGTCAGAACTTGATGCCCGTATTACACGTTTTCAAATAGGGTTACGTGAGCAGGATGTAGAGTGTGCCTTGATTACACAAAATGTAGATATGTTTTATTTTTCAGGGACTATCCAGCATGCCCATCTGTTTATTCCCGCAGAAGGTAAACCGGTGCTATTCGTTACCAAGAGTACAGAAAGGGCACGGAGTGAGTCATTCCTGGATTGTATTGTAGATTTAGCGCAGCCAAAGGATTTAAGAGGTATACTTAGTGAATTCGGGTACGGTTCTCTGAAAACCATAGGTCTTGAGGGGGATGTATTAACCTTTAATTTGTACCGGCGGTATGAAAAACTATTTTCTCCTGCTAAAGCAGTTGATATCAGCCCCCTGATACGTTCCGTACGGATGATTAAATCACCTTATGAGCTGGAACTGATCCGTGAAGCAGGAAAAATGGGAAGCGAGATAATGGCCTTTGTAAGTGAAAACTTAAGGGCCGGGATGGCTGAGTTCCAGATAGTGGGTATGATTGAGAAGCTTTCCCGGGAAAAAGGCCATCCCGGGTTTATACGCACCAGGGGATTTAATCAGGACCTGGTTCCCGTCCTGTTGTTATCTGGGCCGGGGGGAGGTGTGCCGAGCTATGCCAACGGGCCCCTGGGCGGATCCGGGGCCACAACTGCCTTTCCCTATGGACCTTGTAACCGGATAATCGGACGTGATGAATCTGTTATCGTTGATTATGAAGCATGGGTAGGCGGATACATGACGGATATGACACGTACCTTTTGTGTAGGACGGCTTCCCGGATATATGGAGAGAGCTTACCATGTGGCAGTGGAGATACAAGAATTGTTAAAAGATCTGGGAAAACCAGGGATAAAATGTGAGGAACTTTTTCAGAAAGCACGGGAAAAAGTACGTAAATATGGCTTGATTGACCATTTTATGGGCATGCATAGACCTGTATCCTTTATCGGGCATGGGGTTGGTTTGGAGGTTGACGAATTGCCTGTCATAGCACCGGGGATTGCAACACAGCTGGTTGAGGGAATGGTGATAGCCATTGAACCCAAATTTGTCTTTCCAAAAGGTGCTGTAGGGATTGAAAATACATTTGTAGTGGGCAAACAGGGACTGGAGCACTTAACAAGTTTTGATGAAGGAATCCAGTATTGTTAGGGAGGCCTATTTGATGAGAGAGGAAGATAAGGATATTCTACAAAGATATTTGGAATTTGTACCCCTCTTGAATGAAATGATGCCCATTGATATAGGTGTTGGGCTCTTCGACAGGGAAAAGTGCCTGCTTTATGTACCGGGGAAAAAACTGGACCTGGGGGCTAAACCCGGTGACCCAGTTAAAGCCGGAAGTGGTGTTCACCGTGCTATGACTGAAAAACGCAGGATTTTTGTCCGTATTGATAAAGCCGTATATGGCCGGCCCTATCTGGTAGTGGCACTACCCATCTATAACGGTTTTAAAGAGGTAATTGGAGGTATTGCCATTACTGAGCCTTTGGATAAGTTTGATGAGTGCAGGGAAATATCGGATAAGTTGTATGAAAATGCGAGTGTATTGGCTAGTACAACCCAGGAGATTTCTGCTCAGACCGAAGAAATAGCATCTGTTTGCCAGACCCTGTCCCACTTGGCTGAACAACTGAAAATGCGGATTCAGGAGACTGATCAAGTGCTTGGATTTATAAAAACTATCGCCAAGCAAACCAATTTATTAGACCTTAATGCGGCTATTGAGGCGGCGCGGGTTGGTGATCAGGGACGGGGCTTTGGAGTAGTAGCGGAAGAAATAAGAAAACTGGCCTCCAACAGCAGTGAATCCATAAAAAAAATAGAATCAGTGGTTAAGTCAATACAATACGATAGTGACCACGTATACGAACAAATAAGTCATGTGGATGACGTTATTTCCCAGATTGCTTCGGCTATTACCAGTGTAGCAGGTGCGGTTGAGCAGCTTGCCGCCATGTCCGAGGGCCTTAACAAACTGGCGGAATCACTGGAAAGTGACGAAAACAACTAGTATTAAAAATAGCCTGGCAAGAAGGGGTAATGTCGTATGAAAATCCTTGTATTGCTTAAAGAAACTTTTGCTACCGATTTTAAAGTTGTTTTAACACCCGCTGGGAAAATAGATGATACACAGGTTAGCTATATTGTTAACCCTTATGATGAATATGCTTTGGAAGAGGCAGTAAAAATTAAAGAAGATATGGGAGGGGAGGTTATCCTTTATACCGTGGGCAGGAAGGATGGGGCCGCAACTTTAAAAAATGCCCTGGCCATGGGGGCTGACAGGGCTATGTTAATCACAGCGGGTGCGAAAGACAGCCAGACGGTTACAGAACTGCTGGCGGAAACAATCAAACAGAAAGATCCTGATTTCGACCTAATCCTGGCGGGCTGGATTGCCATAGATGACAATAATGCCCAAGTGCCTGGCCGGCTAAGCACTTTGTTAGGGCTTCCCCTGGTAAATGTGGTAACAAAATTAAATATAAACATAAAGCAGAGAAAAATCCTTTGTGAACGTGAGGCAGATGGCGTACAGGAAATTGTGGAGGTCGAATTGCCAGCCGTTATAGCTGTGCAAAAAGGTATTAACGTGCCTCGTTATCCCACGGTGCAAAATATCTTGCAGGCTAGAAAGAAAAAGATTCAGATAATTTTCCCGGAAGTGGAAAATAAACACGATTCAGTTATTACCTACCAGATTCCGCGGAAAAGAAAAGCTGCCTTGTTATTTGACAATTCTGATCCCCAGCAAGCTGTGTTCCAGTTAGTACAGAAATTACAGGAAGACAAGGTACTATAATTTTCAAATTCAGAAGGTGTATTAGAACATGATAAAAAATATCCTGGTTATCGCGGAACAGGCAAATGGTCAGCTAAAAAGTGTAGTGGAAGAAATGTTAAGTTTTTCCAGCAACCAGGCCAGAGCAAAAGGATTTTCTGTAAAAGCTGTATTGTATGGGGAAAAAATTTCGGAAGGTATGTATCAACAGATAGGTCACTGGGGTGTGCATGACATAATTACAGTGAACAATGAGAAACTCAAAGTACACAATCCCCAGCTTGCCTGCCACATATTGGCTAATATTATCAGGGAAGAGGCACCCCAGCTTGTTATGTTCGGAAATACAGCTATAGGAAAAGACCTGGCCCCCCGGCTGGCCCAGGATTTTACTGCACCTATGGTTAGCGATGTTATTAGCATTAATTTTACTTCTAATGGTATAAGTTTTGTCAGGCCTATTTATGGCGGTAAGGTTTTCGAAAATATTGAGTTTAATAACAAACTCACCTTCGTAACCGTTCGACCTAACACTCTGGGGAAACACTCTGTGAGTTATCAAAAGCCCCGTATAACAGACCTAAATTTTGATTTACCCGACAATCTGCTTTATGTGGTTAAAAAGATTGTAGAGAAAAGCAAAGTGGAAAAAAACTTAAACGAAGCTGAAATTATTGTTTCCGGGGGAAGAGGTTTAAAGAAAGTTGATGATTTCCTAATCTTGGAAGAGTTAGCCCAGGTTTTAGATGGAGCAGTTGGTGCCTCAAGAGGGGCAGTTGATGCCGGGCTGCGCCACCATTCCGCTCAGGTTGGGCAAACAGGGAAAACGGTATCCCCTAAACTTTATATTGCTTGTGGGATTTCGGGAGCTATTCAACACTTAGCAGGGATGTCCACATCCCAGGTCATTGTGGCTATCAATAAAGACCCGGATGCTCCCATATTTAAGATAGCCGATTATGGTATTGTGGGCGATCTTTTTGAAATAGTACCTCTGCTGACAAGAGAACTGAAGAAAGTACTAAAAAAAGACGTGTAAAAAGAGTGTGACACTATGTATGAGGACAGGAGAACCTCCGACTCTGACCTGAATAAAATAATGGCTCAAGAGCTTAACTCCATATTTGAAGCTTCTTATGACGGTTTGTATATATGTGACAAGGATGGGCGTGTGGTCAGGGTTAATAGTGCCTGGGAAAAAATATCCGGTTTTCCCAGGCAGGCAGTAATAGGAAAAAACGTGAAAGAACTGGTGGAGGAGGGTTATTATGATAATTCTGCCGCATTATTAACCATAGAAAGCAAAAAAACATCCACTACCATGTTAAAGATCACTTCGGGGCCTAAAAAAGGACAGGTTATCATGGCTACTGGAACCCCTATCCTGGACGAAAAAGGTGAGCTTGTACAGGTTGTTGTTAATGTAAGGGATATTACGGATTTAGAAAACCTTAAGGCCCAGCTCAATGAAACCATGCAACTAACCAGGCGTTATGCCGACGAATTGGAAGAAATACGCCTTCAGCAACAAAAAATTGATGATATTGTGGTGAAGAGCCCTTCAATGCAGAGGATTGCTGAGCTGGTTGTCCGTGTTTCCCGGGTTGATTCTACAGTACTTATTACCGGGGAATCAGGGGTGGGTAAAGAGATTATTGCCAGGAAAATCCACCTTTTAAGTAACAGGAAAAACAACTCTCTCATTAAAATCAACTGTGGTGCCATACCCGAGAATCTCTTGGAGTCGGAATTATTTGGCTATGAGGCAGGCGCGTTTAGCGGTGCAAGGCGGGAAGGAAAACCTGGCATGATTGAACTTGCTTCCGGTGGTACCCTCTTTTTAGATGAGATAGGGGACTTACCCCTAAACTTGCAGGTGAAGTTATTAAGGGTATTGCAGGAAAGAGAAATCACCCGGGTGGGAGGAATAAAACCCATTCAGGTGGATACTCGCATAATTGCAGCTACAAATAAGGATTTGACAGCCATGCTGAAAAAGGGCACCTTCCGTCAAGATTTATTTTACCGGCTTAATGTAGTAAATATTGAGATCCCTCCTTTAAGGGAACGTCGTGAAGACCTGGTAGCATTAATACCAGTCATCCTGCACAAAATTAACGAAAAGTACAACCTGAGGAAAAAACTATCTCCACAGGTAATGGAGCGGTTTTTAAAATACCATTGGCCGGGGAATATCAGAGAAATTGAAAATACCCTGGAGAGACTTGTAGTCCTTACAAATGAAGATGTTATCGGCATAGACCATCTGCCTGATTATTTAAAGGAGGAAAAATCTCATCATAATAAAATAATCACCTTTGATTCTATTGTGCCTTTAAAGACAGCCGTTGAAGAAGTGGAATACCAAATGCTCGCTATGGCTCTCGAAAAATACGGTTCGACCCGGGCCATGGCCAAGGCATTGGGTGTAAACCAGTCCACCATCGTCAGGAAGATGAGACAATATAGGATGGATAAAAATGATGCTTTGGAACATCTTAATGGTGCTTGAGCGCATCTATTGTTGATACAAAAAAAACTTAGATTAGCAAGTCTATAGTGCTTATGATGATGTTCATATGCATCAATGCTGCCCGTTTTGTTTTTTAAAAAATATGGAAAATGAAAATCAGAAGCACTCAGGAAGCGGGTTAAGCCATGGTCCGGGGTCTTGGGAATTTTGTTTGGTCTGGCACAAAAGTTGCATCTCTATATATTTGTAGCATTTATTATACAGAATAGATAAAACATTCAGAAAGGAGCATTTCTATGAGTAAATGGCAAGAAATGTATAAGCAAAAATTAACTTCGGCGGAGGAGATTGTAAAAAAAATCAAGTCGGGGGATGTTTGCTGCTGTCCTTCTGCTCTGGGTGAGCCTGCAGCCATTGTAGAGACCCTTGCCGAAAGAGCTCTGCGGGAAGACTTAAGGGGTATTACCCATCATATGCTCCTTGCTTGCCGGAAATGGAAGTACCTATCCCCTGAACTCGCAGGAAGGATTACTCATGTTGCCTGGTTTACCAGTGGAGCGGCCAGACCCGCAGTCCAGGAAGGAAGAGCCGACTATATGCCCAATTTTTACCATGAGGTACCCCGGTATTGGCGGGAATACAGGGAACCTGATGTATTTTATGCCATGGTTTCTCCTATGGATAAACACGGGTATTTCAGTTTTGGCGTAGCGGCCAGCGAACCTAGAGCCCAGATGTCCCGGGCCAAGAAGATTTTCCTGGAAGTGAACCAGTATATGCCCCGGATTCATGGTTCGGCCTTTGTTCATATCTCAGAAGTTGATGCCCTTTGTGAAGCCCATATTCCCCTCCCTGAACTGCCCAGCGAACCTTTGTCGGAGATAGATATTATTATGGGGAACAGCATCGCCGAGATGATTCCAGACGGAGCCACCATCCAGTTAGGCATCGGAGGGATCCCCAATGCTGTGGGAAAAGCTCTGATGTCTAAGAAAGATCTTGGTATTCACAGTGAAATGTTCACTGACAGCATGGTGGATTTGATTGAAGCCGGTGTTGTCACCAATAAAAAGAAAAATATTAATACAGGCAAATCCGTAGCCTCTTTCGCTTTTGGTTCCCGCAGAATGTATGATTATCTGGATGATAACCCGGGTGTAGAATTTCATCCTGTTGATTATGTCAACGAACCTACTATTATTGGTTTGAACGACAATTTTATTTCCATAAATGCCTGTTTGGAAGTTGATTTGTTGGGACAGGTTTGCTCTGAATCCATAGGGCCTAAGAACTTTAGCGGAACTGGCGGGCAGGTGGATTTTGTACGGGGCGCCAACAGGTCAAAAGGTGGGAAAGCCTTTATTGCCATGTATTCCACGGCCAAAAACAATACCATCAGTAAAATTAAGCCTATGCTTACAGAGGGCGCTGTAGTGACAACTTCCAAAAATGATGTTGACTATATCGTAACGGAATATGGTATTGCAAAACTGAAAGGCAAAACAGCAAGCGAAAGGGCCAAGGCGCTGATTGCTATTGCGCATCCTAATTTCAGGGAAGAATTGACCTTTGCTGCCAGGAAAATGAATTTGGTTATCTAGGATTTTACTTTTATGGTTTTGTGCAATCTGGGCTAATACGCAACGGTAATTCGTCGCGATTAACCAGGAGGTGATAAATAAAAGCTTATAAGAAGCAAATGGGGACTCATTTTGGTTGTGGTTTTAAGAGAAAGAGACCACCGTAATTTTTACAACAAATAAGGTCTCTAGTAACAAAGAAAGGATATTTGGGATAGGTTAGGTCAGTGCAAAATTCGCAAGATGTCAAGAAGAGGAGGAAAAATTATGGCAATTTACCGTGAACATGGCAAGGAACAACCTTATATACCAATGGGGCTGTTCAAGGTTCGGTTTCCCTTCATTCATTACAAATGGGAATGGCCGGAGGCTTTACAGGGACTTATTCTGGTAGCAGTTGCCCTGGGTTCTATCCCCGTTCATCAGGAAATCCTGGGGGTACCTTTTGAAGTGGCCCTGGTTATGGTGGCGTTAAACGGCTTACTTTACATCCTGCATCCCACCTTTGGCGACCCTGTATTCCCAGGTTGGATCACGCCTGCTATTCCGTTAGTACTTGCCTGGTGTAAAGGTTATACCGCTGGCCCCGATAGGATACAGGCAATTATTGCCCTGCAATTATCAATGGCTTTCGTATTTTTCTTTTTAGGTTTTACTGGATTAGCCAAAAAGATAGTCTCTTTTGTACCCGTTTCCATGCGGGCAGGGATTATCTTAGGCGCCGGACTGGCTGCTACCATTAGTGTTATTCAGCCCAAGGGCCGTATGACCGGTCAAGAGGTTACTATTCTTACCGGTGCTCTCATCTGTTTCCTGGTCTTGTTCTCCTGGCGGTTTGCCGTGGCTAAGGAAAAAAATGCTTTCCTGGCTCAGTTGTCCAAGTATGGCATGCTTCCCGGGATTATCGTGGCAGCTATTGTCGGTCCCATTATCGGAGAAATACCCATTCCGAAAATTCAAATGGGTATTATAGATCTTAGTTTGTTCGGTGAACTGGTTTCTAAATATACTATATTTGCTGTTGGTTTTCCGGGAATAAAATACTTTATCGATGCTATACCCTTAGTTATTGCTGCTTACATTATCGCTTTCGGAGACTTTGTGCTGGCTGAGGTTGTTACCAAAGAAGCTGACGCTGTCCGCGATGACGAGATCATCGAGTTTAACCCCAACCGTTCCAACATCATTTCCGGTTTCCGTAACCTGGTTATGGGCCTTTTCGCTCCCTACGGACCTCTCTGCGGTCCCCTCTGGGCCGGCGGTACTATCGCTATAGCTGAACGTTATAAGCATGGACGCAAGGCTATGGACTCTATCTGGGGTGGTGCCGGTTCCTTTACCATTGCTATGTTTATTGCCGGATTCTTCCTGCCCATTATCAGTCTGGTTAAACCGGTTTTACCGGCGGCCCTCTCCTTAACCCTTTTGGTACAGGGATTTGCCTGCTGTTATATTGCCATGGATATGGTTAAAACCAAGGAAGAGCGCGGTGTGGCAGGAATTATGGCCCTGTTTTTAGCTACTAAGACAGCAGCCTGGGGGCTGGCTGTAGGTATTATTCTTCACCTGGTTATTGGTGTTAACGATGGTAAACCGGCGGCAGCCCCTGCAAAACCGGCAGGGAATGCCCTGGCAGAATAAACTCATACCAATTAGCATTTTGCTGTATTCAGGTTGCCTTCCGGGGGGAGGCAACCTGAATGTGTTTCCTCATAAAGCTTTTGGAGGTACAAAATATGGCTAAAGAACTGGTATTAACACCGGGCAAATGTACGGGCTGTACTACGTGTGCCTTAACCTGCTCTATCACGTACCACAATGAATTTAACCTGGCCAAGTCTCACATTAGAATTAGGAAACATGATGTAGAAGGAGTATTCGAAATAACATTTTTATCCACCTGTCTAAAGTGCCATCGTTGTGCGGAAGTCTGCCCATCCGGGTGTCTGCGTTCTGTTAAATTATTGGATGATATCCAGGAGGGAGGAAAATAAATGTACGGGTATGCAGGGAAATTGCTGGATATTGATTTATCAAGGCAATACGTAAAAGAAATCCCTCTGGAGACGGAATTGATACAAAAATATATTAGTGGTGTGGGATTTTCCACAAAGATTGTCTATGATCAAGTGCCTCCCGGGGCAGATCCCCTGGGGCCGGAAAGCGTAATTTGCTTTGCTGTAGGAGTACTAACCGGCACAAATATTCCTACGGCCTGCCGTACTGAAGTTTCCGCCAAATCCCCGGCTACAGAGCTGTTTGGTACGTCAAATTCCGGGAGTTTTTGGGGAAGTGAACTGAAATATGCCGGTTACGACGGGATTATCATCAGGGGGCGGGCTGCTACACCCGTTTATCTCTATATAACGACCGATAAAGTAGAAATTTTACCCGCTCTTCACCTCTGGGGCAAGGATGCCTGGGATACGTTAGGCCTTATCAGGCAAAAGTTTTTGGATGAGGAGATTCAGGTTGCAGCTATAGGGCCTGGTGGAGAAAAATTATGTCGTTTTGCCAGTATCCAGAACGGTCCCTATGACGCCTGGGGCCGGACAGGACTGGGAGCTGTAATGGGCTCAAAAAATTTAAAAGCTATTGCCGTACGGGGCAATAAACCTCTTCGCGTTCATGATAAAAAGAAATATCAGAAAGCCGTGGAAAAATGCCGTGAGGCTATTTATAAATCTCCCTTTTACGGTCCTTTCAGTAAGTTTGGTACCATGCTGGCAACCATCCCCTATTATGAATTTGGTGCACTTCCCGGCCGAAATTTCCAAACAGGGGTTTTAAAGGGCTGGCTGGAGACCCGCAGCCGTAATCTGGTACCCAAATACAGTAAACGGGGAATTGCCTGTATAGCCTGTCCTATAGCCTGCGCTCACTGGGTTGAGGTAAAAGAAGGACCTTATGCGGGCCTGCAGGTAAAGGATATGGAAGTAACGCCTTTAATTGGCTTTGCGGCAGGGTGTGATATTAATAACATTCCTGCTGTGGCTAAAATTACCGAAATATGCCAGCGATACGGAATTGATCTGGTTTCCACTGCCGGCACGGTGGCTTTTGCCATGGAGTTATACCAAAGAGGCATCTTATCAGAAAAAGAGATTGGTTTTAAGCTGGAATGGGGCAATGAGGCTGCCCTTTTCCGGTTGATTGATTTAATTGTTAGGCGGGAAGGTATAGGCGACATTTTAGCGGAGGGCACAAAAAGAGCCGGAGAGAAAATACCGGGAGCATCCTATTATGCCATGCAAATCAAGGGATTAGAAATACCTATGGCCGATCCCCGGGGCCGCTGGTCCACATGGACTTTTGGAAATATTACCAATATCAGGGGCGGGGACCACCTGCGCAACCGGAATCCTGTGGAAAATTTAAGATATAATAAGAATCCTCTCGAATATAATTGGGAAGCGTTTGGCTTTCCCGATGAGCTATATGAGTACCTGGATATGCCCCAGAAAATTAAGGAGGAAATATTCCATCCCGAATCAAAAGATGTGAATATTCCTAAGATGTCCAAGTGGGCGGAGGATCTGATTTCCTTATACAATACCCTTGGCATGTGTATTCGGCCTCCAGTGCTTCAGGCCGTTGGGCCTACTCTCCTTGCTGAGCTTTATTCCTCCCTTACCGGAATAGAAATAACAGGGGAAGAACTAATGAGAGCAGGGGAAAGGGTTTGGAATCTCCAAAAACTTTTTAACCTGCGTGAAGGAGAGAAAAAAGAGGACAGTGTTTATCCCCAGCGGTTTTATCAAGAGATGCTCCCCGATGGCCCTAGCCGGGGAAGAATCCTTGATCCTGCTAAGGTTAAAGAAACATTGGAAGAGTACTATGAGGCCCGTGGCTGGGACCGGGACGCGGGTATTCCCACAAAAGAGAAATTACGGGAACTGGAGATATCTGTGTAGTCCATTTTGTCGCAAGAGAAGGAATATTTAGATTGTTGTGGAATATTTCTATACAGCTTGCAACGGAGGTAAATGGGATGAGAATATCAGATTTGAACATACTGAAAGGTCCATTCCTTAGCTTGAATCTTTCTTTTAGGCAAATAATACAGGTGTTTTCCCAGTACTCATTTTCTGCCTTACCCGTTATGGACGGGGAAGGGAAATATGTGGGAATTATAAAGGCTCAGGATATTTTTGCTCACTTAGAGAAGCTTTCGTATGAATCGTCCATCAATCAACTCTGCCTTCCTAATGAGCCTGTGAAAGAAAATGATAAAGTATTCCAAGTGCTTGAACAGGACCATTTTGATATAATACCCGTTGTGAACGACAGTAAGATGTTAGTAGGGTTGATTACGAAAACAGACCTGATCGACTCTGCCTTAATGTGGTATAAAACAACGGCAGAAAAATACAGCCAGGTAGTGGCTTCTTCGTATAACGGCATTATTGCCATAGACACGGAAGGGAAAATATTTGTTTTTAATCCTGCGGCAGAAAGAATTTTAGAACGTGAGGCAAAGCAGTACCTGGGTAAACATATTTCGGAGCTGGACCCGGCTAACGGGGCCTCATCGAGACACTGGCAAAGGGAAGCGTTTCCATTGGCGTTAAGATCGTAATAAATGGGAAGACAATTCTTTCCAACCGCTCGCCTCTCGTCTATAATGGGCAGGTTGTGGGTGCTATGGGTGTATTCCTCGATATATCCACCCTGGAGTCTGTCATAGAGGAATTAAATAAACATAAGGCTCTTGTCCGCAAACTTAATGCCATTATTGAATCTTCCTATGACGGTTTATATATCTGTGATAAAAATGGGATTGTTACTAATGTAAATACAGCCTGGGAACGTATCTGCGGTGTTTCCCGTGAGTATGTTGTCGGCAAAAGCGCCTATAACCTGGTAGCTGAGGGACTTTACAACAAATCGGCTGCTACGAAGGCTCTGGAAACAAAAAAGACATGTACGGTTATGCTGGAAATGACTTCAGGGCCCAAAGCCAGCCAAAAAATTATGGCCACCAGCACTCCGGTATTCGATGAGAAGGGTGAGATCGAGCAGGTGGTAGTAAACGTTCGTGATATTACCGAACTTGAAAATCTAAAGAAACAACTGGATGACATAAGGCATTATGCTTCAGAACTTCAGGAGATGCAGATACAACAATTACAAATGGATGACCTGGTTGCCCAGAGTCCTGCCATGCAAAGGGTTTTGGAACTGGTGGCCAGGGTATCAAGAGTAGAATCAACGGTTCTTATTACCGGAGAATCAGGGGTAGGGAAAGAGGTTATCGCGAAAAAGATACATCTTTTAAGTAAAAGAAAAAACAAGCCCCTAATAAAAATTAACTGTGGCGCAATTCCGGAAAACCTCCTGGAGTCTGAACTCTTTGGTTATGAAGGAGGTGCTTTTACCGGGGCGAAAAAAGAAGGAAAACCCGGTATGTTTGAATTGGCCTCAGAGGGAACACTCTTTTTGGACGAGATTGGAGAACTGCCTTTAAACCTGCAGGTAAAGTTGTTAAGGGCTATTCAAGAGAAGGAAATTATCAGGGTAGGTGGTTTAAAGGCTATACCTGTGGATGTCCGCATAATTGCAGCTACTAATAAAGATTTGGCGTCTATGGTAAGAAAAGGGACGTTCCGCGAGGACCTGTTCTATCGCTTGAATGTAGTCAATATCAATATCCCTCCTTTGCGGCAGCGCCGGGAGGATATTGTTCCCCTTTTATTTAAGGTGTTGAAAAAGTTCAATGAAAAATACGGTTTGGACAAAAAGCTCACCGGACCTGTTGTGGAAAGACTCCTGCAGTACGATTGGCCCGGGAACGTACGGGAACTTGAGAATCTCGTAGAACGCTTAGTGGTCCTGGTCAATGAACCCCATGTTCAAGTAATGCACCTGCCTGAGTTTTTACAGGAAAACAGAGCTAAGTCTAAAGCTATAACAGTAAATGGGATAGTACCTTTAAAAACAGCAATTGAGGATGTGGAAGCCCAGTTAATTGAACACGCCCTAAAAGAACACAGGACGACCCGCAAGGTTGCCCAGCTTCTTGAGGTAAACCAATCAACCATCGTCAGAAAAATAAAATATTATAATATCTGTCGAGAAGATGCACAGGAGAATCAAAATGAAGTCTGGGTGCATCAGATAAGAATATAATAAAATTAGTAAAAAGAATACAAGAACAGCCAAACTGATGCGAACACGCATCAGTTTTAATTTTGTTCTCACAAAAAAACCTGTGGGAATGAGACTTTGAAGTTTGTCTGGAGTTGGCATATAAATTGCATTGATAATCAGTAGAGTAAATACAATTATATTTTAATTATTAGTAAGGAGGAAATTTAGTATGACCTTAAAAACAGGTGAACAGTACAAAGAAAGCCTCAGAAAAATGAGACCCAACATCTACAAGTTTGGTGAACTTATTGAGGATGTAACTTCCCATCCCGCTACAAGACTCCACGTTGAATCTGTTGCTCATTCCTATGATATGGCCTTTGACGAGAAAAAAGCTCCCATTTATACAACTACTTCTTTCTTAACGGGCAAAAAAGCCCACCGCTGGAATACTCTGATGACCAGCGTGGAAGATCTTGTTGGTAATTCTGAAATGAAACGTGACCAGTACCGCTGGTCCGGTACTTGTCAGGGGGCTACTTGTGCCGGCTGGACGATCCTCACTGCCCTTTGGGATGCGACCTATAAGTGTGACAAGGAAAACGGCACCAACTACCATGAAAGACTAAAAAATTATATGCTGCATGTGGAA
Organism: Thermanaerosceptrum fracticalcis; assembly: GCF_000746025.2. Classification (NCBI taxonomy): domain Bacteria; kingdom Bacillati; phylum Bacillota; class Clostridia; order Eubacteriales; family Peptococcaceae; genus Thermanaerosceptrum; species Thermanaerosceptrum fracticalcis. The sequence goes on from NZ_CP045798.1 coordinate 3,521,124, forward strand.
GAAAACGCCCTGGCCCTGTCGGGTGCCATTACAGATGCTAAAGGGAACCGTGCTCTGAAGCCTTCCCAGCAGCCCAACCCCGACCATTACCTGCGCATCAAGGAAAGGCGTTCTGACGGTGTAGTAATCAACGGCTACAAAATCCAAATCTGCGGTGTGGCGGCATGTAACGAAATCGTCTTTATTCCCACCAGCGGTTTCGGCGCTGAAGATGCAGATTACTGTGTAGCTGGAGCTGTACCCCGCGATGCACAGGGCATAACTATCGTGGAAACCCGCCGCCCCAGTGACGAAAGGGATCTGGAAGAAGGCTGGGATGCTCCTAAAGTTGGCAACATCACCCAGGCTTTTATCATCTTCGAAGACGTATTTGTACCCAATGAGCGTATTTTCCTGGCCGGTGAATTCAAGTACACAGGCAAGATTATCGGCGATTTTGCCGCCATTTACCGGGCCGCTATCGGCGCCTGTGTTGCCGGACAGGGAGATGTCATGATTGGTGCTGCCATCAATATGGCCCGTGCCAACGGCTTGTCGCAAAAAGTCTTCCAGGATAAACTCAACGAAATGGCTATCAACAATGAAATTACTTACGGTCTGGGACTGGGCGCTATGCTGAAAGGCAAGAAGACTGAATCCGGGACATTCATTCCCAACCCGCTCCTTGCCCATACCAATAAGACCCAGGTAGCCAGGCTGCCCTATCAAACAAAAGTAATGTGCCAGGATATCAGCGGCGGTATTGCCGAAACCGGTTGTATGCCTCCCTATGTAGACTTCCGGCATCCCGAATACGGTAAAAAGCTTCTTGAATCCCTGGCCGCCGGTACCGACGGTGAAACCCGCGCCCGTGCCGCCCGCTTAGTGGAGTGGCTCACTGTTGGCGGCGGTATCCCCGGTTGTATGCACGGCGGCGGGTCTCCCGACGGTGCCAAGTTAGTGGTAAAAGCCATGACGCCTTGGGAGGAATTTGCTAAAGAAGCCAAGAGGATTGCCGGTATTACGGCAGAATTAGCTGAGCCCGCTGCTCCCAAGAAATAACCTAAATCACATAGATAAATCCTGTGGGCCTCTCACCCTTTACGGGGAGGGGACCCTTCTTTTCTAGGCAACTTTTCCCTTTAAAAAACATTGCCTCTTTTTGTGGCTTAAACCAGCAGGATTCTCTTAGGGAGAAAAAGAATCCTAATTATGGATTGAAAAACAAGCTATAAAAGGGGTTTTTTTATGCGTATCTTACATACATCGGACTGGCACCTGGGACGGACCCTGGAGGGTCACAGCCGTATTCCTGAGCAGGTGGAATTCCTGGATGAGCTCTGTGACATCCTTGACGAGGAGAAGATTGACCTGGTTTTAATTGCCGGTGACGTTTACGATACTTATAACCCCCCGGCCGGGGCGGAACAGTTATTTTTTAGTGCCCTGGAAAGGTTAAGTGCCAATGGCAGGCGTGCCGTAGTGGCTATTGCAGGAAATCACGACAGTCCTGACAGGCTGAAAGCGGCCCAGCCCCTGGCCTCTAAACAGGGAATTTTCCTCCTGGGGTTTCCGGGCGAGGACCTGCCTCAAAAGACCAATCCCGGCCCTGCTTTGAATGAGGTGGCAGCGGCGGGTCAATTTTCTTTTCCAGGAGAGCAAGCTTATATAGTACAGGGAGGGCCTGGCTGGCTGGAAATAGCCGTTCCCGGCTGCCGGGAACATGCCGTTCTCGTTACCCTTCCCTATCCTTCTGAGCAGCGGCTGAACCAGGTGTTAAGTGATTCTTTAGAAGAGCAGGCTATGCAGAAAGCCTATTCAGAGCGTGTGGCCCTGGCCTTGGCTCAGGGGGCGGCTTTTTTCCGGGAGGACACCGTTAACCTTGTGGTGAGCCACTTATATGTCCTGGGTGGACATACCTCTGATTCTGAACGGGATATCCAGCTGGGTGGGGCCTATGTGGTAGAACCTGCTGCCCTGCCGGCCAACGCCCATTATGTTGCTTTGGGACACCTGCACCGGCCCCAGAGGGTGGGGGGCAGTCCTGTGCCCTGTCGTTACTCAGGTTCACCACTCTGTTACAGTTTTTCAGAAACTGACCAGCAGAAAGAGGTGGTGGTCGTAGAAGTTACCCCGGGGCAGGATGTTAAGATATGGTCGCGGAAACTCACCAGCGGAAAGCCCATGTTGTTAAAAAGATTTAAATCCTACCAGGAGGCTTATGAATGGTGTGCGGCTCCAGAGAACAAAGAGGCTTGGGTTTACCTGGAGATAGAGTCTCCAGAGCCCCTCTCGGGGGTGGAACTGGACCAGCTGAACAAAGCCCATCCCGGCATTATTTTTCGCAGGGTCATTTTGCCGGGGAGCTCAAATCGCGAAGAAGGAGAGCGGCTTTCCCAATTGTCCCTGGAGGAGAAGTTCCGCATGTTTGTAGCCAGGGAAACGGGTAACGCCCCTGACGATGAACTGGTGACTCTCTTTTTAGAACTGGCCGGTGGAGGTGAAGGTGATGAAACCAATCCGTCTTAAGTTCTCAGGGCTCCAAAGCTATCGGGAAGAACAGGAGATCAATTTTGTCGAACTGGGTTCCCTGGGGCTTTTTGGTATCTTTGGTCCCACGGGCAGTGGCAAATCGACGATTCTGGATGCCGTCACCTTAGCGCTCTTTGGCAATGTGGAAAGGGCGGTGGGTGGGACCAAAGGGATTATGAACCACTTTGCCGAGAGACTTTTTGTCTCCTTTGAATTTTTGCTGGGACAGGAAACGTATCTGGTGGAGCGCTCTTATGTAAGAAATAAACATGATGATGAGTCGGTACTTAATAAAGGTGCCCGCCTGGTGAAAACGGGCAGCACTGTGGAAGTCCTGGCTGACAAAGCCACGGATGTTACTGAAACCATAGAAAGACTCCTGGGTATGACCTTCAAGGATTTTACCAGGGCCGTCATTCTCCCCCAAAATAAGTTTGATCAGTTCCTCAAGCTTACGGAAGGGGAACGGGCCAAGATGCTGGAAAAAATCTTTTGCCTGGAGGAATTTGGAGAAGAACTTCTCCTACGGGCCAAAAACCTGGAAGCCCAGCTCCAGCAGGAAATCCATACGAACGTAAAACTGATGACCCAGTTGGGGGATGTTTCCGATGAGGTTATTCAGAAAATCCGGGAAGAGCTTCAGGCTAAAAAAGAGGAAATAAAGAAAAAAGAGGCCCTTAAAAAAGAGCTCGAGAACAAATTGAAAGAACTTGAACAGTTAGCCAGGATCTACGAGGAAATTGCCGTGCTGGCTAAAGAAAGAGAAAGATTGGAGGGGATGAAGCCCCAAATTGCCGGGGATAAAGTTACCCTGGAAAGGGCGCAAAAAGCCGAACCCCTGCGTAGTCTTTTCAACCAGTTGGAAGACCTATTCATGCGGGAACAGGCAGAAGCAAAAATTCTGGCTGAAAGGACTGGTAAAGACCGTGCTGCGGAAGAAATATTCATAGAGGCTCAGGAAAGACTGAACAAAGCCCGGGAGGGCCAAGCGGAACTTAATCACCTAAAAGAAGAAGATCTTCCTAAAATCAATGTCGCCGGGGAATATGAAAAACAGGTCTTGACACTGCAGGCGGAACTCAATAATATCAGGAACGCTCTTAAGGCCACGCAAATTGAGATTGAGAAAACCACAGCTTTAGGCTTGCAGAAAAAAGCAATGTTGGAACAGTTGGAAACCAAGCTCAAGGGATATGAGCAGGGACTGAAAGATCTTTTTCAAGTCCTGGCCTGCCGGGAGGAGATAGACAGAGTCTTAAGCCTTTTATCTGAACTGGAGAATGCTGAAAAACTGGAAAGAGAGGCTTCTTCTTTTCTGGAGGAAAGAGAAAAAGTCCTTAAAAGAGAGGAAGAGGAGCTTAAATTAATACTGGCCGAAAAAAGAGAATATTTTAATGTAGATCCCTTGAAAGTCTCTATCAGTCAGTTTATGGAGATGTTGCCTGCGCTTCTCGGGAAGGTCAGTACCGAGCAGCTAAAAGCAGAAGAACTGTACGACCATTTGGTTTATGAAAATATGGCCCAGGTACTGGCCGAAAAACTTACAGAAAATGAACCTTGTCCTGTTTGTGGATCTGCCCACCATCCTAAGCCTGCCGGAAAAGGGGTAAGCAGTGAGGAATTAGGAAGGGCTAAACAAGTGGTCCTAAAATTAAAAGAGGAGTTAGAAAAACTCCGGCCCTGGACTGAAAAAGTAAACATAAAGTTTAATAAATTCCAGCACCTGCAAGATGATGTGCAATCCCTACACCTGCCCAATTATGAGGCCAGGGTGAAAGCTGCCAACTTGCTCCGCCATAGATTTATAGAAGAAACGGTAAATCTTAAGAATACAGTTAGAGACATCTTACCCGCTGCTCTCCACAAACCGGAAAGGGACATGGTGAGAATGCTTAAAGAGCATCTGGTGAAGGCGGACGGCCAGTTAAAGGTCCTTACTGAGCAAAAAGGAAATTTAGAACAGCAGAAAATAACTGTAGAAAAGGATATGGACGAATTAAGAGCAAAACTAATCACGTTAAAAGCAGATAAGGTTAACCTGGAAAAAAATGTGCAGGCACTGGAAAATTCGTTAACGGAACTGGAGCATAGACTCCGGGAGTTACTGGGCGGACTAGACCTGGCAGAATTTGCAGGGAAAGTTAGAAAAAGAATGGGTCAGCTAGAACAGGAATTAAGTGAAGCTGAAAAAGAGTGGCAGGAAGCGGCTAAAAGAAAGCAGGAAACTGCTGAAGCTTTAGCGGAAAGTAAAGTTTCCCTCTTAAAGACCCGTGAGCACCTTGCGAAAATTCGCGCTGACTTGAGCGATACTGCCGCGAGGGAAGGATTTAAGACTTTGGAGGAAATTAAGGAGGCCTTACTGGATTCCAGCGCTAGAGCCCAAATAAGCCAGCGAATCCAGGAGTACGAGAAGAACCTCAACCATGTGGAACAGACACTCCTGGGATTAGAGGCCAAAATAATCCACCAGCCCTTTAATTTACAGGAGATGGCGGAGCAAAAGGAGTTATTGCATAAAGTGAACCGGGAATATAACGAGGATATGAGGCAGGAAGGCGCTCTTCAGAAAGAACTGGAGGATTTGCAGGCAAAACAAATCACTTTGCAGGAACTTGAGACACTAAATCAAAAGTTTACAGGACGCAAAGAACTGGTAGGAAGGCTTTTAAACCTCCTCAAAGGACGGCGTTTTGTGCAGTTCCTGGCTGCAGAGCATCTCAGGGACATGGCCGGCGAGGCTTCCATAAGATTAGGAACTTTAACCGGGCAGCGCTTTGCCCTGGAATTAGACGAGGGCTGCGGATTTGTCATGCGGGACGATTACAGCGGCGGCCAGCGCCGTCCGGTGAACACCCTGTCCGGGGGAGAAACGTTCTTAACCTCTCTTTCCCTGGCTCTGGCTTTGTCGTCTAAAATCCAACTTAAGGGCAAATACCCCCTGGGCTTCTTCTTTCTCGACGAGGGATTTGGTACTTTAGATCCGGAAAAATTGGAGTTGGTAATGGGCGCTTTGGAAAAACTCCACGATGCCCAGCGGATGGTGGGGGTTATTACTCATGTGCCGGAGTTGAAAAGCAGAATGCCGCGTTACCTGGAAGTTATACCGGCTAAGCAGGATGGGACGGGCAGCCGTGTAGTGGTAAAAATAAATTAGAGATTATGCTGCGGTATGCAGACTTAATGTAAATATGTTTGTGGCGAGGTTGCTGTATGACTGAGCGTAAGCCGAGGATTATTGTAGACGCCGATGCCTCTCCTAAAAAGGTGAGAGAGATTACATGTGAGATTGCACAAAAATACGGTTGGGAGGTTGTGACCGTGGCATCTTTTCATCACCGGGTGGAGGGGGCACACCATCATATCGTCGCAGGTGACGAGGCCCAGGCAGCTGACCTCGTCATTCTCAACTTGCTAAAAAGGGGCGATATCGTCGTTACCCAGGACTGGGGATTGGCTGCCCTGGTTTTGGGGAAGGGAGGAGATGCACTTTCACCTCATGGGTATATCTTCCGCGAAGAAAGAATGGAGTTTCTCCTGGAGGAACGGCATCTTAAAGCCAAATACCGTAGAATGGGCGGGCGTACCAAGGGACCTGCGGCCCGTACCAAAGCAGATGACGAAAAGTTTAGAAAAGCTTTAGAAAAACTTGTCCAGGAGAGAGAGAACAATCTCAAAGGCGATTAGGCCAATGATCATCCACTCTAGTCTGGTCCCTCTTTGGGCATGGGTCAAACCCGTAAATACTTCGGTAATGTCCATCAGCGTTTCCGTTTTATGGCGTAAGGTTTCATACCTTTCCTCCAGTTCGAAAAGACTGCTAAGCTTGGCAAAAAGGTTCCCCGCTTCCTCATTGACCCAGGTAATATCAGGTTTATCCAACAGCATAATGTAGGAGATGGTATTGTACTTAAAGCGCAAGATGGTGGCTGAGGTTTTGGCCAGCCGGTTATCCGATATCTGAAAACGGCCTTTGGCCAGATAATCCACAATGTCTTCGATATCATCAAAAAGAACGTCGATGTCGTGTTCGATTTTTTCCAGGGCAACGGATTTGGCTAAAACAGTGGATACGATTTCCAGGTAGTAATCTTTAAAGGCCGGAGCCACCATGTCTTCATAATTAATGGAGGGTTCGTCATCGGGCCTTATTAAGAGCTTAAAATCATCCTGGAAAGTGAAAGAGGAGATTTGCTGAATGTTCTTATCTATTCTTTTTAGATAGATAACAACGTCCATCATTTCATGGTGAGAGAAATTGATAAAGACAACGGTACCGAAATAAAATACAAAAACATATTTATTGTGGGAATCCCTGAGAATGCCCTGCAAGTTATCTTCCTGGAGGACAAGGGGGTCTTCCCAGCGCAGTTTTTTATGCATGCCAAAATGAACTGCCAGTTTGTTAAGGTTAATCTCGTTGGTTAAGACAACGGCGGTAAAAACAGCCGATTCCATAAAATCATTCCTTCTGAAATGTATTAAATTATTACACTGGCCGGCAGTGTTCAGAAAAAGAAGGAGAAATATAAACCTATTTGTGCTTAAGCAGATGCAAAAAAAACTATAACTTAAGTAAATGATATTATCAAAGAGAAGGAGTATCTTCTCTTTTATTTTTTCCCCAATTTAATAGAAAATAAGAATAGGGTAATTTTTATTATTTTGTTATAATAAACGTATTGTTTTAAGAAGCGGGTGATTTATCGTGCAGTGGAGAAGAAATCTCTGGTTTTTATCCATCGCCGTCTTCATTGCTAACCTGTCCTTTACCTTGAATATGCCTTTTTTACCCAGGTTTCTTGAAGAGTTGGGCCTTGAAAAAAATCTATCCCTTTGGTCAGGGATAATGATTTCCGTTAACTTTGTAACCTATGCCATCATGGCGCCGATTTGGGGTTCTTTGGCGGACCTTCACGGTAAAAGGGTAATGTTTATGCGTTCGGGTTTTGGTATAGCTGTAACATATGTCTTTATGGGTTTAGCCGCTAACCATTGGCAGCTTTTTATTTTTCGGGCCATGAACGGTCTCCTTTCCGGTTTTATTCCTTCTGCCATTATGTTTGTCGCAACGAATACCCCGGAAGAGGATATGGGATATGCCTTGGGTATTCTCAATACCTTTATTGCCCTGGGGGGTATTATGGGGCCCTTTATGGGAGGGGCCATGGTTCAGTATTTGGGGCTAAGGATGATCTTTTATATTTCGGCAGGCCTGTTATTTATTGCTTCAGCCCTGGCTGTATTTGGCACGAAAGAACGGATAATTAAGCAGGCCGTAAAAGTGAACCTCTGGCAGGACCTTAAAAGCATCATGGCTAATAGATCTCTGAAAGTATATTTCTTTTGTATGGTCATGCTGCAAGGGGCTACCTATATGATCCAGCCTATTTTACCCATACGCATAGCTGAACTTACCAGGGGAAATGTGGAATTGATAACAGGAATAATATTTTCTGTAATTGGTATTTCGCTGGCTATAGGTTCACCACTTGTGTGTAAAATTAAAAAAGCCAATTATGTAACAATTCTCCTGGGAGGGTTATTGCTTTGTGCATTGTTGAGTGTGGTTCAAGGTTTAACCTACTCTGTATTACTGTTAGGCGTCCAGCGTTTTCTTTTCGGTTTTGCCAATGCCGCCGTTAACGTCAGCGGCAATGTGCTCATTACCCAGTGTGCGGGAGAGGAGATGCGGGGACGGGTTTTCGGTACATTAAATGGACTGACGGCCTTTGGCGCTGTTTTCGGGCCCTTGATGGGCGGATTCCTTGGTGAACATCTGGGTACGCCCAGCGCTTTTCATGGCAGCGCGGTGCTTTTTGTCCTGGCTGGTTATGCCGTGTGGAAAATCCGCCATAAGGCTGTGGATGTGCTAAAATCAAGGGTAGAAACCTGTTCCTGCCTGGAATAGTGTACAGCTATATAAAAAGGGAAAGACCTGACATTACCATGTCAGGTCTTTCCCTGTACGCCCAGCATGGGCGTCATCTCTAGGGTGAAAGTCCCGAACGGGGGCTGGCGAGTGCCTACCGTTAGCTGACGGCAAGGGTGTCCATCGTGTTGCGCCTTGAAAGCGCATGAGTAACAAGTAACCTGAAATGGTTACCATGATAAAGTTTAACCAACAGTCATGTACCGAGTCTTGTGTGGTGCATAGCAATGTGTACTGCATGCTAGGTAGTGTGAGGGGACGGGGGTTTATCGCCCCCTCCTACTCGATTTAGGGAGGCTTACCTGAAAAGTGGTACCCTGTCCCGGGGTACTGAAAACTTTAATCGTCCCGCGGTGTTCCTTGACGATACATTCGGCGATAGCCAGGCCTAGCCCTGTTCCCCCGCTTTGCCTGGACCTGGCTTTGTCCACGCGGTAGAAACGTTCAAAGATTTTTTCCAGGTGAACTGTTTCAATACCTTCTCCTGAATCTTGTACGGAGATTTCAATATGAGAGCCTTTGTCTTTAAGTTCCAGGACAATGGAGCCCCCGGCAGGTGTATACTTGATGGCATTGTCCAGGAGGATGACAATCAACTGTTTGAGACGGGTTTCGTTCCCTAAGATAGATAAATTAGGCACAATGGATGACTCTAATGTGATGCCCTTTTTGACTGCCACCGGTTCAAAAGGAGCCAGGGCCTCTTTTACAGCCAGGTCCAGGGGAAAACAGGCCATGTCTTGCATTTCCTCGTGAAAGTCCGCTCGGGCCAGAAACAGAAGATCGTCCACCAGTTTCGTCATCCTTTTGCTCTCTATCTGAATGTTTTCTAACCATTTAAACTGGCTTTCCACAGTTTCCCGGGGATTATCCAACACAAGTTCCAGATTGGTTTGGATCACTGCCAGGGGGGTACGAAGTTCGTGGGAAGCGTCGGCGATAAAGTCCTTTTGCCGCTGCCAGGATTTTTTGATAGGGATTAAGGCCCTGTCGGCCAGGAAAAGGCTGCCGAAAAAGGTGAGGGCGAGTCCTATCAGACCCGATACGATTAGGGCCGCCAGGAGGTTTCTGAGGATTTCCTTTTCTGATCTGGTATTAACAAATACGTAGACAGTTTCCCCAGCATCCGTGAGGGAATGTTTAAGATAACGGTAAGATTCAATATTATTTAAAGATACTTTGCCTTTATGGGGTGATAAGTGCGAGACTTTTTCCAAAAGTAAAGCCAACTGTTCCTGGGTGATGGGCAGGTTGGGAGAAGTGTCTATGAGTTGACCGTTTTTATCCACTTTGGCGAAAAAGTAATTAAAAATACGCCTTTGCCTTTCCGGAAGTTGACTTTTGGAACCGGAGACGGCTTCAGCGGCCATGACCCGCATGATTTGTTCCGATTGACGGAGTATAATTTTAGAATTGGCTACATAGATGCCTGACATCATAACGAGAAGGATTAAGCCTACTACCAGGACATTAATCAGCGTGAGTTTTATGCGTAAATTATTGAACATGGGTATCCTCCTTAAGGCAGTAACCAATACCTCTGACTGTCTCAATCCGGACGGGACATTGGGGGGAATTGAGCTTTTTGCGGAGAAAGTGAATATAGGTCTCCAGGTTATTGATTTCTACATCTGTATCCAGACCCCAAACCCGGTCAAAAATTTGTTCTTTGGTAATGACTTGACCATAGTTACGAAGAAAAAGTTCCAGGAGCTGTGCTTCCTTGTTGGTTAGTTTAATGGTTTCAGCACCAATAGTAACTTCAGAGCGCAGTGTGTCCAGGGTAAGGGAAGATAGCCGTATTTTTTCATCCCGCAGCAGTTCCGTTTGTCTGCGGCTCAAAGCTCTGACCCTGGCTAAGAGTTCTTCCGTGGCAAAGGGCTTTATCAGGTAATCGTCAGCTCCCGCATCTAAGCCTTCTACCCTGTCCTCTATGGAATCTTTGGCCGTAAGGAGGAGCACTGGTGTCTTCATGCCTTTAGCTCTCAACTCCTTTAAAATGGCTATCCCATCTTTTCCGGGCAGCATGCGGTCCAGGATAATGAGATTATATATTCCTGTTTCCGCCTTAGCCTGACCAATCTCTCCATCTGAGGCGGTGTCAACGCCGTATTTATTTTTCTTAAGAAGGTAGGCCAGTGCTTCGGCCAGCCGTTCTTCATCTTCGATCAATAATATGCGCATCATATCACCTCTAATTTAATCCTAGCCTTTTTGCCTTGAAATTACATTAAAAAGTAAGACAAATTTTAAGGCAATTTTAAGCTTTCTATATGAAAATTAATATAGTCCCGTTCGAGGAGGTATGACATGGTCATTGGCTGGAGCAAGTTCAAACCAAATCCCGTCCATTTCTGGAGAAGCCTAAGTAGAAAAGGCAAGCTGGCTGTTGTATTAATTTTTCTATTTATTGTAACCGTTTCAGGTTATCTGATCTGGAACAAAACTAAGGTGACCAGTGTGGTACCACAGACTTCAGTGAAAGTAGAGAAAGGGTCTATTCGGGTGACGGTAAACGGCAGCGGCCCTGTGGCTGCGGCACGGGAACACGTCTTTAAAGCGCCGGGCGAAAGTACAGTAAAGGAAATTCTCTTTAAAGAAGGTGATCTGGTAGAAGCCGGCCAGGCGGTGATGGTGCTCGATAGCCCCCTGGTTGAGGCTCAGGCTGCCAAATCTTTAGGGCAGGCCGGTCAAGCACAGGCGGACTTAAATGAGCTTAAACGACAGATGGATGACTTAAATTACCGGGCTCCCTATCCTGCCCGTGTAACTTCCCTCAAAGTTAACCCTGGTGACAGGGTGACCAAGGGTACGGCCATTCTTTCCCTTGTTCATTCGGATAAGGCAAATCTCAATATACCCGCTGGTGAGGCTGCATCTCTTATTCTTCCAGGGAACAAAGTATTCATTACCCTTCTAGAGTATGGTGAAACTCTCAGCGGTACTATTACGGGTAGCGGTTCTCCTTATACCAATAACGGTAAGAATCTTGTGAGTTTTTCGGTTAAATTGAACAGTGGGTCTGTATTACAGAATGACACATTGGTGACGGCAACCGTTACTACCGTCCAGGGGGAACGGGAAATCTCGGGTGTTCTCAAGCCTGCCCCTGCTCTAGAGGTGAAAGCTGCTGCCGATGGTATAGTTAAGGACATCTATGTTCAAGGTAATGATACTGTGGCCGAGAATACTCTGCTCTTTTCCCTGGACAGTCCTGGCCTGGAGGCCCAGTATCAGGCCAAATTGGCTTCTCTTAAAGAGGCCGAACTCAATCAGGCTGACAGTGCCATCAAACTGCAGGAACTTGTACTGACCGCACCTTTCACAGGGATCTATCATGGTGTGGTGGATAATACAGGTCCTAAAAATACATTTCTCCAGGTTGGTGACACTATCAGTACTAATCAAAACTTAGGTAAAATCGTAAGTCAAGATAGTGTCCAAGTATCATTTACTGTCGATGAGCTGGATATCATGAAAGTAAAAATTGGCCAAAAAGCCAAGATTACGGCCGATGCCCTAAAGGGTAAAGAATTCACAGGTGAAGTGGTGCGTATTGCCCAGGAAGGTATTGTCCAAAACGGTGTAGCCTTTTACTGGGTAACCGTAGAAGTTAAAAATTGGCAGGGTTTACTGCTGGGAATGACCGCGGATGTGGAAATTGTGGTAGCAGAAAAGGAGGATGCTCTTGTCCTGCCTATTACTGCAGTACAGGACTTCCGTGGCAAAAAGTATGTTCTCCTCAAAGATTCCTCCAGGAAAAAGCAGGATGGAGCCACAACAGGACAAAGAGGGATGCCGGAAAATGCAGTACCTGTAGAAATTGGAATGCACAATGAAAATCTCGTGGAAATTGTCCGGGGCCTGGAGGCAGGACAGGAAGTATTACTGCCTGAGATAAAAAGGCCTATAAACAATTCAGGGGCAGCTGTTCCCAGAATGGGTGTACCTATTCCTGCCGGGGGACGTCCACCGGAACGCTAGGAGAGTTTCTATGCTAAATATGAGTAATATCAGTAAAATCTATAAAACCGGCGCCATAGAGGTTATAGCCTTAAACAAGATAAACCTTACCGTGGAAGAAGGTGAATTTGTAGCCATTGTAGGACCGTCTGGTTCCGGAAAATCGACGCTCATGAACCTTATAGGCTGTCTGGATACACCCACCCAGGGTGAATACTGGCTGGACGGTCATAAAGTCAGTAAACTTTCCGATGATGAACTGGCTGATATCCGTAATCTGAAAATCGGCTTTATCTTTCAGGGATTCAACCTTCTTCATAAGCTATCGGCCGTGGAAAATGTGGAACTTCCCTTGATCTACCGCGGGATGAATGCTAAAGAGCGGCAGGAAAGGGCTTTACGCGCCCTGACCAAAGTAGGACTTGAGAATCGTCTTCATCATAAACCCAGTGAACTCTCGGGGGGGCAGCAGCAGAGGGTGGCTATTGCCCGGGCTCTGGCCGGTGATCCTCCCCTGATCCTGGCTGATGAGCCCACAGGTAACCTGGACAGCGTCTCGGGTAAAGAGGTGCTGGCCAGTCTCCGGGAGCTTAACCAACAGGGCCATACCATTGTCTTAATCACCCATGATACTCAGGTAGCCGAAAAAGCCAGGAGAATCATCCGGATACAGGACGGCTCCATTGTGAGTGACGAAAGGATGGGTTGAGATGGAGTTTTGGCAGGCTATACGTTTAGGTATTAGTGGCATCATGGGGAACAAACTCCGTTCCTTTTTAACCATGCTGGGTGTTATTCTTGGTGTCTCGGCTGTCATCATCCTGGTAGCCCTGGCTGAAGGATCAACCCAGCAGGTGTCGGAACGCATCCAGAGCATGGGCTCTAACCTTCTTTCCGTGTCCATCAGAGGTAGGGGAAATACGGGTTATCTGAGCTATGAAGAGGTATTAAAGTGGGAGGCTTATGAAGGGGTAAGTAAGGTAGCCCCCAGTATCTCCACCCAGGTTCAGGCCAAATTTGGCAATAAAACGAAAGATGTTAATATTGAGGGCACCAACCATTCCTATCACGAGGTACGGAATACCCATGTGGTCATGGGGCGGGAGCTTACTGCCATCGATGTGGAGTTCCGGGAAAAGGTGGCTGTAATTGGAGCCAATGTGGCTAAGGAACTGTTTGGTGAGTTTAATCCCCTGGGAGAACATATTAAGTTGAGAGGTATTAACTACCGCGTCATCGGTGTTCTGGAAACCAAGGGAAGCACCATTGGAGGCTCCAGTGACGATGCTGTCCTCATTCCTTTAACCTCGGCGGAACGCTTTGTAGGTACCCGGGGTATCCGGCGTGTTTATGTCCAGGCGGAAAATCCCGAGACTGTGGACCAGGTTGTGGCCAAATTGACTGAATTTCTCACGGACAAGTACAAAGACCCTGATAATTTCAGCGTCTTTAACCAGACGGAAATGCTGCAAACCGTTAACCAGGTAACCAGTATGCTCACTATTATGTTAGGGGGCATAGCAGGGATTGCCCTTCTGGTTGGGGGAATCGGCATTATGAATATTATGCTGGTGACCGTAACCGAACGGACCAGGGAAATTGGCATCCGTAAAGCCATTGGCGCTAAAAAACGGCACATCCTTTACCAGTTCCTGGTAGAGGCAGTGGTCATCAGTTCGGTAGGAGGAGTTATCGGTATTTTCCTGGGAGTAGGTATTGCCAAGCTGATTTCTGTCTTTACCTCAATAGCTATAAAATTCTCAGTGCCTGTGATTGTTATTGCTTTTTCCTTTGCTGTCCTGGTAGGAATTGTTTTTGGTGTTTACCCGGCCAACAAAGCGGCCAGGCTAAATCCCATTGAGGCCTTGCGTTATGAGTAGAATTGCGGGGTTACCAATAAACTTTTGAAGGAGGCGGGTTTCATGACCTACAGCTCTTTCTGGGTAATTTTTTCGACTCTGGTTGTTATCCTGGTCGCGGTTATCTGGAAATATTCACCCAGATTTGCCGGTAACAAAACTTACAGGCTTAAGAACAGTGGAAAATACAAACTCCAGTATAAACGGTAAATGGTTCTGGGTGCTTACTTGCTGTTGAAGGAAGAACATGACCATGAACATTTATACGAAGTCGTGGAACATGAACATCGCCATTGTCACAATGATGGACACCATACACATTATCACCCGGGCCAAAGTAATGCGGAGCATTCTCACCGGCATGTTCACGAAGCAATGAGACATATTTATCCCCATACACCGGATTTTCAACACCGGCATCAGCATTAGTTAGATTACGGGATAAAAATTTCTCTGATTCCCATCCTTTTTTTATCGGGTATAGTATGCCAATAGAGGCGTCTCTGACTGGTGTCGGAGATGCCTTCTTTTATTTGATGGGAATTAAGTTTTCCAAAAAGTAGATTAGATTAGGTACACTTAGTGGTTGGAGTAAGGTAAATATCTTTTTATCAACAACGGAATAAAGCATTGAAACTACGAAGATTTACGTTATAATAAACTTAAGGGTTTAAAATAATACACTAATGTTCAATATAATGTACTTACCCGAATATTCATCTTTGATATATAATTTAAGTAGAAAATGAAACACGGAGTAGGAGAAATATGACGAAAAAAATCCCGTATCAAGTTCCCGCAGTGGATAGGACCCTGGACATCCTGGAATACCTCAGTAAAAACCAGCAGGCTTCGTTGACTCAGATTTATCAAGACCTGGACCTGGCTAAAAGTACTACTTACGGTATTCTTTTAACCCTGGAAAACCGCGGCTACATTCGTAAAGATGTCTCCGGGCGCTTCCAGCTTGGCCTAAAACTGTATGAGCTGGGTACCATGGCCCTGGGGCATGTTGACTTTGTTAAAGAAGCTTTACCCATTATGGAAGACCTGGCAAAAAAAACAGGACTTACCTGTAATCTGGGTGTTCTGGAAGGAGATGCCGGTGTATATATTGAAAAAGTGGATGCGCCAAGCCCTATCCGGCTTAATTCCTGGAAAGGGAAGAGATTGGCTCTGCACTGCACAGCCCTGGGTAAGGTTCTCTTAGCCTATAAAAGTCTTCCCGAGATTGTGGATGCTCTGGAAAGAATACCGCTGGCTGCCAATACTGAACATACCATAACCGATAAAGAAACACTCCTCAATGAACTGCTGCAGGTAAGACGCAAAGGTTATGCTCTGGATAATCAGGAGAATGAGGAGGATATTACCTGTATTGCAGCGCCGATTTTTGACCACGCGGGTAAGACTGTAGCGGCTGTCAGTCTCTCAGGTTTAACCACCTGGATGACTCCTGAAAAAATCAGTGGCTTAACGGAAATTCTTATTCCAGCCTGTGAAGCTATTTCCAAGCGCATCGGCGGTTAAAGAAAACCCGGGTTGGTGGAAAAAAATTTATAAACCTTGTCTTGGAGATACGGTCTTTTAGACGTATCTTTCCATATAGTCATTATAATAAACAGAAGTTTTATCTACAAAACGAAAGGAGTTGTCTCATGTCTACGAAGGAATTTGTGATGGGGAACGAGGCTATAGCTTTGGCGGCGAAAGAAGCTGGGGTCTCCGTGGTGGCAGGTTACCCCGGAACTCCTGCTTCCGAAATCATCGATGCCAGTTTAAGTCATGGTATCTACGCCGAATGGTCAACCAACGAAAAACATGCTTTTGAGGTGGCAACAGGTGCATCCTTATGCAATCAACGGGCTATGGCCGTTATGAAGCATAATGGGACCAACGTGGTCACTGACTTTCTGATGCATGTTAACTTTACGGGTGTTAGAGGCGGCTTGGTGCTAATTTCAGCTGACGACCCGGGAGGAAACTCCTCACAGAACGAAGAAGATACACGTATCTTGATTCACAACTATGCCCATTTGCCCGTTTTTGATCCTTCTTCTATCCAGGAAGCTAAAGAAATGACCAAAAAAGCTTTCGAACTTTCCGAACAGACGGAATTAGTATTTGCCCTGCGTCCCGTGATGCGGATCTGTCATGCCCGGGGTATTGTGGAAAAAGAAGATGTTACATACCAAAAGAAACCGGTGGAGTTTAAGAATGACAGAAGCCGCTTTGTAATGTCTGCCGTGGTAGAAAAAGAACATGGCGGAGTTTTACGCCCCATCATTCGTCACCGCTGGCTGAATCAAAAACAAAATGAACTGAAAGAGATTATGGAAAACCTGCCCTTTAATCACATTGAAAAAGCCGATGGTGAAGTGGGTTACGTCGGCTGCGGTATTGGCTACAGCTATTTGAAGGAAGCGGAAAGTATTTTGGATAAAAAGCTGCCTGTTTTGAAACTCACCACACTTCCTTTACCCGAGAAAAAGGTTATAGAATTTGTTTCTAATTATAAGAAGATTGTTATATTCGAAGAACTGGAGCCTGTTGTGGAAAACCTCATCAAGGGAATCTGTTATGACAAAGGCATTCAAGTGGAAATCTTAGGCAGGAAGACCTTCTTACCTGCAGAAGGAGAGCTCTCAACAGGTTTAATTCTGAAAGCTATTGAGAGTGCGGAAGCCAACAAAGCAATGCCTAAGGAAGCCCAGAGCACTTATATTCCGGCCCGTGTTAGAACCCAATGTGTAGGCTGCAGCCACCGCGGTTTACTCTATGCCTTAAAGTCGGTTGTACGCAGGACTGGCGCTGTGGTAACAGGCGATATTGGTTGTCACGATGCCGGAAGTTTCCAACCCATGAACCTTCAGTCTACTATTTACTGTATGGGTTCTTCTATCCCCATGGCTTACGGGATAAAAGCAGGTGGATACGAGAAACCAGTTATAGCCATGATCGGTGACTCTACCTTCTTCCATAATGGCTTAACGGGTTTGGCCAGCGCTATTTTCAATAAAGCTAATATCACAGTTATTATTGCCGATAACTCTACCACTGCCATGACCGGTTTCCAACCTCACCCCGGCAGCGAAACTAATGTCAGAGGCGAACAATTCCAGGCCATTGATCCTGCCTCTGTAGCAGCAGTTATGGGGGCCAAAACCTATATATGTAATCCCTATAACGTAGAAGAAACTAAGAAGCTATTAGCTGAGGTAGTAAAAGAAGAAGGGGTTAAAGTTGTCATAGCCCGTGCGTTGTGTTACCTCAAGTTCTCCCGGGAAGGCAGAGTATCCTTTGAAGCGAGAAAAGTAACTGTTGACCATGAGGTATGTAACGGTTGTAAGATTTGTGTTTCCGATTTTGGCTGTCCTGCTATTACCATCGTTGACGGTAAGGCCAGGATCGACCAGGATAGTTGTAATGGTTGCGGAGTCTGCGTATCTGTATGTGCGAGGGGGGCAATGAAATAATGAAGCTTGATATTGTAATTGCTGGTGTAGGCGGACAAGGAAACATTCTGGCCTCTGAAGTTTTGGCCCAGTGTGCCATGGATAAGGGGTACAACGTACTGAGTACTGAAACGAAAGGTGCGGCCCAAAGGGGAGGCTCTGTAGTATCCCACCTGAGGATTTCCGACAGTGATATTTATGCTCCCCTGGTTCCTGTTGGTCAGGCCGATATCCTGCTGGGTTTTGAACCCCTGGAAGCCATGCGTAATGCCAAACTCTTAAACAGTAAAGGCAAGTTTATTATTAACCAAGAACCCGTACAGACTGTTCTCAGCAACATGGGAGCCGATGTTTATCCTCCCTTAAGTGAACTGGAAGCAGCGGTGAAAGCGGTATGTCCCCACGGCTATTTTGTTAACGCAACCCAGGCGGCTAAAGAGTTGGGGTCTACCTTACTTACTAACGTCATTATGTTGGGAGCTTTCAGTAAGGTAACGGATATCTTTACACCTGAGGTGATTTTGGCCAAACTGCTGAGCCTTGTGAACGAAAAATTCCACGAAGATGACAAGGCAGCATTTGCAGCTGGGCAAAAACTAGTCTAAGATTTAGATTTTTGTAAGAAAAAATAAAAAAGTAGGGTTTGCCGGAATTTTAAAAAAGGAGGAATTTTGTGAAAACGGCGCAGGAGTATATAGACAGTATTAAGAAGCTTAAGCTCAACGCCTATGCCATGGGCAAGAAAATCGATTGTCCTGCCGAACATCCCCTGATCAGGCCTTCTCTTAATGCCGCAGCCATGACTTATGAGTTGGCCCAGGATCCCCAATACCAGGACCTGATGACGGCTGTTTCTCATCTCACGGGGAAACGCATTAACCGCTTTACCCATCTTCATCAGAGTACGGATGATCTCGTAAAAAAAGTGAAGATGCAGCGTCTCCTAGGGCAAAAGACAGGTACCTGTTTTCAGCGCTGTGTAGGCATGGATGCCATCAATGCCCTGGGCAGTACTACTTTTGAGATTGACAAGGCTATGGGTACTAATTACCATGAGAGATTCAACAAGTTCTTATTGCACCTTCAGGAAAATGACCTGATGTGCGATGGCGCTATGACTGACCCCAAAGGTGACCGCGGCAAACGTCCCAGTGAACAGGAAGATCCCGATGTTTTCCTTCATGTCGTAGAGAAAAAAGCTGACGGCATCATTGTGCGAGGGGCCAAATGTCATCAAACAGGGGCTTTGAACTCTCACGAAATCCTGGTAATGCCTACCATGGCTATGCGCCAGGAAGATGCAGACTATGCCGTATCTTTTGCCGTGCCCACTGATACCCCAGGTATCACTTATATCCTGGGCCGCCAGGCTTCCGATACCCGCAAGATGGAAGGCGGCAGTATCGATGTGGGGAATGCCCGTTTCGGCGGTCAAGAGTGCCTGGTCGTTTTTGATAATGTCTTTGTTCCCTGGGAACGGGTCTTCATGTACAAGGAATATAAATTTGCCGGTATGCTGGTAGAACGCTTCGCTGGATATCACCGGCAGAGTTACGGCGGCTGCAAGGTAGGGGTAGGTGACGTCCTCATCGGGGCGGTGGCTAATCTTGCCGATTATCAGGGTGTGGCCAATGCCTCTCATATTAAAGACAAAATTGTGGAAATGATTCACCTCAATGAAACGCTTCACGCGTGCGGCCTGGCCTGCTCTACAGAAGGCAAACCTACTGCCTCCGGTACATACTTGATTGATTTATTGATGGCTAACGTCTGTAAGCTGAATGTAACAAGATTCCCCTATGAAATTGCCCGGATTGCCGAAGATATTGCCGGCGGTCTCATGGTTACCCTGCCCTCTGAGCATGACTACCGTAATCCCGAGACAGCCCATTATATAGAGAAATACCTTCGGGGAATAAGCGGTTTAGCCACCGAATGCCGCCTGAGAATGCTCCGCCTGGTAGAGAACATTACCATCGGCGCTGCCGCAGTAGCTTACCGGACAGAATCCATGCATGGCGCCGGTCCCCCGCAAGCCATGAGGGTTATGATTGCCAGGCAGGCTAACCTTGATGAGAAGAAACAGTTTGCCAAGGATTTGGCCGGAGTGACTGACCTGGAAAAGAAATAGTTTAAGCCACAAATAGTCATCAATTTTAAGGAGGTAAGAAGTTAATGTATCCTTTTACTGAAGAGCAAATCCTTATCAGGAACATGGCCAAAGAATTTGCCGAGACAGTGGTAGCCCCCAGAGCTGCAGAAATTGATAAGAAGCATGAATTCCCCAGTGACATTGTGGCGCAAATGGCGGAACTCAACCTCATGGGCATTCCTTATCCCGAAGAATATGGCGGCGCTGCCGGGGACTATCTCAGCTACATTATGGTTGTAGAAGAACTGTCTAAAGCCTGTGCTTCAACAGGTATTATCCTGGCTACCCATACTTCTTTGGGAATCTGGCCTATCTATAAGTACGGTACTCCCGAGCAAAAGGAAAAGTATATTAAGCCCCTGGCTACCGGCGAAAAATTAGGAGCCTTCTGCCTTACCGAACCTAACGCCGGCACTGATGCCGCCAGTCAGCAGACAGTAGCCGTACTCGATGGGGACTACTATATTCTCAACGGTTCCAAGTGTTTTATTACCAACGGCGGTTATGCCAGCACTTACATAGTTTTTGCCATGACAGACAAGAGCAAAGGTGTCAAAGGTATCAGCGCCTTTATCGTGGAAAAGGACTTTCCCGGTTTTGCCGTAGGCCAGTTTGAAGACAAGTTGGGCATTCACGGTTCTGCAACCGCCGAAATCATTTTCAAAGATTGCAAAGTACCCAAAGAAAACCTCCTGGGTAAAGAAGGTGAAGGCTTTAAGATTGCCATGACTACCCTGGACGGAGGCAGGATTGGTGTTGCCGCCCAGGCTTTAGGTATTGCCCAGGCTGCTTATGAGGCGGCTTTGAAATATGCCAAGGAAAGGCACCAGTTCGGCAAACCCATCAGCGCCAACCAGGCCATCCAGTTTATGCTGGCCGACATGGCTACCCAGATCCAGGCAGCCCGTCACCTGGTCTACCATGCCGCTTTCCTCAAGGGTAGTGACCAGCCTCATACTAAGGAAGCTTCCATGGCTAAATTACATGCCTCCGAAACCGCTATGCAGGTAACGATTAAAGCCGTACAGATCCATGGCGGTCACGGTTACACCACGAACTACCCCGTGGAACGCCATCTGCGGGATGCCAAGATTACCGAAATCTACGAAGGAACTTCAGAAGTGCAGCGTATGGTCATTGCCTCTAATATTTTACGGTAATCAAAAGAAAAAAAGGTTTTCGGTCAGCCCAGGCTGGCCGAAAACTTAGTTGCGGAGGAGAGGAATATGCCCAACATAATTGCCTGTTACAAATGGGTTATCGATGAAGCCGACATCAAAGTGGATGCAAAGACCCGGGAGCTCCAATTCGACCGGGTCAACTACAAAATCAGCGAATACGACCGTAACGCCATTGAAGAAGCGGTCAAAATCTGTGAAGCTCAGGGAGGAGAGGTTATAGCCCTGACAGCCGGTACGGAAAAAGCCAGGGCTTCCTTAAAAGATGCTCTTTCCCGGGGGCCTGCCCAGGCTATCTATGTGAATGATGAGCTTTTAGGCAATGCTGATGCCTTTATCACCGCCCGTGTCCTGGCCAAAGCTGTGGCCAAGGTGCCTGATTATCAAATGATTATCTGCGGCGAAGGTTCCAGCGACCAGTACAACCAGCAGGTAGGCCCCCAGTTGGCCGCTCTCTTAGGAATTCCCGCCATTACCTTTGTCAACAAACTTACCGTCTTACCCGATAAAGTAGTGGCCGAGCGCAAACTGGAAGACGGCATCGAAGTGGTGGAGGCCGCTTATCCTGTCCTCGTCACCGTTCTGCCCGACATTAACAAGGCCCGTATTCCCAGCCTTAAACAGATCCTGGGCGCCAGCAAAAAACCGGTCAAGGAGATTAAACTTCCGGAACTGGTACTTACGCCAGAAGAACTCAAACCCCGTTTTAAGGTAGCCAGTACCTTAGCTTACGTCATGGCCAGGAAACAGCAGAGAATCACCGGTGACAGCATAAACGAAATGGCAGAAAAAGCAGCGGCTGCACTAATCAAAGAAGGCGTCGTGGGTTAGGAGGGAGGAAAAGCAATGAACATCTGGGTAATAGCCGAACAACAAGAACTGGCCCTGGAACTGACAGGGGCAGCCCGTACCCTTTCGGGAACAGCGGGTGAAGTTATCACCGTCCTCACGGGGACAGAAGCCCAGGCCCAAATGGCAGTAAAAAGTGGTGCCAGCAAATGTTACTACATAAATGGGGAGATGCCCTTAGAAAACTATGCTGAGTCTTTGGCCAAAGCCCTCAAAACAGCCAAACCAAGACTCATTCTCATAGGAGCTACCAGAAGAGGCAAAGACCTGGCTGCTAAAATCGCTGCTCTCCTGGGTGTGGGTTGTGCCACCGACGGCAAAAACATAGAATTTACCGCCGAAGGCGTAAAAATAGAAAGAATGGTCTACGGAGGCTTGGCCGTCAGTACTTTGATCTCCCAGGAAGAAACCGTAATTGTCACCGTTCCTCCCAAGACCTATGAAGCTCCCGCCCAAGAGGAAAGAACAGGAGAAGTGAAAGCCTTTACCGGCCAGCCCAGTACTAAGGTAAAAGTCGTGGAAAAACGCGCTAAGCCCAAAGATGCTGTCAATATCGCTGATGCAGCCGTCGTTGTGGGTGTAGGCCGCGGTTTTGCCAAACAGGAAGACCTTAAACTGGCCGAAGACTTGGCCAAAGTCTTAGAGGGAGAACTAGGCTGCAGCCGTCCTGTAGCCGAAGACCTCCACTGGCTGCCTGAAGACCGTTACATCGGCATCTCCGGTCAAAACATCAAACCCGGCCTTTACCTCTCCTTAGGTATTTCCGGGCAAGTCCAGCACATCTCCGGCATCCGTGATGCCAAAATCATCTTTGCCGTAGACAAAAACGAAAATGCGCCCATCTTCCAGAATGCCGACTACTACATCGTCGGTGACCTCTACCAGGTCGTACCCGCCCTGGAAGAAGCCTGCAAGAAGGCCCTCAACAAATAGGGGGATGAAACATGAGCGAAGAAAGATTTGACTGTATCATCGTGGGGGCAGGGCCGGCGGGCAGCGCCGCCGCCCTTACCCTGGCCCGGGCCGGCCTCGAAGTCCTCGTCATCGAAAGAGGCCTGCAAGCCGGCAGCAAAAACATGACAGGAGGCAGGCTCTACGCCCACGCCCTGCAAAAAATAATCCCCAACTTCTGGGAAGAAGCACCCGTCGAAAGACGGGTTGTCAAAGAAACCATCACTATGATCACGCCTTCCGGCAGTGTTTCCCTGGACTACAAGAGCCAGCGCTACAACCAGGAACCCTACCACTCCTTTACAGTCCTAAGAGCCCAATTCGACCAGTGGCTGGCCACTAAAGCCGAAGAAGCCGGGGCCGTCATCGCCACCGGCGTCAGAGTCGATGACCTTTTACGGGATGACCAGGGTAAAATCATTGGCGTCATTGCCGGCGAAGACCAAATGCTGGCCAACGTCGTCATCGCCGCCGACGGAGTCAACTCCCTTTTAGCCCAGAAAGCGGGCCTAAGGGGCGAACTCAAAGACATTCACGTGGCCACAGGCGTCAAAGAAGTCATCGAACTGCCAAGACAAGTAATAGAGGACCGCTTCCAGCTCACAGGAGAAGAAGGGGCTGCTCAGCTCTTTGTGGGCCGGTGCACCCAAGGAATCCAGGGCGGCGGTTTCCTCTACACCAACAAAAACACCATCTCCATAGGTCTCGTCATTACCTCCGGGGCTATAGGAAAAAGCAAAATAAAAATTGCTGACTTAATCGAAGAATTCAAGACCCACCCCAACATCGCTCCTCTCGTAACCGGGGGTAAAGTCGTCGAATACTCGGCCCATTTAGTACCCGAAGGCGGCCTAAATATGCTGCCTGCCCTCTATACAGACGGGCTTTTAATCGCCGGTGATGCCGCAGGTTTAGTCTTAAACACCGGCTACATGGTCAGGGGCATGGATTTAGCCATCTACTCCGGCATCGCTGCTGCTCAGACCGTCATCAAAGCCAAAGAAAAAGAAGACTATTCCAAAACATCCTTAAGTCATTACCAGGAACTTCTTAAAAACAGCTTTGTTATGAAAGACCTGGAGACCTACAAAAATGCCCCGGCCTTCATGGAACAGACCACCCGGATCTTCACCACCTATCCGCAATTAGCCGACAACATCCTCTACAAACTGTTTACCGTATACGGTACTCCCGCCCAGCATCTTTTACCCATGGTCATGGGCGAACTCAAGAAGAATAATATATCCATCTTTGATTTGGTCAAAGACGGTATAAAGGGGGTCAGGGCCCTATGAAGAAACTCTCCATCGAAGAACGCCTGGGTTTCAACAAATTCAATGTGGACGATGATGAAGCCCATATCACTATAAACAAAGAAATCTGCCGCACCTGTACGGAAAAGCCCTGTCTTTATGCCTGTCCTGCCCTTTTATACAACTTAAACGAAGCGGGAGAAATGACCTTTGATTATGCGGGATGCCTGGAATGTGGGACCTGTCGGGTGGTTTGTCAAAAGCAAGGGGCCATCCAGTGGAATTATCCCCGGGGAACCTTTGGGGTCCAGTTCAGGTATGGGTAGGTGGAATAGGGAAAGAAAATAACCCATTGGATTCTTAAATCCCAATGGGTTATTTTTAATTTATATATTTCCTTTTAAACCGATTTCCTCCGCTACTTTTTGCATCCCTGTTTATTGTTTCTTCAATTATATAATCTAAATCCATGCCTAACATTTGTGCTCCCTGTTCAATTATTTCCCGATTGACACCGGCAGCAAATCCTTTTTGTTTCCATTTCTTTTTAACTGATGCCACAGTTGTTGATATAACTCCATAATTTCCTTATACAGTTAATGGGGTTGGCATTATATTTGTTCGCACATAATGACGTTAGTAAAAGGAATAAATTAGTATTTGGGAGGAAGACGACCTTGTGTGTAGAAGTAAAAGGGATAAGATTACTGTATTATATAGTTATTAAAGATAACAAGGAGGACTCTGTATGTATATTTCCCCTGCTTCTCTCCCCGGGACTGTGGCTGAATTAAGAAGTGGACAGCTTGACCTTCTTAAGTATGTTAACGAGATTTGTGACCGCATTGAAGTCATTGAGCCCCATATTCAGGCCCTGATCCCCGAACCCGACCGGCGAAGTCGCCTTTTAAAGGAGGCTGAAGCTTTGCAAAACATGTATCCCGACTCCAATAAAAGGCCTCCCCTCTACGGGGTGTTAGTGGGCGTTAAGGATATTTTCCGTACCAAAGGGTTTCCTACCAGGGCCGGTGCCCAGCTCCCTCCGGAACTGTTTGAGGGTCCGGAGGCAGAGTGTGTTAAAAGACTGCGGGAAGCCGGGGCTTTAATCCTGGGAAAAACTGTAACCACTGAGTTCGCCTTCTTTGCGCCAGGACCTACCCGCAACCCCTATAATCCGGAGCACACTCCGGGGGGATCCAGCAGTGGTTCGGCAGCCGCTGTGGCTGCAGGTTTTTGTCCCCTGGCTCTGGGTACCCAGACCATTGGCTCGGTTATCCGTCCCGCTGCTTTCTGTGGCATAGTGGGTTTTAAGCCCAGCTACGACAGGATTCCCAGTGAAGGGCTCATTTACTTTTCGCCTTCCCTCGACCATGTGGGTCTTTTTACCCAGGATGTAGAGGGGATGAACCTGGCAGCTTCGATTTTGTGTTACGACTGGGAGCCTGCCGCTCCAGGGGAAGAGATTGCAAAATTGCCGGTACTGGGGGTGCCGGAAGGTTCTTATCTGGCTCAAGCCAGTGAGGAGGGGCTTAAGGCTTTTGAGGCTCAATTGAAGATGTTGGTAAAGGGAGGTTATGAGATTAAGAGGGTACCTGCTTTCGAAAATATTAAGGAGATCAACCTGCTGCACAGGCGGATGGCTTTTGCCGAACTGGCCCAGATTCATGAGGAATGGTTTGCCAGATATGAAGACCTTTATCGCCCTCAAACAAAGGACGCTATTTTAACCGGTAAAGAAGTTGAGGAAGAAGAACTGAAGAGAGCCCGCGCCGGACGACTTGCTTTGCGGGAAGAATTAGAAGCATTAATGGCTGAACACGGTATAGACCTTTGGCTCAGTCCTGCTGCCGTTGGTTCGGCCCCCCAGGGTATTAGTGCTACGGGCGATCCCATTATGAATCTACCCTGGACTTATGCTGGTATGCCCACAATTACATTGCCTGCAGGGATGAGTGAGAGCAATTTACCACTTGGCTTACAATTTACCGCTCCTTTTATGGCCGATGAGCGGTTATTAGAATGGGCAAAAGGAGTGGAGATGGTCCTAAGAAGGTTATGAAAAAAGGGTTGAGATTTCTCAACCCTTTAAATATTACATTCTCCGGCTAATAACGATAAACTTTTTTGGCGGTTACCTCTTTATCCTCGTTGGTTAAGACTATCAGGTAGTCACCAACTTGATTTTAAGTTAGTGTATACTATTTCACGGAATAGATCGGCCTTTTCCAGTAGGAGCCGGTAAAAGACGATCACAAAGCCAGCGATAAAACCGATGAGGATTCCTTCCAGGAACAGCTTAAAACGGAAATCCATCCAGTGATTCAGGGTAGTAGAAGTTGAGCTGATTCTTTCTGATGCCACTTTAAAGCAACCTCCAGAAATCTAAGGTATAAAACGCACAATAAAAATTATATTCTTTATTAAAGGAATAATCAAATTTTAGAAATGACTCTAGTCAGGCTATATATAATCTTTAGTTTAGGTTATACCGGCATAATCAAATTATACGAATAATATACCTCGGCGAAACAAGTAAGAGATTGACAAGTATTCCCATGATGAAATACAATAACTATATAAACTACATATCTCCGAGCCTGGATTCCTGGGGACGGGGTCTATGGAGTACAGGCCGACAGGGTGTCACTGGAAACGGTGGTGCCTCCCGTGTGGAAAGGAGAACGCAAGGCTGATCCAGAGTGGATTGCTTTTTAAGGTTCTAAACGTCTTCTTTCGAAGGCGTTTTTTTGTACCTTAATTCTGCTCCTTTCCCTGAAAAGGGGCTTTTTTGTTGTCATATTTAATGTGAAGAGCGACAAACTCTTAAAGGGCAACAAAAAAGACCATAGCAACATCATTATTTACGAGGAGGAGTAAAGGTGAAAAAGGTTTTTAGTGTTTTGCTGACAGTCATTCTTCTTTTTTCCCTGGTCGCTTGCGGGAAAACGGCACCAAAGCAGGAAGCTCCTAAATCCGTAGAAGAAAACAAGACCATTGTCTTATCCACTACCACCAGTACCAAAGACTCAGGGCTTCTGGAAAAGCTGCTGCCTGTCTTTGAACAGAAGACGGGGTACCAAGTGAAAGTCCTTTCCCAGGGGACGGGTCAGGCCCTGAAAACAGGGGAACTGGGGGACTGCGACGTAGTTTTGGTTCACTCCAGGGCTGCGGAAGACAAGTTTGTGGCTGACGGCTTTGGGGTCAATCGGCGGGATGTCATGCACAATGACTTTGTGATTGTAGGACCGGAACACGACCCGGCTAAAATAAAAGGGCTTCCGGTGGTGGAAGCTCTAACGAGAATTGCTGAAATGAAAAAGACGGAATTTATCTCCCGCGGTGATGATTCCGGCACCCATAAAAAAGAACTGGAGTTGTGGACTAAGTCTGGAGTAAAGCCTGAAGGAAAATGGTATCTTTCTGTTGGTAAAGGTATGGGAGATACCCTGATTATGACTGACGAAAAACAAGGGTATACTTTGGCCGACCGGGGAACATATGCCAGTATGAAAGATAAGCTAAAACTGGTAGTTCTGGTCGAGGGTGTACCGGAACTTCTTAATCCTTACGGCATTATTGCCGTAAACCCAACCAGGCATCCTAAGGTTAACCATAATGGGGCTATTGCTCTAATCGAGTTTATCACTTCCCAGGAAGGGAAGGACATCATCAACGGTTACAAAGTAAACGGACAGCAGTTGTTTTTCGCCAAATAAATAGCGTGAGTACAGCCCCTCTTACGGGGCTTATTTTTTTTGTAGCCGAGAGACCTGGAAAATGTATTGGTGGCGGATTTACCAAAAAATGTTACTTATGTATTGTGAATACTATTAATTTATTGTAAAATAATTCGTACAGGAAAAAAATAATAATCTACAAAATTAAGAATATTGGGGGTGGTCAATTCTAAATTTAAAACTTTTTTCTCCCATTTTATTTTAATCTATGGAGGTGTTTATTTTGTCGCCAGAAATTTTAAAAATTGCTAATGAATTTGGGGTTTGGATTATTGCAGCTTTAGTTGTTTCGGTAGTAGCCATTCAGGCCATCTTGTATACCAGACTTGCTTATTCCACAGCAGAGAAACTGGGTATGAAAAAGGAGAAATGTAATATCGCTTTTAGAACAGGTCTCGTGACAGCCATTGGTCCTGTTATTGCTATCTTTATCGTCATGGTTGGGATGATGTCAGTTATCGGTGGCCCTATGAGTTGGCTCAGACTATCGATTATTGGAGCAGCTCCTACCGAATTAACGGCGGCCAGAGTAGGTGCGGAAGCTCTAGGTGTGGAATTTGGTTCAAAAAATTATAATTTGCTAGCACTGGCCACATCCTGGTGGACTATGGCTGTTAATGGTATAGGCTGGCTCCTCCTGGTAGGCTTATTTAGCCATAAGTTAGAGTCTTTAAGGGAGAAAATTGGCGGTGGTGACCCCAGGTGGTTAGGGCTCTTGAGTGGTGCAGCCATGTTGGGCGTTTTTGGCTATTTAAATTCCGCTGATGTGGTACAAGGTGGCGGTAAGTTAATTGCTGTAGTAGCCGGGGCTTTGTCCATGGTAGTCATGGTAAAAGTGACACAGAAGTATCCTAAGCTCAAGGAATTTTCTTTAGGTATAGCTATGCTGGTAGGGATGTTCAGCGCTATTATTTTTAGTTAGGTTATACGGAGGTGACAATTCGCTATGAATAATCAGGAATTTAATAAAATATGGAAACAACCGGTTATAAAAATTGGTGTTTTTACTCTGTTACTTACGGCAGCCTTGAGTTTTTTACCCGTAGGTTATCTCTACTTTGTCCATGGTGTGATTCCGGACCTGGCTTTAGCCTTAAAAGCCTGGGGGATGATTGCCGCTCTTTTTGGGGCATTTTATGTAGTTGAACCTGTATCTTATTATGCCGTTTTAGGTCTGGCTGGAACTTATATGTCCTTTTTAGCAGGTAATATTTCTAATCTGCGTTTACCCTGTGCTTCCATGGCCCTGGAAGTCACGGAAACAGAGCCCGGTACTAAAGAGGCTGAGGTTATTTCAACCTTGGGAATTGCCGGGTCTATTATTACGAACTTAATCGGGGTTACCATAGCCGCTTTTGTGGGCACCGCTTTGATAAAACTCTTCCCCCCTGTGGTTGCCAATGCTTTTAAGGTTTATACCGTTCCCGCTATTTTTGGTGCGGTCTTTGGCCAGTTTGCTTTCAGGTTTCCCAAATTAGGGGTTGTTGGTATCGGTATTCCTGTTATCTTGCGGCTAACCACTAAATTACCTGCGTGGGCCCTGATCATCGCGTCAGTTTTTGGTACCATTCTGGTAGCAAAAATCTTAAATGAGAGGGCTAAAAGGTCTGCCGGTACAACAGCTTAAGGCCTAAAAAATTACAAATAGGGAGTGAATGTAATGCTTAATATTGTAGATGAGGCTAAAAGTCTTCAAAATGAAATAGTGAGCTGGCGCAGAGAACTGCACCAGATCCCGGAAGTAGGCTTAGAAACACCGCAAACCGCCGCTTATGTGGCTGCAAAATTAGGAGAAATGGGTATCGCATACAAAACTAATGTGGGCGGGCATGGTGTAGTTGGTTTAATTAAAGGACAAGGCGAAGGTAAAACCATAGCTTTAAGAGCTGATATGGACGGTTTAGCCATCAAGGAAGAAACAGGGTTACCCTTTGCCTCCACCAATGGCAATATGCATGCTTGCGGCCATGACGCGCATACAGCCATGCTCCTTGGGGCTGCCAAAATCCTCAATGCTCATCGTGACCAGCTAAAGGGTAATGTAAAACTTATTTTTCAACCTGGTGAAGAAGGACCCGGGGGGGCCAAACCCATGATTGATGACGGAGTCCTGGAAAACCCAAAGGTTGAAGCTGTTTTGGGACTACATATCGGTACTATCTTTAAGGAAATCGGCACGGGACAGATAGGGGTAAGTTATGGGAATCTAATGGCTTGTCTTGACCAATTTTCCATTAAAATCAAGGGTAAGGGCTGTCATGGGGCCATGCCGGATACCGGGGTTGACCCTATCGTCATCACGGGTCAGGTCTTAAGCGCTCTCCAAACTATTGTCAGCAGGGAGGTAAAACCGGTAAACCCGGCAGTAGTCACCATAGGTAAAATCCATGGCGGCAGAGCCTATAATATTATTCCTGATGAGGTTGAACTCGAAGGTACTGTACGGTCCATTAAGCAGGATGAACGGGAAAAGATTGCCAGGCGTTTAGAGGAAATCGTCGCTAGCATTACCAGAGGAATGCGCGGGGATTATGAATTTAATTATATTTTTGGCTATCCTCCCTTGGTCAATGATGGGCAATTTACCAAATCTTTTGTGGAGACGGCCCAGAAGATCGTAGGAGAAAAGGACATCATAGAAATTCCTTATCCCACCATGGGCGGGGAAGATATGGCCTTTTTCCTGGAAAGAGTGCCCGGCACCTTCTTCTTCCTGGGAGGGGGAAATGAAGCTAAAAATATTGTGTATCCCCATCATAATGCCAAGTTCGATGTAGACGAGGATGTTTTCTGGCGGGGAACTGCCTTGCTGGCCCAAGGAGCTATAGATTGGCTGGAAAAGGCGGGCGAATAGCCATGGGAATGGGGCTGAAAAAATAAGCAAACCAGAATAAAAGAACACCTGGAAGAATTAGCACAAATAGGAGCCCAGGCAGAAGGCGGTCTGACCAGCCTGCCCTGTACCAAAGAAGAACGGGCTAGTTCCAAACTTAAATCCATAATAAATAAAAACCTCATGATTCTTTATCTCTTCAGTGAGATATCGTATCATGAGGTTTTTTGCATTTTGGAGGGTCAGGCTTGCTACTTAGTCCAAATAGGGCAAAAGTTTTTCTATATATTCAACGATGTCAATGTTTTCTATGACTATAGGCAAATCGTTGGATAAATCTAAAAGACGGGTGGTTTTGATGCGGGTGTTGGGTCCAAAACCTTCAATGCCCCGTAAAACAGTGGTGCCTGTCATCCCCAGCTCCTTAGCCTTCATCACAATGGCATGATAGAGCAGTTTGCCTTTATATTTACTGGCTTCGCCAATATAGGTTCTTATTTTTTTTTGCCTGTCCTGTAATTTTGACCATAACTTTTCCTCCTTTATCTGGTCAAAAGCTGGGCGATGACCGTTCCCAGCCACACTGCCACAAGACCAATGAATAAGCTGACAAACCCGTTTAAAATGGAAGTTTAAGCGAAAAACCTAAGAACTGGGTGGGGGCTACTGTGATTATCGCTATTTGGGTTCTGCTGGCAGTTTGGGTGATAAGGTATATCATACGTTAGTTTTCATATAAGGAAAAATAGCTAGGGTTGGGCTTTCCCTAGCTTTAGCGTAATCATGGCACCAGTCCTCTGTCTTATTTGTAGCTCGCCGATGGTCTTATTAATTGCATAGGCTTCCGGTTTTACTTTATACCACTCAAAAACCATATGATATAGCCTGAGTAAAGGAATTGGTTTGTAGAAACATACACTCCTCCGGTGAGACATCAACAAAAGCCTGGATGCTTGGCTGTCTTAAGACCCTGCCTTTTGTCCATTCAGTAAATTTAATTCTCAATGTGATTTTAGGTTTAAGCCAGACAGCCTCCTTCATTCGTTGAGGTTGATTAATAAAGGGGCTCTGCTTTACGGCCAAAGGTTTTATTATCGCTGTTAGGTTTCTCCATTCAGTATGAGTTAACTTTCCGGTCCCGGCATGTCCGATGTACCATAACTGGCCCTTATGGTCGTATAAGCCCAATAAGAGGGCATTAACAACCCCGTCACGCAGGGTTACACCTCCCACTACAGCTATTAAGTCTCTGTAATTCTTTACCTTTTGCCACCGGCCATCTTTACCGTTAATGGCATATGTGCTGTTAAGGTCTTTACAGACGATTCCTTCCATACCGTTAGCTTTGATAGCGGTAAATAAACTCTCGCCGTCAGCGAAGTTTTCCACTAACTGCACATTTTCCTGCGGGGTAATGATGTCCATTAAAATCTCCTGTCTCTTTTGTAATGACTGGTCTTTGACCCATACCCCGTTGTAATACACCACATCAAAGAGCATATAGGTTACAGGTGTTTCCTTACGCGCTTTCTCCACATTTTCCGGTTTTCTAATTCCGTCCCGTCTCATGACCTCATGAAAAGAGGGCTTCCCGTTATGGAGAGCGATGATTTCGCCATCAAGAATAACTGATGAGGCTTTTAAGTAGCGTTTAATCTCAACAAACTCAGGGAATTGCATGGTTCGTTCGTTTCGTTTCCGGTTGAAAAGCCGGACCTCCTGGCCGTCGAAATAAGTAAGAACCCGGACGCCATCCCACTTAACCTGTGCAATCCATTGTTCTCCCCGGGGGATTTGCTCCGTTATCATTGGCTCAAAGGGGATAATGGGTTGTAACTGCATATCGGCCTCCTGTGTTTTTTCATAGTTG
This sequence comes from Thermanaerosceptrum fracticalcis, assembly GCF_000746025.2. NCBI lineage: Bacteria > Bacillati > Bacillota > Clostridia > Eubacteriales > Peptococcaceae > Thermanaerosceptrum > Thermanaerosceptrum fracticalcis. The sequence continues at coordinate 3,553,664 of NZ_CP045798.1, forward strand.
GAAAAACGTTTGGAGTAAGGAAGAAAGTATATGTATACCACGGATAGATTCCAGGGGGATACTAGGTGTAAGCTAAGGACTGCTCTTTGGGATTTAAATTTTCCACCATGGAGGAAGAAAAATGGAGAGCATGCAAATCACTATCGAGGGCAAAGAACTCACTATTTCCAACCCTCATAAGATCTTGTGGCCGGAATCGGGTATCACGAAACTCGATTACATTCATTATTTAATAAGTGTCTCTCCCTATCTTTTGGCCTATACACAAAACCGCCTCTTGACCATGATCAGATTTCCTGACGGTATTGATGGTAAATCCTTTTATCAGAAAGAGATTCCCCCTTTTGCCCCGGAATGGATGGAGCGAGCCTTTTATTCTGATAAGAACTGGATACTCTTAAACGACATCGCTACCCTGGTCTGGGTGGCCAACCTGGCTTCTCTGGAAATACACGTCCCCTTCGACCAGTATGTTAAACCCGACTATCCCACAGAGCTTACCCTGGACCTGGACCCTATGGATACGGATAATTTTGACCTGGTGAGAGAAATAGCCCTCAAATCCAGGGAAGTTATCGATTCCCTGGGCCTCTTTAGCGTCATTAAGACCTCCGGGGCCACTGGTCTTCAGGTCTATATACCTATTGAGCCCAGGTATACTTATGAGGAAGCCCGGCTCATCAATACCTTTATTGCCCGTTACATAGCGGAAAAAAATCCCCGCAAGGTCACCCTTGAACGGATGGTGAAGAAGCGGGGGAAACATCTCTATTTTGATTATCTCCAGTTGTGGCGGGGTAGAACCTTGCCGGCACCTTATTCCGTAAGGGCAAAACCCGGGGCTACGGTTTCTACTCCCCTGGAGTGGGCGGAGGTGGAAAAGGAAATCACTCCGGCGGACTTTACTATACGGACAGTACCGGAAAGGCTGAAATTGAAAGGAGACCTTTTCCGCTTTGTAACTACGGAAAAAATGAACCAGGGCCTGGATGAAATCCTGGTTTTTATCAAGGGGGCAGAACTAACGAGGGTATAAAGCAAGGAGACTAAAAAGTTTTTTAGAAATGACTAAAGCACCAGTGGCGTAACTGGTGCTTTTCATCAAACATTCTTTAAACTAATTTGACCTGGTGATAGACTTTTTTCCCTTTTCTTAGCATTAGTTTACCGTCAGCAAAATCATCAAGGTTAATGACAAGATTGAAATCATCAATCTTGTTCTCGTTTACAGTCAGACCACCCTGCTGGATCAGGCGCCTGCCTTCGCTTTTGGAAGGAGCCAGTCCAGTTTCCATTAAGAGGGTGAGGATATCCATCCCTCCCGTAAACCTGGCTTGAGGGATTTCTGTACAGGGTATGGAAGCAGCATCACCGCCGCTGCCAAAGAGGGCTCTGGCGGCTTTTTGGGCTTTTTCCGCTTCTTCCTCGCCATGTACCAGCTTCGTGACTTCATAAGCCAGTACTTCTTTGGCCCGGTTAATTTCAGCATCCTGGAGGGAACCCAGCCTGTTTACTTCTTCCATGGGTAAGAAGGTCAATAAGGCCAGGCAGTTTTTGACATCCCTGTCATCGACATTACGCCAGTATTGATAGAAATCATAAGGGGAAGTTTTGGCAGGATCGAGCCAGATGGCGCCGCTTTCTGTTTTTCCCATTTTTTTACCTTCACTGGTAGTCAGGAGTTTGAAGGTGAGACCATAAGCTGAACCTCCTTCAGCTCGCCGGATGAGTTCTACTCCTGCGATAATGTTGGACCACTGGTCATTGCCGCCCATCTGCAGCTTGCAATTGTACCTCTTATAAAGTTCCAGGAAGTCGTAGGCCTGCATCAGCATGTAGTTGAATTCCAGGAAGGATAAACCTCTTTCCAACCTGTTTTTAAAACATTCAGCTGAAAGCATTCTATTGACGGAGAAGTGTTTGCCGATATCGCGCAGGAATTCAATATAATTAAGATTCATGAGCCAGTCGGCATTGTTGACCATGAGGGCTTTTCCCGGACCAAAATCGATAAAGCGGGAAAACTGTTTTTTAAAGGATTGAGCGTTTTCTTCAATCAGTTCTCTGGTCAGCATTTTACGCATGTCTGTTTTGCCCGAAGGGTCTCCCACCATAGCTGTGCCGCCGCCGATGATGGCGATGGGCCTGTGACCGGCCCTTTGCATATGCATCATCACCATGACCTGGATAAAATGACCCACATGAAGGCTGTCGGCCGTAGGGTCAAAACCGATATAAAAGGTGACTGTTTCTTTCTCCAGGAGTTCCCTGATTTCTTCTTCATGGGTTGCCTGTTCGATATATCCTCTTTCCCTCAGAATGTCGTAAACGTTAGCCATTTGTTCCACTCCTTCTATCACTAGTCATAAAAAAAGAGTCCTTCATCCTATAAGGACGAGAAGACCCGTGGTACCACCTTACTTTACATCTTAACGATGCCTCAAGTCACGATAACGGGTGACAGCCGCAAGCACTTTCTGCTGAAACTCCGGAATGTAATTCACGCCATTATGTCCGGCAAGCTTTGCACCAACCAGCCTGCTCTCTGTGTTGTCACCATAACGGGCTACTGGGTTCCTTCACAGTTTTTCTATTAGCATTTCCTTATCTTATAAATTAATATACATAAATTGCTTGTGTCAAGGTTTATTTAATTTTAGCATAAGTATATATATCAGACCTCAAAAAGATATGTTTCCTTCAAAGGTGGGGTGGGAATTGGGGAGAAAAGCAATAGTACTGTGTCTGATTATCCTGGTGACAGTATTTTTGACAAACTACAGTGGCAGCTACATAGAAACTATGGGAAAGAAGAGGGAAGGAAACCGGGAACTGACTCCGGTCTTGCGCCTCTCTACGTTGGAAGTGTGTCCAGGGGATTATCTTGTCATCTACGTGGAGAACGTAAACAGGGACGATCACATTGCCCTTTCGACAGGCCTGTTACAGAATCCACCCGGGTTTACCCATTATAAAAGAGGACAGGTAGCCCTGGCGGCTGTGAATTACCGTACGGCAGCAGGAAAATATTTTCTATATATTAGTATTTCCAGAAAAGGGCAGGTTGTCTGGGAGAAAAGGGAAATGATTACCGTTCTCCCCAAAAAATTTCTTACCCAAAACTTAAAAGTAACCAGGCAACAGCAGGCCATAAGGAATGAGAAGCTCTGGAAAGAGGACAGCGCCTTTATTGAGAAGGCCAAATCCGTTTCCGCCCCCGAGCCCTTATGGCAGGGAAAATTCTTACAGCCTGTGGAAGGACGTATTTCTACAGAGTATGGTGTTATTCGCTACATAAACAATGTGGAATCCGGAAGGCATGCCGGTATAGATATCGCAGCGAGAAAAGGGACCCCTGTGAAAGCCACCAACAGGGGTATGGTTACTCTCTCTATGCCCCTCCATCTTACAGGAAATACCATCATCATCGACCACGGGATGGATATCTTCAGCGCTTACTCCCATCTGGACCGCCTGCTGGTGAAGGAAGGCCAGCTGGTGGAAAAAGGGGATATTATTGGGGAAATCGGGTCCACAGGTTTTTCCACAGGTCCCCATCTCCACTGGACAATCAGCATAGGCCCCGTTTTTACGAACCCCTGGCGTTTGCTGGAGAGTGACCCCCTGGAATGGATAAAATAATAAAAAAATAATTATTTCTTTCTGCCCCGGGTAAAATATGGACATACCACGAAAAAGGAGAGTGGTTTCTCATGAAAAAGGAGCCGACGTTTAGGCCTCCCGGGAGGTTGCTGATAGAAGCCAGGGACCTGGAGATAGCCAGGGAATTTTTCCCCGGCAGGAGACGGATCCCGCCTAAAAAAGAAATGCCCGGGGAATGTAAGAGCAGGCTGGGGGAATATTACGGGTATTTCCAGTACTATCCCGGTGAATAAACTGATTTGCTTTCCGCAGTCTATCTGGTAAACTAGTATCCGATGGACTGTTTTTTTTCTATATGCAAAGCGGAGGTTACGTGTGATGAGAGAGAAAATTCTGGATATCCTCTGTCAGGTCTGCGGCAGTGAAGAGATACGTGAAAATCCGGATGTTGAACTTTATGAAACAGGACTGCTGGACTCTTTTGGTACAGTACAGCTCCTGGTGGCCATTGAGGAAGAATTGCATATGGCTATTCCCATTAGTGAGATAGACCGGGAAATGTGGGCCACTCCCCATAAAATAATTAAATTTATTGAGGAAAGGCGCTAAATCATGAAGCCTCGTTTTGGCCCCCTTTTCCTGGCCTTAAGCCTTTTTGTTATTTTTCTTATTGGCTTAAGTCTCGCCATACCCGCCTTTCTTGAGAAGGCCTCAGTGGAGAAAGTGGCCCCGGTGCTTTACCCGCCGGTGAAAATGAAAGGACTGGTTTTGCAAAAAAAAGCCCTTGCTTCGGAAGAGTTTTTGCCTGTCTATGGCTCTTCAGAATTAACCATCTTTGATCACTATCACCCTTCCAGTATTTTTGCTCATAAACCCTCAGGTTTTCAGCCTTTTCTGGTAGGGCGCGGCGGTAGCCAAAGTATCATCCATTTTCTTAATTTTGCCGCATTAGGCCGATCCCTGGAAGGGAAAAAACTTGTCTTTATCCTCTCACCTCAATGGTTTGAGCGAGAAGGCATCCCTGAGTCCTATTTCCGGGGAAATTTTTCACCCCTTTATGCCTACAGGTTTGTTTTAGATGAGGAATTGGAGGATGAGATCAGAAAGGCGGGGGCGCAAAGACTGCTGGAGTTTGCGGAAGCAAGGAAATCCCTGGTGCTGGGGACTCTCTTGAAAGAAGCGGCGGAACCCGGGTATCTTCATCCTGTCCTTAAACAGCTGGTCAAATCCCTGGCCTATCTCAAGCTCTTTATTTTAGAAAAGACAGATGAGTTTCGTTCTGCTTATCTTTTACTTAGCAGAGGAGAAGAGAGGGAGGGGCCCAGGACTGTTACAGGTTCATTCTGGCCAGAGCTTCTAAAGAAAGCGGAAGCTGAAGGAGCACAGGCCTGCAGTAATAATGATTTTGGAATTAATGATGATTATTTCCGCCGGCATTTTCAAGGAAAATTGGAGAGCCTTAAGGGCTATGCCCAATCTGTTACCTATGCAGAATCTGTAGAATTTGCCGATTTCACCCTGGTTTTAAAGCTTTTAAAGGAAAGGAAAGCGGATCCCCTTTTTGTGATGGTCCCTGTCAATGGGTACTGGTATGATTACATCGGATTTCCCAAAGAAGACCGTCAGCTTCACTATGAGAAGACCCGGGAGCTTATCCGTTCCTACGGCTTTAAAATTGCTGATTTTTCCCGGCACGAATACGACAAGTTTTTCTTAAGAGATGATATGCATTTAGGCTGGAAAGGATGGGTTTACGTCAATGAAGTCCTGGATAAACACCATCATGGCAGTCTGGAATAAGCCTGCAGCTCAGTGGGTGGTGAAAACCTGCTATTACCTGGCTATTTTACTGGGACTGTTATGGATTTACGGCTTCAATGATTTTACTGCAGGCAACTTTATTTACACTAATTTTTAGGGGGTAGCACTCTTGTTAAGTCAGATCAGCTATTGGGCAGCCACCCATCCCCAGCGTACAGCTTTCATCCATAGGGAGGAAACTTTAACCTATGCCGAACTGGCGGAGCAGTCCGATGCCCTGGCCGTCTGGATTGCCCAACAGTATCCCAATGACCGTACTCCTATTGTGGTTTATGGCCATAAAGAGAAAGAGATGCTGGTCTCTTTTTTAGCCTGTGTGAAAGCAGGACATGCTTACATACCGGTGGATGAATCCCTGCCTCCCGAGAGAATTGCGAAGATTATCACCAATGCCCAGGCCAGGCTCATTCTATCACCAGTAACCCTTCCCCAGTCTCTATGCTATGAGGGAATCAGGGTCCTGGACAGTCAAGGAAGTTATGATGGAAGACTTACGGACATCATCAAGGAATATAGGGGCAGGCGGCCTGACCCGGCCTGGGAAGTAGGAGATGAGAATAATTACTATATTATCTATACTTCAGGCAGTACGGGAGACCCTAAGGGGGTGCAGATTACCTTAAACTGTCTGAAAAGTTTTGTCAACTGGGGAAGAGAGGCCTGGTCCATCGGGGAAAATATGGTCTTTCTCAACCAGGCACCTTTTTCCTTTGACTTATCCGTCATGGATGTTTACCTGGCCCTGTCCAGCGGTAGTACCATTTGGAGTGTTGACCGCAGTATGACTCTAAATCCCCGGGAACTCTTTTACTGGCTGAAGCAGGCTCCCTTGGAAGTCTGGGTATCTACACCTTCTTTTATGGAAATGTGTCTCCTAGAACGGAGCTTTAACCGGGAGATGTTGCCGACCTTAAAAACTTTCCTCTTCTGCGGGGAGGTTTTGACTAATGAAACTGTGGAGAAACTACAGGCCAGGTTTCCCGAAGCCCGAATTTTTAACACCTATGGACCCACGGAGGCTACAGTGGCGGTAACTTCTATCCTGGTGAACCGGGAGGTTCTTGAAAAATTCCGGCCGCTGCCGGTGGGGTACTGCAAGTCCGACTGCCGGATTATGATCGCTGATGAAAAGGGAGAACCGGTACCGGAAGGCGTAAAAGGCGAAATCATTATCCAGGGAGTCAGTGTCAGCCCCGGCTATTTTCATAATCCTGCCTTGACCCAAAAGTCCTTTTATCTCGTAAACGACAGGGAAGGAACCAGAAGGGCTTATAAGACAGGGGATGTAGGCTATGTAAAAGAGGGGCTGTTATTTTACAGCGGGCGCCTGGATTTTCAAGTAAAGCTTCATGGTTACCGCATAGAATTAGAAGATATTGAGAAGAACCTGCGTACTCTCCCTGGTGTGAACAATGCGGTAGTGGTTCCTGTCCATAAAGAGGGAAAGTGCCAGTACCTGGCGGGTTATCTGGTACCGGCCCCCGGCTGGGAGAATCATCAGGAACTGATAAAAAACGTGAGAAAAGAGCTGGCCCGGAAATTGCCGGAGTACATGATACCCAGGAGGTTTATCATCAAAGAGAGTATTCCTATGACGCCTAATGGTAAAGCAGACCGTAGAGCCTTACTGGAGGAACTGACCCCATGATCCCTTTTGCCGACCTCCAGTTCTTTCTGATCTTGTTGATTGTCCTTCTTCCTGCCGTGGTTTTGGGCCTCCTGGGAAAGTCCTTGCGTCTTTATACTCTTATTGCTTTGGTCATCATGCTTAGCCTCATATTTGCAGGTTCGTCACAGCAGGCCCTTTTTTTGGCTCTTTATGTGGCCTGGCAGTGGTCGATCATCAAAGGCTACAGTGTGGTGAGGCAGCAAAATAATTCTCTGCTGCTATACCGGTTAGCTCTCCTTGGGTCCTTATTGCCCCTGGTAACGGCTAAACTTTCTCCTTTTCTGGGTCACAGCCCCTTTGGTTTTCTGGGCATATCTTATGTGACCTTCAAATGCCTACAGATGGTGATAGAGATTAGGGACGGACTGATTTTCCAGCCCCTCTTTCGGGATTTTCTTGCCTTTTTACTGTTTTTTCCTACCCTTAGTTCAGGACCCATTGACCGCTACCGGCGGTTCACTAAAGATTTTTACATAACACCGGGTCCAGGGGAGTACAGGGAATTGTTGTATGTAGGTATCAACAGGATCTTTCAGGGGTTTTTATACAAATTCATTCTCGCTGTGCTCATTAAGGTCTACTGGCTGGATAAAGTGGTTTTACCGCCCTGGCAAGTGGCTTCCTTTTTCTCCTATATGTATGCCTACAGCTTATACCTCTTCTTTGACTTTGCCGGGTACAGCGCTTTTGCCATCGGTGTCAGCAACATCCTGGCCATAAAAACACCGGAGAATTTTAATAGACCCTTTCTAAGCGCTAATATCAAGGAGTTTTGGAACCGCTGGCACATGAGCCTTTCATACTGGTTCCGGGATTATGTCTATATGCGCCTGGCTATGGCCCTTACCCGGCAAAAACGGCTGCAGAGCAAGTTCGCCATTTCTTCCGTGGGATATCTATCCTTATTCGGCCTCATGGGAGTCTGGCACGGCCTGGAAAGGCATTACTTTGCTTATGGGCTCTACCATGCAGCGTTGATGATCGGCTATGATGCCTGGGAGAAGCTGAACAAGGAGAAGAAACTGTGGGGCCCCGGGCCATATACCCGTGTTATTTCGATAATACTAACTTTTCATTTCGTCTGTTTGGGTTTTGTTATTTTTTCGGGTGTGCTGAACTAAGTAAGTTTTTTCCTCTAATATACTTTAAATCGAAAAAGGGCAAAAACAATGCCATTATTACATGGGTAACAAGTGCCAAAAAAAGGTGTAAATAGTTTTCCAGTTGATATTTTTGGAGAAAACCTACATTCTTTTTTTGCAGATTTACAGATTTAGAGGAATAATTATTGTACATTTCAAAGCTTTTATATGTAATAAAGAAGTGCAATCATGGTAGGAAATAAAAGAGACATGAGTATGCAGAAGGTTGTTATGAGAAAAAAGGTAAAAAAGGCGAGGAGACATTTTCCTCGCCAAAATATTTTATATGCCATAATTTGAATATCACTGGTTGGATGATTGCAAACGTCCAACAGTAGAATGGTTTCTCTTCAGGAATTTACCGATTTCTGCAATTACCAGGGGAATCAGGCTTAAGCCTAATGCAACGCCCCAATCGCTTGGTTGAAGTAAGGCTGTTTCGAAGATTTCTCTTAGGAACGGAACAAAGACCACAGCCAACTGCATTAACATCGAAAACACAAAGGCTGCAACCAAGCTGCGGTTGGTACCTATACCCATCGTAAAGAGGGACTGTTCCAGGCTCCGTACATTAAAGGAATGAACAATCTGGGAGAAAGCCATGGTTACAAAGGCCATAGTATGAGCTTCTTCCAAAGTCCTTCCCCATTTTAGAGCAATCCAGTAACTGGCCAGGGACAGAAGACCGATAGCGGCGCCTTGAATGAGGATATCCTTCCCCACTCCCCCGGCAAAAACCCCCTCTTTTGGACTGCGGGGCTGTTTTTTCATGACCCCTTTTTCGGGAGGTTCCAGTCCCAGGGCCAGAGCCGGCGGTCCATCAGTTACCAGGTTGAGCCATAGAATCTGGATAGGGGTGAGGGGACTGCCCAAGCCTAAAAGAATGGACGAAAATATGGCCACGATCTCGCCGGTATTACAGGAGAGCAGGTATTGAATGGATTTTCTGATGTTATTGTAAATGGTTCTGCCTTCTTCAACGGCATTGACAATGGTTGCGAAGTTGTCATCCAACAGCACCATATCGGAGGCTTCCTTAGCCACTTCAGTGCCGGTGATACCCATGGCTGCCCCAATGTCAGCCCGTTTTAGGGCAGGTGCATCGTTAACACCGTCACCGGTCATAGCCACTACTTGACCGTTTGCCTTTAAGGCGTCAACAATTCTAAGTTTATGCTCCGGTGATACTCTTGCATAAACTGTGGTATTGTTTACGTGTTTCTTTAACTCTTCCAGGCTCATTTGTTCCAGTTGAATCCCGGTAAGGATACCGTCACCAGGCCGCCATATATCCAGTTCCTTAGCAATAGCCACGGCAGTATCCTGGTGATCGCCTGTAATCATCACTGTTCTGATACCGGCGCTGCGGCTTACGGCAACAGCTTCTTTAGCCTCTGGGCGCGGTGGATCCTGGATGGCAAAGAAACCGACAAAGGTAAGGTCGGCCTCAGCCGTTTCCGAGGTCGGATTTGCTGGAACTTCAGGCCATTTCCGCATAGCCAAGGCCAGCACCCGCTGTCCCTGCGAAGCCAGCTTGGAATTGACCTCTAAAAGCTCTTTGTGAATTTCCTTGTTTAATGTTACAGTTCCCTGTTGTGTAACCAGCTCCTTACAGCGGGCTAACAGCACATCGGGGGCTCCTTTGGTAAAGGAATAAATACCTTCATTCATTTGATGGAAGGTGGTCATCATCTTACGGGCTGAATCAAAGGGTATCTCCTGGAGCCGGGGATGTTTTTTTACTACATCTTCCTTCTCAAGTTCGGCTTTTATAGCGGCTACAACCAAGGCTCCTTCAGTAGGGTCTCCGATGATCTCATAACCCTTGCTGGTTAATTCCAGCCGGGCATCACTGTTGAGGGTTCCTCCCAGGAGCATTAATTCTATATTTTTCTCAGCTAAAGGAGCTATTTTATCACCTTGTACATTGTAAAACTCACCCTCCGGCTGGTAACCGGTACCGGTAACCTTCCAAAGACTGCCATTTACATAAAGACCGGTCACGGTCATCTCATTTTTAGTCAGAGTACCGGTTTTGTCGGAACAGATATAAGTGGCTACACCAAGGGTTTCAACTGCCGGAAGTTTTCTTATAATGGCTCTTCTGTGACTCATTCGAGTCACACCAAGAGCTAAGACAATTGTAACAACCGATGGCAAACCTTCCGGAATGGCCGCCACGGCCAAAGCAATTGCTGTCATAAACATTTCTAGTAGGTTTTCACCGCGTAGAAGACCTGTTAAAAAGACTACCGCCACGATGGCGCCGGCAGCAATCCCCAGGGTTCTACCCAATTTAGCCAGTTGCTGTTGTAAAGGCGTAGGATCAGGAGGTGTTTCCTGAAGCATTTGGGCAATTCGTCCTAGCTCTGTATTCATACCTGTTTCCGTTACCATGGCTTGTCCACGACCGCCGGTAACCGTTGTCCCCATAAAGACCATATTCTTACGGTCTCCTACAGGAACCTCTTTTGCTTCAATGATCTTGAGGTCTTTTTCAACAGGTACTGATTCACCGGTTAAGGCCGCTTCGTTAACTCTTAGGGAAGCTGCTTCAATTAGCCTGGCATCGGCAGGTACTGAATCTCCGGCATCCAGAAGTATCACATCACCGGGAACCAGGTTTTCTACTTCTGTCTGCGTAACTTTACCATCACGTTTTACCTTCACGAAGGCTTTAGTCATGGCTTTCAGCGCTTTGAGGGCTTGTTCGGCTTTGTACTCCTGAAATACACCCAGAGCAGCATTTAAGACCACAATGATTAAGATAACAATAGTATCTTCCCATTCGCCTAATGCCCCTGAAATAACGGCGGCGCCTATCAGAATTAAAACCAACACTTCTTTCAACTGGTCCATAAACATCGAAAGAAGACTTCTCGGTGGGGGTTCCTTCAAAGAATTAGGGCCATGGTCTTTGAGACGGCTGATTACTTCTTGGTTTTCTAGTCCCTTCTCTAAGTCAGAATTTAGTTCATGGGAAACTTGTGCGATATCCAGAGCATACCACTTTTTCTTCTGCATAAATTTTACCTCCTTCACATGTATATTGTAGCAATTATTGGTTATAGAGCTTCTGATTTATTTTAAAGGTCTTTTATCAGGCATTGGTTGTAATGATCTCTGGCCGCTTCCGAATAGGTAAAGGTCGATTAAATAAATAAAGACCTTTACCATAATTGGCAAAGGTCTTGCAAGCAATTTTTCGTTGCCAACAAAGCCGGAGTTATACACTCGAATTGACGACTTTGTTGTAGAGCTACTCCCCTTCAACAGATATCTTCTTGTCACACATGCATTGTAGATTAAAGTGAAATCTCTGTCAAGACACTTTTGCAAAAAACTTTTGTAAAAAACATTTGTAAAAAACTTTGATTATTGACTAACGCAACGTGCTACTGTATATTTTATTTATATAAACCATTATAAACCATGGATTTGGAGGGGGATCAGCTTGGGAACGATATAAAACATTTGAGAATTGGAGAATTGGCCCAATTAGCCGGAGTCAGTCCACGGACCATAGATTACTATACCCAGATTGGTTTGTTAGAATCTGAAAGAACACCTGGTAACCATCGGTTATACACAGAGGATTCTCTTACCACTATAAAGATTGTAAAGCGATTACAAGAACAACACTTTTCTTTGGACGAGATATGTCAGCTTTTCAAATGTAAAGATAAAAACAGCGATTTAATGGAAATTTCCGTTTCCATAAAAGAACTTCTTGATAATCTACAAAAAAAAATGGTTGAACTGTATACTGCCCGGCAAGCAACTGATGAAAATGAATTAGTAACCAAGGAATTGGTTACTAAGGGACTTCAGGTGATACAGACTCTCATGGTGTTACTGGGAGAACATGTAGTCTAAAATGTGAATCCGGGTAAGCTGAAAATACGCATATTCAGTGAAGGAGAGAAGTAACGTGAGTGGGTTTGGAAATCAAATGAAAACTTTAATCCTAATGAGTGTATTAACCGTTCTGGTAGTTCTTATAGGCGGTACCCTGGGCGGTCAATCAGGGATGATTGTGGCTTTAGTTTTAGCTATAGTTATGAATGGCGGGAGCTACTGGTTCAGCGATAAGATTGTTCTTTCTATGACGGGCGCACAACCATTTTCCAGACGAGATAACCCGGAATTATATACAATGGTCGAAATGCTGGCGGCAAGAGCTGGGCTACCCATGCCTAAGTTATACCTGATTCCTTCACACCAGCCTAATGCATTTGCTACAGGCCGTAATCCGGAGCATTCCGCAGTGGCAGTTACCCAGGGGTTACTAAATATACTCAATCGAGACGAACTCGAAGGTGTTATAGCCCATGAGTTGGCCCACATAAAAAACCGGGATGTCTTAATAAGCACTATTGCGGCGGTTATGGCCGGTGTCATTACGACCATAGCCAACTGGGCACAATGGGCTTTGCTCTTCGGCGGTGGTAACAATGATGAGGAAGAGAGTTCCGGTTTAGCCGCGTTACCTTTAATTATCTTGGGTCCCATTGCCGCCATGCTGGTACAGATGGCAGTATCTCGTTCACGGGAATACCTGGCTGACGGTACAGGAGCAAAAATTGCGGGTAACAGTAACGGATTGGCTAACGCTTTACTCAAACTGCAACAGGCTTCAAGAATGGCGCCAATGGATGTAAGCCCGGCAGCAAGCCACCTGTTTATTGTTAACCCATTGAATGCTCAAAGATTGGTTAACCTTTTTAGTACACATCCTCCTATTGAAGACAGGGTTCGTAAACTTCGTAATATGGCAGTATAACTCTGGTCTAATTTTTGTATTTTGCCAAGTATTTGGGCCCCGGGATAATCCCCGGGGCCCAAATTAGTATTATTTAATTACTTACTCCAGTCAGCGTGAAAAATACCTGGTTTGTCGATACGTTCAAAAGTATGGGCGCCGAAAAAGTCGCGCTGGGCCTGGAGCAGGTTGGCAGGAAGCCTTGCTGTCCGGTAGCTGTCGTAGTAAGCGAGGGCGCTGGCAAAAGCAGGAACAGGTATACCTCTTTCCACGGCAAAAGCCGCGACTTTCCGCCAGTTGGCCTGATACTTCTCTGTTATCTTTTGGAAATATGGATCCAAAAGAAGATTGACCAGATCAGGATTCTTCTCGTAGGCCTCCATGATGTTCTGTAAAAACCTGGCCCGGATGATGCAGCCGCCCCGGAAGATCTTGGCAATGGTCCGGTAGTTCAGGTTCCAGTTATACTCCCTGGAAGCTGCCCTTAACTGGGCAAAGCCCTGGGCGTAAGAACAAATCTTGCTGGCATAGAGGGCCTGGCGGACTGCTTCGATCATGGCCGCTTTGTCTTCCACAGGACTTGTAGTAGCCGGGGGACCGGCCAGGATGTGACTTGCTGTTACCCTTTCCTCTTTCATGGCGGAGATAAAACGGGCAAAAACCGATTCTGTAATGATGGAGAGGGGAACTCCCAAATCCAGGGCGCTCTGGCTAGTCCATTTACCCGTACCTTTTTGCCCGGCAGTATCCAGGATCATATCTACCAGGAGTTCCCCGGTTTCCGGGTCAAGTTTCTTAAAAATCTGGGCTGTGATATCGATGAGGTAACTGTCCAGTTCTCCCTTGTTCCATTCTGCAAATATTTCATGAAACTCCTGGGCCGTTAAATTGTAAGTACTCTTTAAAAGGTGGTAGGCCTCGCAGATGAGTTGCATATCACCATATTCGATGCCGTTATGGACCATTTTTACGTAGTGCCCTGCCCCGTCAGGGCCAATGTAAGCACAGCAGGGTTCACCGTTTGCCTTGGCGGAAATAGCCGTGAGGATGGGTTCCACCAGCCGATAGGCATCCTCCTGTCCTCCAGGCATGATGGCCGGTCCTTTAAGAGCGCCCTCTTCACCACCGGAGATACCGGTGCCGATAAAACGGAACCCTTTCGCCGACAGCTCTTTGTTCCTGCGCCGGGTATCGCCGAAAAAGGCATTACCGCCGTCAATGAGGATATCCCCTTCTTCTAAATGGGGCAAGAGGGAGTTGATGACATCGTCCGTGGGTTTCCCGGCTTTTACCATGATGACGATCTTACGGGGTTTTTCCAGGGAGTCTAGGAATTCCTCAATGGTATAGGTACCTTTGAGCCTTTTTCCGATAGTTTCCGTTACAAGCTCTCTGGTTTTATCCCCTGACCTGTTAAAAACCGCTACGGAATAGCCTTTGCTTTCAATATTTAGGGCTAGGTTTTTCCCCATCACGGCTAAGCCGATAACACCTATTTGCTGTTTGCTCATGTTTTTCATTCACCCTTTAGACAACTGTTTTTTAGTATATCGCAAAAACTTAAGTTAAAACACTGTTCACTATAGCACCAAAGCCGCCATCCACCTTGATCAGGGATCCCGTGACAAAGCCGGAAGCCTGTTCAGAGGCAAGGAAGACGGCCACCTCCTGCAGAGGAAGAGGAAATATTAATGATGCTGTCGCCGGTGCCCTGTTTGATCATATACTCGCCATGGCTTTGCTTCATTCTCATCTATTTTACATGATGTTATCCTGCGAATAAATAATATATAACAGGTATCAGCAAAATTTTTAGCATTTTATTTTATCAAAATGGGTCGAAGGGATTAAAAAAGATTGCATAACAGGTAAAAAGATTGCAGGGACAGCAAGAACATAAGAATGAAATCTTTACATATGGTATAATACACTGAGAGTTTTTTAGATATCATTGCTGGAGGCTGATATTATGACTGGTTTCCTCGCCTGGCTGGCAGCCGGGGGCATTGTCCTTTTTGCTGCTGCCCTCCAGTCTATTACTGGCTTTGGTTTTGCTCTCCTGTCTGTTCCCATGTTATTGATGGTCTATGATGCCAAAACAGCAGTGGGCTTAAATGTGATCATTTCCTTCTTCTCTCTAGTCCTCTTAACCTTAAAAGTACGGGAATCCGTGGTGCGGCCCGTGGTGAAAAATTTGTTCTACGGTGCTGCTTTTGGTATCCCTTTGGGTATTTATATCTTTTTTCACAGTGATACCCATGTCCTGAAGATTTTCATCAGTGCTGTGACGATTATCCTAAGTCTTATTTTGGTGGGCGGTATACGCCTGGGCCGTGAAAGTAACCACTGGATTGAAAGGATGGTCGGCAGTGCCTCAGGCTTTCTTACGGGGTGTATTGGTATGCCCGGCCCGCCTATTATTCTTTTTCTTAATAACCACGGTCTTCCCAAAGACCAGTTTCGTGCCACCACCGCTGCGTATTTTGTCTTGGTTTATCCCGTAAGTTTTATCCTGCTTTTTATCTTAGGCGCCATTACTCCCCTCACGGTGTTGACGGCCCTGTCCCTGCTGCCCTTTGCCTTTTTTGGCGGCAGGATAGGACAGCACCTTTTTCCTTTCGTGCCCCAACAGCAGTTCCAGCGGGGGGTGCCCCTTTTAGTACTGGCCACCGGACTTTATTCCCTCTTAACGACGCTGTAAAAACTGACGAATGGAAAGATTCAGAAGCACCAACAGAATAATGAAATTATTTATTCAGGCTTGCCACCACGTAACCCGATCTTCGCATAGAACAGACTAAGACTCGTTTCGGGAAAAATCAGACCACCCTCAACAGTCCATCCGAGGACTGGCTTCGGGTTGGGTCTGACCTCGTGTCAGCCCCTCTGATTTTTCTACCTCACTTCGTCAAGTCTGTTTAACTATGCTCCGATAGGGAACGTTTGTGGCAAAACCTTCATGCTGATTGATAATTTCAGTAGAAGGAGAGCAAAACGTGAAGGCACAAAAAATTTTGCAATTATTTTTAGTATTAAGTTTTATAGGAGTAATTCTGGTTGCAGGGCCAGGAGCCTTTGCTCAAGAAAAAGGAGCAAGCAAGAGTTTTGCCGTTCCCGTTTTAATATATCATCATTTTGCACCCCCTGGCTTGAACATTCATTATAACAATGCAGTGCTGACCCCTGAACAATTTGAAACACAGATGAGATATCTGGTGGAAAACCACTATAATGTAATTTCTTTACGGGACCTGGCAGAGGCCATGGAGAAGGGACAGGCCCTGCCCCCCAAAACTCTGGTCATTACCATGGATGATGGCTATGAGAGTAACTACGTATATGTTTTCCCCATCCTTAAGAAATACAATATCAAGGCTACTATCAACTTAATTGTCAGCTACATTAAGGAAGAGCATCCGGTGCCTTTTAATCCCGAGATTACCACCTATTTAACCTGGAAGCAGATTGAGGAAATGAAGGCCAGTGGTCTCATTGATTTTCAATCCCATACCTTTAACCAGCATTACTATGGTCCTGTTGATGAGAAATATAGAATTATGAAACCAGCACTCACCACTCCCCTTTATAAACCGGAGGAAAATCGCCGGGAAACGAAGGAGGAGTACCGGGAACGGGTGCTGGCTGATTTAAAGAAAGCCAAAGACCTTCTGGAGGAGCGACTGGGTACGGAAGTCTTTGCGTTGGCCTATCCTTATGGTGCATATAACCATGAGGTGCAAGCACTGGCCCGGAAAGCCGGATACAAGATGCAGCTCTCGGTGAAGAACGGTCTGAACCGGTATGGGGACACTTTAACGGCCATTAAACGGGTTAACATCTCCCCGGGAGATGACTTAAACGGCTTTAAGTATCGAATTGCCAAGGGGAAGGAAACACGGAGCAAAAAGCTGGATCGCTTATTGAAGATGCTAAATTTCAAATAGAGAAAATAAGTCAAAATAGCATACAGATTTAAAAAACAATAAAGAAATACACATTATGTAGAAATATTATCTTCCCCCTGTTCTTAGCAAGGCGGCCAGTTCGTTGGGTAGCTCAGAGTCTTCAATAGCTTGGGCCGTCGTTTCGTAGTCATAAGGGAATTTAATGATTTCTACCTGTACATCCTGGCCTATATCAACGATCACATACGTACCCATGGGATCGCCGTGTTTGGGTTTTCCTACACTGCCGGCATTGATTAAGTGTTTTTCGTTGATAACTTTGTGATAGGGCAGGTGGGTATGACCACAGATGAGAATATCCGCATCTACCTGGCTCATAATTTCCTCAAGTTCTTCCTGGGGGCTGGTCTCATAAAGATATTCATTTATTTGCCTGGGACTTCCGTGTACGATTAAAACCTTCTTGCCTTTTTCCGTAAATTCAATTTTAGAGGGCAGTGTTTTCAGAAATTCCTTGCTTTCTTCCGATGTATGTTTTTTAGTCCAGGCTATGGATTGGTTGCCTATTTCGGCGGCTTTATCATTAGGATAGTCACAGCCGCAGGTAGGTTTGAAATAGGCCGTGGCTTCATCATAATTGCCCATAACTGTGGGGATGTTAGCCTTTTTAATAGTATGGATGACTTCATTGGGAAAAGGGGCATAGCCTACTAGATCGCCGGCGCAGTATATTCTTTCAATACCTCTTTGCTTTATATCTACCAATGCAGCATTAAGGGCGTAGATATTAGAATGTACGTCGGCAATAACGGCAAACTTCATTTTATCACTCCTTAAAATAATAATGATGGATTTACATATAGACATCTATAAATATATAGTATTATATTACTTGACAAATAACAACAACCTTTATTTATCTTTAAATTATTAACTTCCAGTAGCACTTTATTTTCCGACACGTCTAGTTCCCCCCTTTCAACCCTGGGTGCGTTGGTGTAGCGTCTCACAGAAAATGTGAAAAAATCTCATAAAACTTGAGAAAAGCAGTTAAGTGAATCACTTGTATGGTTATGCATATTCTGACTAATTAACATGTACCTCGTTGGTGACAGGGTTATACGCAACAGCATGTCCTAAACCTTCAAGAATGGCTCTAACAGGACCAACTAAAATTTCATTTTCTACCCGTTGCTAACCTTCGGGGGATTAAGGCCGGCAGCAAACCTGGTGAGAGCCATGACAGGCCAGGGGAGGATTGTCCAGTTTCCCGCCTAACCTTGATATGGCCAAGTTTCATCTGGCCATATCCACTTACTGGCAGATTTTTATAGAGGTCCAGTTCTATAATGCCAGGAACCTGGCAGAAAGTATTTTACGAATTACCCAAAATTATTTACCCACAGGCAGGTAAAAGCTCTACAAATGTAAAATATACATAAGGATATTTTTATGGTAGAAAAGTGACTTCGCAAAAGTTGGGTGAGGGGGGACTTTTGTGAATCCTGTCAGCTTTCGTTTGGAGGAGATCATCAATATCAAAATCCTGCAGGAAATCCAGGATAAGTTCGCTGAAGTTACGGGACTGGCTGCTGTCATAACCAATGCCGAGGGTAAACCTGTCACCAAACCGAGTAACTTTAGTAAGTTCTGTCAATATATTCGCTCCAGTCCTGCAGGCCTGAAATGCTGTATGAATTCTGATGCCAAGGGTGGCCGAGAGGCTATGCAAAGACGTGAGGCTGTGGTATATACCTGCCATACCGGTTTAACAGATCTGGCGGCCCCCATTATTGTCAATAACCAGTATATGGGGGTATTCTTATGCGGGCAGATCTTACTTCCGGACTCACCTATGCATAACCCCCAGGTGATTTGGGAAAGAAACAAACGTTTGGCCCTGGACAGGGAAATTCTCCTAGAAAGATTTAAAGAAATTGAAACGACTACGGAAAACAAGATCAAAGCCGCTGCCGAACTCCTAATTATCATGACCAATTATATCGTGGAGATGGGTATCGCCAATATTGTCCAAAAACAGCTGATGTCAGAAATGAAAGCAAAGACGGAATTGGAAAGAATTTTGCGGGAAACGGAGTATAAGGCTTTACAATCGCAAATAAATCCACATTTCTTGTTTAACAGTTTGAATACCATTGCCCGGTTAGCCCTGACAGAAGGGGCTAATAAGACGCAAGAAGTGATTTATGCCCTTTCGGACCTCTTACGAAACAGCCTGAAGAACTCGGATAAGATCATTTCTCTGCAGGAAGAAATCAAATACATCAAAGAATATTTACTTATCCAGGAGACCCGCTTTAGTGACAGGATTAAGGTGTTCTTTGATATTGATGATCAGACCTTGACAACCAAGCTGCCCAGCATGACCCTCCAGCCTCTGGTGGAAAATGCTATTGTTCATGGCCTGGAACCTAAAAAAGATGGCGGTATTTTGAGGATAACAGCCCGGCGTGCTGACGATCAAGTGATGATCGAAATCAGCGATACGGGCATGGGGATACCCCGTTCAAAGGTTGAGAAATTGTTGATTCGGAAAGATATGAACAGTAGTGGGCAGATCACGGGATTAGGTGTTGCCAACGTGCACCGGCGCATTCAATACCACTTTGGCGAAGAGTATGGCTTGAAAATTGAAAGCCGTTTGACCCACGGCACTAAAGTAACGGTGACTATCCCGTTCCTGGAGTAGGGAGGAGTTCATGTACAAACTTTTGATTGTTGATGACGAACAATTGGAAAGAAGGGCTTTACGGCAAATCATCCAGCAAAATTTAACCCTGATAGAAGTGGTGGGAGAAGCACGGAATGGTACAGAGGCCGTGGAGTTAGCAGTAACAGTAAAACCAGATATTATTCTTATGGACATTAAAATGCCTGAAAAATCTGGGGTGGAAGCAAGTGAAGAAATTAGAAATCTGTTACCTAAAAGTAAAATAATTATATTATCTGCCTACGATCATTTTGATTATGCCAGGGCAGCAGTTAAATTTTCTGCCACAGAATATTTACTCAAACCCGTTAGACCGCAATTATTGCTAAAAACTCTAAATTCGATTATCGAAACGTTAGAAGAAGAAAAACGTAGAGAGGAGGAAGAAGAGTTACTAAGAAGACAACTAACCACCTTTCTTCCCGCAATTAAAAATGGATTTCTTTTAGATCTTATCTATGGAGAAATTTCAGATATACATGAAATAAAAAAAAAGGCTGAATTTTTAAAGTTAAAAGTTGTACCAGCTACTGTTTTTTTAATTGACATATCGGATATTGATAAAAAAAATGCACAAATCTCTGAGGTAAAGAGACAATTTCTTAGACAACAAATTATTACCAGACTTGAAGAAAAAATTGAAGGCACATTAGTTACAGTGGCATTTTTAGGAAATCACAGATTTGCTTTGCTGTATGGGAATGAGGAATTACCTGAATTTGTTAAAGAGGCGGACCTAGCATTAGCTGAAAAAATAATGGATATATTAAGCAGAACTTACAGCATATATGTAGCGGTAGGAATCGGAAAGCGTTATCCATCAATAATGGAAATATCACAATCCTATATAGAAGCAGAAAGAGCTCTTATTTGTAAGAAGGGTAATATTAACCAAATTATTCATGTAACTGATATTAGTGAAGATAGACCAACTCTATTTTTTAGTGCTTTTGAAAAAAAGCAGTTAATGAAAGCTATATTTGATCATGAAAAACAAGAAGCTATAAATAAAATGAAAGGCTTTTTTGCTCAGGGGCAAAATTATTCCAGCCTAACAGAAATGAAATTATTCCTTTTACAGTTTTTCTTGTCAGATGTCGATGAAAGACTGAGTCGTGGATTTAGTAATAAAATGGAAAACCTTCAACAGATAGTACAATTAGCTGAATGTGATTCAATAGAAGAATTGGAGCGACTCACTTTAAAGCAGATTGACGTGATATTTGAAGAAATGCATCAGATGAAAGATTTCTTTAATAGAAAATTGATAAATAAAGCACTAAACTATATTCATGAAAATTTGGAGAAAAATCTTACGTTGGAAGAAGTTGCGAATCTCATCTACCTTAGTCCTTATTATTTTAGTCGCC
Organism: Thermanaerosceptrum fracticalcis; assembly: GCF_000746025.2. Classification (NCBI taxonomy): domain Bacteria; kingdom Bacillati; phylum Bacillota; class Clostridia; order Eubacteriales; family Peptococcaceae; genus Thermanaerosceptrum; species Thermanaerosceptrum fracticalcis. The sequence continues at coordinate 3,574,667 of NZ_CP045798.1, forward strand.
AATTTAAAATAATGACTAAGATGAATTTTATAAGATATGTTACTAATGTTCGTATAGAGAAAAGCAAAGAATTATTAAGCAAAACGGACTGGAATATTACTAAAATAGCTTTAAAAACTGGTTTTCAAAATGCTAATTATTTTTGTAAAGTTTTCAAAAAAATAACTGGATACACACCGGGGGACTGGCGGATAAAAAATGGCCTAAAGTAAGTAGGGCCATTTTTTTTATTGTGTGCTGTAATGGCAATAATTTACCAATTGAGCGCAATTATTTGCCAAGGATTATTCTATAAAAAGTGGAAACAACCATACAAAAGGGTAAAAAGGAGGTGATTACTGCTAGAATGTAATTTCAAGTCAAAATATTTTAAAAACAAAAAAGGAGGTTGTTTAGTGTGATTAAAGTAATGATTGCCCCTAGTCGTTATGTTCAGGGGCCGGGAGCTCTAAAAGAACTTGGCAAACATTGTGCGCTTCTTGGTAAAAAAGGGTTAGTTACCGGGGGAACGAGAGGTATTTCCAGCACTAAGGACGTTATAGAACAAAGTATGGCACAAAGCGGCGTAGAGGTAATATTTGAGAAATTTAACGGTGAGTGCAGTAAAAAAGAAATAACCAGACTTAAAGAGCTGGCCGAAGGAGAGGGAGCTGACTTTATCGTCGGTGTTGGAGGAGGAAAGGCTTTAGATACAGCCAAGGCTGTTGCTTATTATATGAAGAAACCGGTTGTTATCATTCCGACTATTGCTGCTACAGATGCTCCCTGCAGTGCGCTGTCAGTTATTTACACCGAGGATGGTGTTTTTGAAGAGTACCTGGTTTTACCAACCAACCCCGATCTTGTTTTAGTTGATACGGCAATTATTGCTGAAGCTCCTGTACGCTTATTAGTTTCTGGTATGGGAGATGCGTTAGCTACATGGTTTGAAGCAGATGCATGTGCGAAAGCTTTTGCGGGTAACATCCCAGGTGGTAATTCTACCGCAGCAGCTTTAGCACTGGCTAAGCTTTGTTATGATATCCTTTTAGAATATGGCTTGCAAGCAAAGCTAGCGGTAGAAAATGGTGTTGCTACTCCTGCAGTAGAAAAGATTGTAGAGGCTAATACCCTTCTTAGTGGTTTAGGGTTTGAGAGTTCCGGTTTGGCTGCAGCCCATGCCGTACATAATGGTTTGACTGTCTTAGAGTCTACCCATCATGCCTACCATGGTGAAAAGGTTGCTTTTGGTACATTAGTTCAATTAGTTTTGGAAGAAAGGTCTACAGAAGAAATTAACGAGGTAGTTAACTTCTGTATTGATGTTGGTTTGCCCGTGACACTGGAACAAATTGGCGTTCTAGAGATCAAGAAAGAAGAAATCCGTAAGGTAGCTGAAGCAGCAACAGCACCGGGCGAGACCATTCATAATGAGCCATTTCCTGTGGATGCCGACAAAGTATACGCTGCTATCCTCACGGCAGATGCCATTGGACGCCTAGCTTTAAAAACTAAGGGGGTTTGAGGTATGCAGTTTATGCCAATATCGTTATCTATTGGCGTTTTAGCGGGGTTATGGACCTATATCTCAATAGTTTTTGGGATTTTGACGTGGCCTGCTTTTATTGGATGGGCTCTCTTTTTCCTGGGGGGTGGGAATAAAGAATCAATTACCAAGAATATTCCCCCCATGCTATCAGGTGTGATATTTGGCTATCTATGTGTGCTAGTCAATAACACTTTTTCCGGGGGTACAGTATTGTTAGCTGTTCTGGTTGCCGTAATTGCCTTTATAATGACTTTTATGATGAATATTCCGGCTTTTGCAACGGCACCTGCAGCTTTTGCCGCCTGTGCCACATTCTTTGGTGTAGGGGATCCGTTAAAAGCAGCTATACCATTATTAATAGGTTTATTTTTAGGATACATTTCAGTTATTTTGCCTGAAGGGTTTAAAACAAAATCCAATAAGGCACAAAGTACCTAGATAGTGAGCAGGTTTCCTGCTCACTATCAAACCAATATTAGTACTTAAGGGGGAATAGTAATGAGTTTTGAGGCTTTAGGCATGGTGGAGACAAAAGGTTTGGTTGGTGCCATCGAGGCCGCCGATGCCATGGTCAAGGCGGCTAATGTGAGCCTGGTGGGGTATGAAAAAATTGGCTCGGGTCTGGTAACGGTTATGGTGCGTGGCGACGTGGGGGCTGTAAAGGCCGCCACAGATTCAGGTGCAGCTGCTGCCAAGAAGGTGGGAGAAGTGGTTTCCGTTCATGTAATCCCCAGGCCTCATGGGGATGTGGAGAAGATATTACCAAAGTTAGGTTAATAAATTACGGAGGTGGAAAATATGCAAGTTGACCAACTGATTGAAAAAGTTGTGGAGGAAATCAAGAAGCGTTCCGATGTTCCCAAGGAGGAAGCCAAAGGGCCAAAAGCGGCAGGTTGCGGAATCACCGAGTTTGTGGGGACGGCCATTGGAGATACCATCGGTCTGGTCATAGCCAATGTGGATGCAGCGATCCATGAAAAAATGAACCTGGATAAAAAATACCGTTCCATTGGCATTATCGGGGCCAGGACCGGGGCCGGACCACAGATTATGGCGGCCGATGAAGCCGTAAAAGCCACCAATACGGAAATTGTCACCATTGAACTGGCCAGAGATACGAAAGGCGGGGCCGGCCATGGCTGCCTCATCATCTTTGGCGCCGAAGAAGTATCCGATGCCCGCCGGGCTGTGGAAGTGACATTGAAAGAGTTAAACAGGACTTTTGGCGATGTGTATGCCAACGATGCGGGCCACCTGGAACTCCAGTATACGGCCCGGGCCAGTTATGCCATCGAAAAAGCCTTTGGGGCTCCCTTAGGCAAGGCCTTTGGTCTCATTGTGGGCGCCCCTGCGGCCATAGGAGTGCTCATGGCTGATACAGCCGTGAAAACGGCCAATGTGGAAGTGGTGGCTTATGCCAGCCCAGCCAAAGGCACCAGCTTTTCCAACGAGGTTATTATTATGATCACAGGTGATTCGGGGGCTGTCCGCCAGTCTGTGATCGCCGCCAGGGAAATCGGCCTCAAATTGCTGAATACCCTGGCCGCCCCTGCCCAGCCGGTAACCGTTCCATATATCTAAGGAGGGGGAAGCACATGAAAAGGTCTAAACGCTTTGAAGTTTTGGCCCAGCGTCCGGTAAACCAGGACGGGTTTGTCCAAGAGTGGCCGGAAGTGGGCCTTATTGCCATGGGCAGCCCCAACGACCCCAAACCCAGCATTAAGATTGTGAACGGGAAGGTGGTGGAACTGGATGGAAAGCCCAGAGAGCAGTTTGACATGATTGACCAGTTTATCGCCGATTATGCCATTGATACATCGATTGCAGAAAAAGCTATGGCTATTGATGAAACCGAATTTGCCAAAAAATTATGTGATGTCTGCTGTCCCAGGGAAGAAATTGTCAAACTGGTGCGGGGGATGACGCCTGCCAAGATTGCTGCCATCATGGATAAGCTGAATGTGGTAGAAATGATGATGGCCCTGCAAAAGATGCGGGCCAGAAAAACCCCGTCCAACCAGTGCCATGTGACCAACGTGGCCGATAACCCCGTTCTCATTGCCGCTGATGCTGCTGAAGCAGCCTATCGGGGCTTTGATGAAATGGAAACGACTGTAGGCATTGTGCGGTATGCGCCCTTCAATGCCCTGTCTCTGCAGGTGGGAGGGCAGGTTGGCCGCGGCGGGGTCCTCATCCAGTGTGCCCTGGAAGAGGCTACCGAGCTGCTCCTGGGTATGCGGGGTATCACCGCTTATGCCGAGACTATTTCCGTCTATGGTACGGAGCAAGTCTTTGTGGACGGTGACGATACACCCTGGTCCAAAGGTTTTCTCGCCTCGGCTTATGCTTCCCGGGGCTTAAAGATGCGGTTTACTTCCGGTACAGGTTCTGAAGTACAGATGGGTTACGCAGAAGGGAAATCCATGTTATACCTGGAGATTCGTTGTATCTTGGTTACCAAGGCTGCCGGGGTGCAGGGGTTACAAAACGGCTCCATTAGTTGTATCGGCGTTCCCGGCGCCGTACCTTCGGGAATCAGGGCCGTATTAGCGGAAAACCTGGTTACCACCATGCTTGACTTGGAAGTTGCCTCCGGTAATGATCAGACTTTCTCCCATTCGGATATTCGCCGTACCGCCCGTACCATGATGCAGTTTCTTCCCGGTACCGATTTCATTTTCTCCGGGTACAGCGCCGTACCTAACTATGACAATATGTTCGCCGGTTCCAACTTTGACTCCGATGATTATGACGATTACCTGGCCCTGCAGAGGGACCTGATGGTCGATGGCGGTTTACGTCCCGTGCGGGAAGATGAAGTTATCGCCATCCGTAATAAAGGGGCGCGGGCTTTACAGGCTGTCTTTAAAGAATTAGGTTTTCCCCCCATCACCGAGGAAGAGATTGAAGCGGCCACTTATGCCCATGGCAGCAAGGATATGCCCAAACGTAATGTGGTAGAAGACCTGAAGGCTGCGGAAGATATGATGAAACGAGGCATTACGGGTGTGGATATTGTGAAAGCTCTGGCCAAACACGGCTTTACTGACGTGGCGGAAAACGTTTTAGGAATGCTGAAACAACGGGTATCCGGCGATTATCTCCATACTTCTGCCATTGTTGACGCCAACTTTAATGTCATCAGCGCCGTCAATGACAAAAACGACTATCGCGGACCCGGGACAGGTTACCGCCTTAGCAAGGAAAGATGGGAAGAGATTAAGAATATCGGTTCGGCCTTAAGACCCGAACAATTTGATGTTTAATACGGGGTAAAGGGGTGAGATATATGCAAATCAGTGAACAACTGATTAGAGAAATAGCGGCTAAGGTTATCCTAGGCATGCAGCAATCCGTACAAGGACCAAGTAAGGTTTCCGGGGTTAGGAGGTTAACACTCAAAGAACTGGGTCCGGCCCAACCCAGTACGAAGAGTGATGAAGTCGTGATCGCCCTGTGTCCGGCTTTTGGTGTTCATCAAACGAAGACCATTGTGAACATTCCCCATGCCGAGGTGTTACGGGAAATCATTGCGGGCATTGAGGAAGAAGGTTTACGGGCCCGGGTGATTAGAGTCCTCAGGACCTCTGATGTGGCTTTTGCTGCCCATGACGGGACCAAACTGTCCGGGTCGGGTATTGCCATTGGCCTCCAGTCCAAGGGAACCACGGTGATCCACCAGAAGGACCTGGCTCCTCTCTCCAACCTGGAACTGTTTCCCCAGGCACCATTGCTGGATCTGGCCACTTACCGGGCTATCGGCAAGAACGCGGCCAAGTATGCCAAGGGTGAATCACCTAACCCCGTTCCGGTGAGAAATGACCAGATGGCCCGGCCAAAATACCAGGCCCAAGCGGCTGTGCTCCATATTAAGGAGACGGAACACGTAATACCCGGGGCCAAACCTGTAGAATTAGCCGTGGAGTTTAACTAAGGGGGGGTGAAGAGATGATACAGGAAAAGATGATAGAAGATCTAGTGCGTCAGGTACTACAAAACCTGGTGGTAACACCAGCACCGACTGCCAGTCCGGCCACCGGGAGCCAGGACCTGGACCCGGAGAAAGACTATCCGCTGGCAGTGAAAAGGCCCGAACTGGTTAAGACTCCCACGGGTAAGGGCTTAAAGGACATTACCCTGGAGAAAGTCATCAATAACGAGATCAAAGCCGAAGACCTGCGGATTACGCCGGAAACCCTGCGCATCCAGGCCCAGATTGCCGAAGGGGTGGGGAGGGTACAGTTTGCCAACAACCTGCGCAGGGCTGCAGAATTGACGGCCGTACCCGACCAGCGTATTTTGGAAATCTATAATGCCCTGCGTCCTTACCGTTCTACCAAACAGGAACTCCTGGATATTGCCGATGAACTGGAAAGCCAATACCAGGCTAAAATCAATGCAGCCTTTGTCAGGGAAGCTGCCGAGGTGTATGCCCGCCGGAACAGGCTGCGTGCAGAGTAAGGTGAAAAAGAATGACAGTCATTGCCGGTGTGGATATCGGTAATTCCACTACGGAAGTATGCTTGGCTAGCATTGATCCCGGGGGACAGGTGAACTACCTGGCCAGTTCCACGGTGAAAACCACGGGAATTAAAGGAACCCTGGATAACCTGCCGGGGGTGGTTATGGCCATTCAGGAGGCTTTGGAGAAAGCGGGGATACAAGCCAGAGATCTTAGCCTCATCAGGCTAAATGAAGCCACACCCGTCATCGGCGATGTTGCCATGGAAACCATTACGGAAACCATTATTACCGAGTCAACCATGATAGGCCATAATCCGGCCACACCCGGAGGTATAGGGCTGGGAACAGGTATAACCACATTAATAAAACACCTGCCCGCTAAAAACAAGGGAGAAGAGGTTATCTGCGTGATTCCCGCCGAAGTGGACTATGAGGAAGCCGCCGCTCTCATCAATGAAGCTACGGCCCGGGGGATTCAGGTCCGGGGAGCTGTTGCCCAAAATGATGATGCTGTCTTAATTGTCAACAGACTCAAGGGGAAAATTCCTGTGGTCGATGAGGTCTCCCAGATTGAACGGGTCCCCCTGGGCATGCCTGCCGCTGTAGAAGTGGCAGAACCGGGTCAGGCCGTCCAGACTTTAGCCAATCCTTACGGGATTGCTACAGTTTTCAAATTGTCCCCTGAAGAAACGAAGATGGTGGTACCTATAGCCCGGGCCTTGATGGGCAACCGGTCGGCCGTGGTCATCCGTACACCCCGGGGAGATGTCAAAGAGAGGAAAATTCCGGCCGGGTCCCTCATCATCCAGGGAACTAAACATAAGGAGACGGTGGATATTGAAGAGGGCAGTGAGGCCATCATGGCCACAGTCAAGAAACTGGCTCCCTTGGCTGATGTCTACGGTGAACCGGGTACCAATGTAGGGGGCATGCTGGAAAAAGTACGCTCTGTCATGAGTTCGCTTACCGGCCAGGACCGCTCGGAGATGAAAATTCAGGATATCCTGGCGGTAGACACCATCGTCCCCCAAAAGGTCCGGGGAGGGGTGGCGGGCGAATTTGCCATGGAAAGCGCCATCGGTCTGGCGGCTATGGTCAAGACCAACCGCCTGCCTATGGAGCAAATTGCTGCACAGCTCACCCGGGAACTGGGAGTCAAGACGGTCATCGCGGGAGTGGAAGCCAATATGGCCTTACAGGGAGCCTTAACCACCCCTGGTACGGCCAAACCCCTGGCCATTCTGGATTTGGGCGGGGGATCCAGTGATGGGGCCCTCATCACCAGGGATGGCCAGGTTCATGCGGTGCACCTGGCGGGGGCGGGCGATATGGTGACCATGCTTATTAATTCGGAATTGGGACTGGAGGATCTTAATCTGGCTGAAGAAATTAAAAAATACTCCCTGGGTAAAGTAGAGAGTCTTTTTCACCTGCGCTTGGAGGACGGAACGGTGAGGTTTTTTGAGAAAAGCCTGCCGCCACAGCTCTTTGCCAGGGTGGTAATCATACGAAACGGCGAGGACATGGTCCCCATACCTGCACAGCATTCTCTGGAAAAAATTAGAAACGTGCGACGGGAGGCCAAGAAAAAAGTCTTTGTTACCAATGCCTTAAGGGCTCTGCAAGAAATTACCCCTACCGGTAACATCAGGCACCTGGAATATGTGGTCCTGGTGGGAGGATCAGCCCTGGATTTTGAGATACCAGGAATGATTTCCGATGCTCTGGCCGAATATGGTATTGTTTGTGGCCAAGGCAATATCAGGGGGACGGAAGGTCCTAGAAATGCCGTAGCCACAGGCCTGGTACTCTCCTTTTTGGATGGGAAAGGGTGAATGAGATGAGTATACGCGAGAGAGTCCTAAAGCCCCATATTGGCTTGGGGGCCTGGAAGAGTGAGGAAAACAGCGTTATTGCCATGGAACTGCGGGCAGGTATGGAAGAGGAGAACATACCTTGGGAAGAAAAAGGGCTTCCGGAAGAGGACGCTGTCCGCCTGGCTTACCAGTGCGCTAAAGCCTCGCCTCTGGGGGTAGGGGTGGCCATTGGCAAGGACGGTTCCGTGGCTATCCACTTCCACCGCTTGCCCGAAAAGGAACCCCTCTTTTATCTTCCCAGACTGCAGGGCAACAGGACTTTATGGCGGGTTTACGGGTCCCACGCGGCCAGGCTGGTGAAAGGCCTGCCTTTTAAAAATACCCTTGTTCTGGAAGATGAAAGATCCCGGGAGTTGGAAACCCTTGTAACGTGCATCACTGCGGAAATCATGCGGGTGATGTCTGATTTAGGTTTCAATGAGGAGGTGAAATATTGAGCAGGGCCTTAGGTCTGATTGAAGCCATCGGCCTGCCTGCAGCCATTGAGGCCGCCGATACGGCCGTGAAATCGGCCAATGTAAAGTTAAGCGGATACGAACTAACCCGGGGAGGAGGCCTGGTAGTCGTTAAACTCACAGGAGATGTGGGTGCCGTTAAAGCTGCTGTAGCCGCCGGTGCCGCCGCAGCGGAAAAGGTAGGTAAGGTCTGGGCTACCCATGTGATTCCCCGTCCCCATCAGAGTACCGAGGAGATGGTTTATCCTTCCACTCCGGAAACAACCGGCTGTTCTGCCGGTGTTTCCCCTACCGCGGAGATTCCGGTGGAGGTGCCTGTGAAAGGAGAAAAATTGCCGGAATCTGTCCCAGAGCCTGTTTTCTGGGCCGGGGAGGCAAAAGAGGAGGAGCAAGCCGGAACTATCCCCGCGGGGGAAGGGGGGAGGGAGAAGCCCTCCGACAGGGTCCTAGGACCCAGGGAGGTGTGCAATCTCTGTGGAGATCCCCTGTGTCCCCGGAAGAAAGGTGAGCCCAAAATGAATTGTCTTCATTATAAAGATAAGGAGGCTGAAGCATGAGAGGAGAAGCGTTGGGTTTAGTTGAGACCAAGGGTTTGGTAGGGGCCATTGAAGCTGCTGATGCCATGGTAAAGGCGGCCAATGTTAACCTGGTAGGTTATGAAAAGATTGGATCCGGTTTGGTAACGGTCATGGTAAGAGGGGATGTAGGAGCGGTGAAAGCTGCTACTGATGCCGGTGCCAGTGCCGCCCGGAAAGTGGGAGAAGTTGTTTCCGTCCACGTTATTCCCCGGCCCCATGCCGATGTGGAAAAAATACTTCCCAAGCTCACTTAGCCTGAGGAGGGAGGCTGGCCTTGATGGATAAGGAACAATTGATCCGGCTCGTTGTAGAAAAGATACAGGAAAAGTTAGCGTCTAACCCACCATGTATCCCTGCCAGCCCTTCCTACCCGGTCTCCATAGGCATATCAAACCGTCACGTTCATCTTTCCCAGGCCCATGTAGAAGTCCTTTTTGGACCTGGTTACCAGTTGACTCCCGTCAAGGAATTACAGCCAGGCCAATTTGCTGCCGCCGAAACCTTAACCCTGGTGGGGCCCAAAGGGTCCCTGGCCAAGGTTAGGGTTTTAGGACCGGCCCGCAGGCTTACCCAGGTAGAGATATCCCGTACCGACGGTTTTACTCTGGGGGTATTTCCCCCTGTTAGGGATTCGGGGTTTTTGCAGGGGACACCGGGACTGGTGCTGGTGGGCCCTGCAGGATGCCTGAAAATCACAGAAGGTGTGATCTGTGCCGCCCGGCATATCCACTTTCATCCTGCCGATGCTGAAAGAATGGGGATACGGGATGGTGACAGGCTTGCGGTAAAAATCCAGGGTGACCGGGCCCTGGTTTTTGACAACGTGCTGGCAAGGGTTAATGAAAATTACCGTTTGGAGATGCACATTGATACGGATGAAGCCAATGCTGCAGGGGTGCGAAACGGCGATACCGGGATCTTACTGTTACGGCAGGAAGGGAGTTGACTGCTGTGGATATAGATCATTTGGTAAAAATTATCACCCGGGAGGTACTTAAGCAGCTTCAGGCTGAGGAGGGAAGTAGGGAAACCCATTCTTCTCGTCCCCGGCTCCTGGCTCTCTTTACAGGTGGAAGTATTGGTTTTAAGCAAAGCCTCCGGGAAATGGAAAGACTGGCCCAATGGGCCCAAGTTCAAGTGGTCCTTTCCCGAACAGCTTCAGAAATTTATCCCGATGAGCAAATCTTTGGCAGTTTCTCCGACCTACCGGTCATTAAAGAGGGTAACAGGGTTTCCCTGCACAAGTTACTGGATGGTGTAGGGATTGTGACGGTTCCCGTACTTACCTTTAACAGCCTGGCCAAACTGGCGGTGGGCATCTCTGATACCCTTATCTTGAATATTGTGATGCACTGCCTGATGTCGGGCACCCCGGTGGTGGCGGCTAAAAACGCAGCCAATCTCCAGGACCAGGAAAGAAAAAGCCTCAGTATGTACAGGTGCAGCCCGGGGCTCTTGCAGTTGGCCAACGAGTATTTAAAAAAACTGGAGGTTTTAGGCATCGAGGTAGTGGACGTGAGCCAGCTGGCAGAGCGGGCTAGGGCCCTCGCGTTCTCCGGAGAGCCGGTTAAACCGGCAGGAGGAGGAAAAAGAGAGGTTATCACCCAGGAGGATATCACCCAGGAGGTCATCCGGCAAGGAAGTTTACGGGTTCCTGCCAACGCTATACTGACCCCCTTAGCCCAGGACCTGATCCAGTCTCATGGTCTGGTTATTTACCATGAGTAGTTGTTTATCGGGGAAGGGACGTGAAAAGATGTTTATTGCTAAAGTCATTGGCAATGTGGTGGCTACCCAAAAGGATGAGACCCTGGTGGGCAGCAAATTACTGATAATCCAGCCCCTGGAGTTATTACCGGGGCAAAAAACAGGTGGTCCCATTATTGCTGTGGATGCCATCGGGGCAGGGGCGGGAGAAACTGTCCTGGTAGCCACAGGCAGTTCCGCACGTAATGCCACTAAAGCCCACACCGTGGCCGATGCGGCTGTGGTGGGGATAGTGGACGCCATGGAACTGCACCAGGGTTAAAGGCCCAGGAGGTGGAACGCTTGGTGAAAATTTACACTCGGACCGGAGATGCAGGACAGACCAGCCTTTTAGGCGGGAAGCGCGTTAAAAAGGATCATCCCAGAGTGGAGACTTACGGGACGGTAGATGAAGCAAATTCGGCTTTAGGGCTGGCCGGAAGTCTCTGCTCCCTCCCTTTTTTGCAGGACATTGCCCGGGAAATTCAAGAACGGCTTTTGGTGGTGGGGGCTGACCTGGCCCGGGCTGAGGGCAGCACGGTTCCGGTTACACCTGTGGGGGAGGAAGATGTGACCAGGCTGGAAGAGTTAATCGACCAGTTGGAAGTAAAGAAGCCTAAACAAAAAGGGTTTGTGCTTCCGGGGGGAACGGCAGCGGCAGGCGCTTTTGACCTGGCCAGGACCATAGTGCGCCGGGCGGAACGCCTGTGTACCGCCTTGGCCAGGGAAGAAGCCGTAAATCCTTTTGTCTTGAAGTATTTGAATAGATTATCCGACTTACTCTTTGTCATGGCCCGTGTCGATGAACACGAAGCCTTCATTAAGCAGGTTACCAGGGAGGTGATCAAAAAAATGTCAGGTATATTGGAAAATAAAACACTGGCCTTAGCCAAAGAACTGGCCCAGGCTGCTGAAGAAGCCGCCCAATCCCTAGGTGTGCCTATGGTCATGGCTGTGGTGGATCAAGGCGGGAACCTGGTCCTCGTCCACCGCATGGATGAAGCCTTACTGGCCAGTATCGACATTGCCGTGAACAAGGCCTATACGGCGGTGGCCGTCAAGCTTCCCACCCACCAATTGGCAGGTTTGTCTTTGCCCGGCCAGCCTCTTTATGGCATTGAGGCCACCAACAGGGGCAGGATTGTTATTTTTGGCGGCGGTTATCCCATCTATCAAAATGGTGAGCTCATAGGCGGACTGGGAGTTTCAGGCGGTACCGTGAAACAGGATATGCAGGTTGCCGAAGCGGCCCTGGCCAAGGCGCTGGGGCTGTTGGAAGGAGGAATAAAATGAACCTGGCCAATGTAGAGATGGAAAAGCTTGTGGCTGCAGTTGTAAAGGAAGTGTTGAAAAGCAGTGGGACTTCTTCTCCTAACGCCTACGGCGTGTTCGATTGTATTGTCAGGGCGGTGGAGGACGCTTCCCTTGCGCAAAAACAATTGATGACCTTTTCCTTAGAAAAAAGGGCAGAATTTATTACAGCTATGCGGGAAGCGGCCCTAGCCCATGCCGAATTTCTGGCGGAAATGGCGGTGAAAGAAACGGGCATGGGGCGGGTCGCCGACAAAATCATAAAAAATAGGCTCGCAGCCCTGAAAACGCCGGGAACAGAAGATTTAAAAACAGAGGCTTACACAGGCGATAGAGGGTTAACTATCGTAGAAATGGCGCCTTTTGGGGTCATTGGGGCGATTACCCCGGTGACAAACCCGGCCGCCACCATCATCAACAACAGTATCGGCATGATTGCTGCGGGCAATTCCGTAGTCTTCTGCCCCCATCCCAGCGCCCGGGATACTTCTTTAAAAACGGTGGAGATCCTGAATAAAGCCATCATCTCCAGGGGAGGCCCCCAAGACATCCTCTGTACCATCAAAGAACCCAGTCTGAAAGCGGTCCAGGAGCTCATGAACCATCCCAAGGTTAACCTGCTGGTAGCCACGGGAGGCCCCGATGTGGTCAGGGCTGTGCTGAGCTCGGGGAAAAAAGCCATTGGCGCTGGCGCAGGTAATCCCCCCGTGGTCGTTGATGAGACGGCAGATATCGAGAAGGCGGCCAAAGACATTGTCGATGGCGGGACTTTTGATAACAACTTACCCTGTATTGCCGAAAAGTCTATCATTGTGGTGGGAAGTGTGGCCGATCTGCTCCTGGCCAACATGCAGAAACATGGCGCTTACCTCATACAGGGGACGCACCTGAGAGACTTAGAAAAGCTGGTCCTCCAGGAAAAAATAGTTGAACCCGGTAAGAGCAAATATGTGCCCAGTAAGCAGTATGTGGGTAAGGATGCCAGGTATATCCTGGAGAAAATCGGTATCCGGGCAGGTGAGGAGATCCGGGGGATTGTGGCTCTAGTCGAGGCCCACCATCCTTTTGTCATGGTAGAGCTGATGATGCCTATCTTACCGCTGGTACAGGTCAAAAACATTGATGAAGCTATAGCCCTGGCTGTCAAGGTGGAGCATGGAAATAGGCATACGGCCATTATGCATTCCAAGAATGTGGATCATATGACCCGTTTCGCTAAAGCCATTCAGACCACCATCTTTGTAAAGAATGCTCCTTCTTATGCCGGTATAGGCGTTGGAGGCGAAGGCTTTACCACCTTCACTATTGCAGGGCCCACGGGCGAAGGGCTTACCTCGGCCCGGACCTTTACCAGGCAGAGGAGATGTGTCCTGGTTGATGCCTTATCCATTGTATAATGCGTAAAGGTGTGAACAAGTATGACTGATTTGCTAGCACAGGTTAAAGAGGCCGGAGTGGTAGGCGCAGGCGGGGCTGGGTTTCCCACCCACATCAAGCTCAATGCCCGTGTGGAATATGTCCTGGTGAACGGAGCGGAATGCGAGCCCTTATTAAGGGCAAACCAGCAAATGCTGGCTAAATATGCCCAGGAACTCTGGCAGGCTCTCCGGCTGGTTGTTGAGCATACAGGGGCACGGAAGGGGATTATCGCCCTTAAGATAAAATATGAACAGGCGCGCGCCGCCCTGGAGAGTTGCCAGCCCAGGGAAGGAGTATACGGGATTCATTTATTGGATGATTTTTATCCCGCAGGTGATGAACACGTACTGGTCCATGAAGTCACAGGCCGTATTGTACCGGAGGGCGGGATTCCCCTGAAAGTGGGTTGTGTGGTGATCAATGTGGAAACCCTGCTCAATGTATTAGGGGCTGTCCGGGGTGTGCCCGTAACCCATAAATTCGTTACTGTTACAGGGGCTGTGAGAAAACCCCTGACTGCCTCCGTTCCTCTCGGAACCAGGATTAGCGCTTTACTGGAATTGGCGGGGGGATCGTTAATAGAAAAATATGGAATAATCGAGGGCGGCCCCATGATGGGTAAAGCAGTGGCTGCCGGGGATGTGGTAACCAAGACTACGGGCGGCGTCATTGTCTTACCTGTCCACCATCCCTTGCTCCAGCATAAAAACGAGAGTGTGCGGCTAAACATTTTAAGGGCCAGGGCTGCCTGCTGCCAGTGCCGGATTTGTACTGATCTTTGTCCCCGTTATCTTTTAGGCCATGGGCTGGAGCCTCATAAGATTATGCGGGCCCTTGGTGCTGGTTCTTTGACCAAGGAGCTTACCCAGGCTTTTCTCTGTTCCGAATGCGGGGCCTGTGATAAGTTTGCCTGTCCCATGGGTTTATCTCCCCGGCAGCTCAACAGCATGTTAAAACAGGAAATGGGTAAGGCCGGTATCAGAAACCCCCACGGACGCAACGAACTAAAACCGGAAGCCTCCAGGGGCTGGCATAAAATCCCTAGCAACAGGTTAATTGCCCGCCTGGGCCTGGAAGCCTATAATGTCCCGGCCCCTTTGCTTGAGATAGAGGTGAATCCCCAGGAAGTTATACTTCCTTTGCAGCAGCACCTGGGCCAGCCGGCAAGGCCCGTAGTCCAGGCAGGAGAGAAAGTGGATAGGGGACAGTTGATCGGAACCATACCGGACCATAATGCCGTAGGGGCCAATCTTCATGCCAGTATTAGAGGGATTGTGGAGTCCGTTACCTCGTCTATAACCATCAAAAGGCTGTAAAGTTGGTGAAAGTGATGAAAAAAGCCATTGGCATACTGGAAATTAAAAATATTACGCAGGGCATTTTAGCGGCCGATACCATGCTGAAAGCAAGCCATGTGGAACTTCTGCAAGCTACACCTGTCTGCCCCGGAAAGTTTATGATTATCGTGGCCGGTGATGTGGGAGCGGTAAAGAATGCGGTAGAGAGCGGTAGTCAAATTAGTCCTGGAGCAGTCATAGACAAATATGTCATTCCTAATGTCAATGAAAATGTCTTTCCTGCCCTGTGCGCCACGAGCCAGGTTAAAGAACTGGGCGCTTTAGGCATAGTGGAAACCTATTCTGTGGCTGCGGCTATCATGGCGGCGGATGCGGCAGTCAAATCGGCCTACGTCCAGCTCATTGAGGTTAGATTAGCCCGCGGTATGGGGGGCAAAGCCCTTGTTTCCCTTACTGGGGATGTGGGTGCCGTGAAAACAGCGGTGGCAGCGGCAAGCCAAATTGCCCAGGATGCGGGAATGCTGGTGGATCAACTGGTCATCCCTGCACCCCACCGGGATTTGCAGTCCAGTATTTTATGAAAGGCCCTGCCGGCGGCCGTAGTGGCCTCTGTTACCGGGAACCTGGTCATAGGGGCCGTCTTTGGCATCCTGGGTGTTTTACAAGGCTAAATTTCTTCTAAAGTGGAAGTATCAATGTTACAGCAGATGCTGGGAGCATGTTTTTCTCTGGCCGGATGGTCCTGTAGGTAATCATGCTGTAAATCCTCCAGCAAATGATGACATTCCTCCCTGTTGAGGGAATAAAAAGTCCATTTGCCTTCTTTGCGGTCATTAATCAGCTCTGCCTGACGGAGAATTTTTAAATGATGGGACACCGCAGGCTGGCTTAGATGCAGGCCTTCAATGATTTCACAGACACACATCTCTTCCTGGGATAACATTTTCAGGATTTTTAAGCGTGTGGGCTCAGCCATGGCTTTAAGTCTCTCTGCGGTTTTTGTATATATATCCATAAAAACCCCCTAGCAACAAAAAGAAACATTTATTTTATTATAATTCCTGCAGCAGCTGGATATCAAGAAATGTAAATACGTAAAAATAAATCTAAAGTAAAACCCCCCTGAAAAATGTGTCCAGGGGGGTTCGGTTATTATTTATCTCGGTTTCCTTCCCTATAACGGGTAACGGGAAGCGGGTTGTGTCTAAATTACTTCACAATTTCAGCCTTATCAAAGTAGGTGAAGCCGAGAGGAGACTTGTGCAGGTTCTTGATGTAAGACTTAATCATGGTGTTTTCGGTGTAGTGGAAAATAGGAATCATGATCACATCATCCAGGAAGAGTTTTTCGGCTTTGTGGAGAATCTCCATGCGTTCTTTTTCATTAGCTGCTAATCTTGCTTTCTGGATTAACTTGTCAAATTCCTTGTTGCTCCACTGGGCATCATTGTTACCGTTGCCGGTTGTAAAGAGGTCGATGAAGGTCATGGGGTCGTTATAGTCGCCCAGCCAGCCGTGTCTGGCAATCTGGAAGTCACCTTTTTGCCTGGTGTTCACGAAGACAGCCCACTCCTGGTTAGTGAGGGTGATATTGCTAATGCCCAAGTTCTTCTTGAACATTTCCAGGGCAGCTTCGGCAATTTTTTTGTGACCTTCGTTGGTGTTGTAAATAAGAGTAATGGGGGGTAAGCCTTTACCTTCAGGATATCCTGCTTCAGCTAAGAGCTTCTTAGCTTCTTCCGGCTGAGCCTTGATGGGGAAGAAGGCGCCGCCAACGGTACGGAAGTCCTTGCCGGGTTCGGCATCGGGTACCCCGGGGGGAACGAAGGCCGTAGCAGGAATACCTGATTTTCTAACTTTATCAACGATATCTTCCCTGTCAATGGCTAGGGCAAAAGCTTTTCTAACTTTCAAGTTATTGAAAGGAGCTTTCTTGACGTTGAAGCAGTAGTAGTAAGTGCCTAACTGGGGAAGAATCTTAAATTCTTTGGATTCCTTCTTCAGCCTGGGGATCTCTTCGAGAGGTACTTCATCGATGACATCCACTTCGCCTGCTTCGAAAGCAGACAGCATGGTGCTGGCCTCAGCGATGAAGGTTTCAATATAGCCGTCAATCTTGATGGCATCTTTGTTCCAGTAGTGTTCGTTCTTCACGAACTTCATCATGTCCTTGGATTTCCACTCTACCATCTTGAAAGGACCGTTACCAATATAGGATTCAGGGGAGAGGGCCCACTTGTCACCGTACTTGGTAATAATGTCTTCCCGAACAGGAGCCAGGGTGGGGAAGGCTGTCAGTTTGAGCCAGAAAGGAGTGGGTGATTTTAATTGGACTTCCAGGGTGTAGTCATCTTTAACCTTAATACCTACATCCTCGAAATTGACCTTACCAGTCTTATCAGAGTTGAACTCTTCGGCATTCTTGATGTAGAAAAGCTGGTAAGCATATTCGGCAGCAGTCTTTGGATTTAAAGCCCGCTTCCAGGCATAGTAGAAGTCATTGGCAGTTACAGGCTTACCATCAGACCATTTGGCGTTTTTCCGTAAGTAGAAGGTGTATTTGGTCTTGTCGGGGGAGATATCCCACTTTTCAGCTACGCCAGGGGCTGGGTTATCGTTTTCATCTAAAGTTGTTAAACCTTCAAAAGCAGAGAGAATGATGGTACCGCCGTTAACGGTTGTGTTAAGAGCAGGATCAATGGTTTCAGGTTCCTGGCCGTGGTTATGTCTAATAAATTTGCCTTGAACCTGGGATTTCGGCTGCTCTTTAGGAGCTTCAGCCTGGGGTTTCTTGTCACTGCCGCAGCCGGCTACTAAAGTGACCATGAGAGAAAGGACCAGCACAAAAACTACTAGCTTGTTCTTCATCAGTTCTACCTCCCATAATTTGGATTTGTGATTGACACCACTTCACTTCGCCAAACAACTCTTTTACCTCTTTCTGCACCCCCACAACCTTAATTAATTTTATGGACTAAGTGGCAAGCCACCCAGTGACCGGAAGCTACTTCTCGCAGCTCGGGTACTGTTTCACCGCAGATGGCCTCGGCATAAAGGCATCTTGTCCTAAAACGGCACCCGCTGGGAGGATTCATAGGGCTTGGTACGTCACCTTCCAGGATAATCCGCTGTTTCCTATCCGCTGTTTTAGGGTCGGGAACGGGTATGGCTGATAACAAAGCCTTGGTGTAGGGATGTAAAGGCCTTTTATACAGCTCTCGACTACTGGTCAATTCAGCCAGTTTGCCCAGGTACATGACACCCACCCGGTTGGAGATATGCTTCACCATGGACAGGTCATGGGCAATGAAGAGGTAGGTCAAACCCAGGTCATTCTGCAAATCCTCCAGCAGGTTTACCACCTGGGCCTGGATGGATACGTCCAGGGCGGATATAGGCTCATCACAGATAATAAATTCGGGCTGTACCGCCAGAGCGCGGGCGATACCAATCCGCTGCCTTTGACCGCCGCTGAATTCGTGGGGGTACCTGTTGGCATGCTCAGAGTTAAGACCAACTTTACGCAGGAGTTCCTGAATGATTTCTTTACGCTCTTGTCCCCTGGCGATATCATGGATGTCCAGGGGTTCACCAATGATGTCACCCACAGTCATCCTGGAGTTAAGGGAGGCATAAGGGTCCTGGAAAATCATCTGCATTCTCTTACGGTAAGGGAGCATTTCCGTCTGGGAGAGATGGGTAATATCTTTTCCGTCAAAAATAATCCTTCCGTCGGTGGCTTCATACAGCTTGATGATGGTGCGGCCGATGGTGGTCTTACCGCAGCCGCTCTCACCCACTAATCCCAGGGTCTCCCCCTTCTTAATGTAAAGACTTACATCATCTACGGCTTTGAGTACGGTTTTTTCTCTACCGAAGAAGCCATTGGTCATCTCAAAGTATTTTTTAAGATTGTTTACTTCCAATAAAACTTTACCTTCGGACACGCTTAGTTCCCCCTTTCAACCTTGGGTGAATTGGGGTGCAGAAGCCAGCAGGCAGCCTTATGGACAGGAGACAGATCCGTATATAGGGGGCGCTGCTCCACACAGATTTCCATGGCATGTTCACAGCGCGGGTAAAAAGGACAACCTGCGGGTGGTTTAAGTAGATCAGGGGGTTGACCGTCAATGGGAATGAGACGTTCCTTCTTTTCTGTTTCGATATGGGGGATAGATTTTAAGAGTCCCCAGGTATAGGGATGCTTGGGATTGTAGAAAATATCCTCCCTGGTTCCTTGTTCGACGATGATACCGGCGTACATGACGATAATCCTGCTGCAGATCTCAGCCACCACGCCCAGGTCATGGGTGATTAAAATAATGGAGGTATTGATTTTTTCTTTCAGTTCTTTCATCAACTCCATGATTTGGGCCTGGATGGTAACATCCAGGGCTGTTGTTGGCTCGTCGGCGATAAGAAGTTTGGGCTGGCAGCTTAAAGCCATGGCGATCATGGCCCGCTGTCTCATACCGCCGCTAAACTCGTGGGGATACTGGGCTGCCCTTTTTTCCGGGCTGGGTATACCCACTAAGCGCAGCATCTCAATGGCCTTGGCTTTGGCTTCCTTACGGCTTAGTTGCTGGTGGCGCATCAGAGGTTCCATGATCTGGTTGCCCACAGTAAAGACGGGGTTCAGGGAAGTCATGGGGTCCTGGAAAATCATACTGATTTCATTACCCCGGATCTTCTGCATTTCCCGTTCTGACAACTTAACCAGGTCCTTACCTTTGAAGTAAATAGAGCCGCCGATAATCCGGCCCGGGTAGCTCAACAGCCTCATGATGGACATGGAGGTAACACTTTTACCGCTACCTGATTCGCCAACAATACCGATAGCTTCACCCACCCCTACCTGAAAGCTAACGCCACCGACGGCTTTAACTTCACCCACATGGGTAAAGAAAGATGTCTGCAGGTTCTCGATTTCTAAGATGTTTTTCATTCTCTTCCTCCTACTTTCTCAGACGAGGATCTAGGGCGTCTCGCAGGCCATCTCCAAAAAAATTGAAAGCCAGCATGGTGATGGAGATAGCCAGAGCGGGAAAGAAAAGTATATGGGGATAGGATCTGATGGCTGGCACAGCGTCGGAAGCTAACATACCCCAGCTGGCCATAGGGGCAGAGACACCGAGGCCGATAAAGCTCAGGAAGGCTTCCGTAAAAATAGCCCGGGGAATGCTGTTGGTTACGGTGATGATAATGGGGCCCATACAGTTGGGGATGAGATGCCGTAATAAGATGCGCACATTATTGGCGCCCAGGGTCCGTGCCGCTAGTACGAATTCCTGTTCTTTCAGGCTAAGGACCTGCCCCCTCACGATCCGGGCCATTTCCAACCAGTAAACAGCGCCCAGGGCAATAAAGATACTTTTTAAACCTGGCCCCACAACCACCATTAGGAGGATTACGTACAAGACCAGGGGCACCGAGTAAAAGATGTCAACAATCCGCATCATGATGTTGTCAATTCTTCCGCCAACCAAACCGGAAATACCGCCGTATAAAACTCCTAGGGTAAGGTTGATGAAGCTGGCCACGAAACCCACGGCCAGGGAAATCCTGGCGCCGTAGAGGACGCGGACAAACATATCACGACCCAGGGTATCGGTACCGAACCAGAATTCGCTGTTGGGGGGTAACCCTTGTTTATCCAGGAACTGGTCGGAGTAGGAGAATTTCGAGAACATGGGACCAAAGATAGCCAGCAGGATGATAAAGATAATGGTATAAAGACCCAGCATGGCCATTTTGTTCTCCTTCAGTCTCCGCCAGGCATCTTGCCAGTAAGTCACCGTAGGTCTGACAATTTCGTTGGTTCTTTTCTGGCTGGCGGGCAGGGGACTGAATTTTTCAGGACTGATCTTGGAAAGCTGTAAATTTGCCATTCTCTCTACCTCCTCCCTATTTACCAATGCGGATACGGGGGTCGATAAACCCATAAATGATGTCAACGAGTAGGTTCATAAGAACCATAAAAGTGGCGTAAAAAACGGTGGTACCAAGGATAACGGTGTAATCCCTGTTCCCGATACTGGTGACGAAGTGTTGTCCCAGGCCGGGAATGGCAAAAATCTTTTCAATGACAAAGGTACCGGTCAAGAGTGTGGCAATCACAGGTCCCAGGTAAGTGATGATAGGGATCAGGGCGTTCTTTAAAGCATGTTTATAAATAACGACACGTTCGGGCAAACCTTTGGCCCGGGCTGTCCGGATATAGTCCTGCTGGATAATTTCTAAAAAGCTGGAGCGGGTCAAACGGGCAATGTAGGCTGTGGAATAACCTGCCAGGGCTATGGCCGGCATAATGGTGCTTTTCCAGGAAACCCAGCGGGAAGTGGGGAGCCACCCCAGTTTCACACCAAAGATATAGATGAGGAGGGTAGCCACTACGAAGTTGGGTATGGCCACACCGATGGTGGCCAGGAACATGGCCAGGTGGTCCTGCCACTTGTTTTGCCTCAGGGCGGAAATGATCCCTGCCGGGATACCTACCACCAGCATGATAACTAGGGTGATTAAACCAAGCTGGGCAGAAACAGGAAAGCCTTTTTTGATGATGTCGTTTACCGTAAGACCGGGGTATTTAAAAGAGGGGCCTAAATCACCTTTGGCTAAACTTACTAAATAATCTGTATACTGTTTCCAGAGTGGGTCGTTGAGATGGTATTTTTCTTCAATTTGTTTCTGCACTTCGGGAGGGAGGGCTTTCTCCCGGGTAAAGGGGCCACCGGGTATGGCATGCATCAATACAAAAGTGATGGTGACGATAAGGAAAATGGTGATCGCTGATGTCGCTAACCTGTTGAGTATAAATTTGAACATTAAACCATCCTCCAATAATTATTTATTATTAAAGAAAATTTAAAGAAAGCCTAAATATGAGTAAAGAAATATAACCAGGTATTAATTCAATATGTACATGGTATTTCCTTCTTGGTAAAAGAACTTCTTCATAAAATAATTGGTAAACTCTTAATATTCATAAATATTCTTCAAAAACAATAAATTTGCATTATGTATGGCTAAGCATGACTATTAGTGAATTTATTATTCATATCACATACTTGAGAACCCCTAACTATTATATTACAGTAACTAGATATTTCAATGGAAAATGACACCAGGTGTGTCGCTTTAACATTTTTTAAGATGATATAATATATTCTTGCACATATATGTATATTGGAATCAGCCGATTGGGACAGGTTGTCCCAGGTTACTGATCACCGGACACTGTTCACAATAAGTACCGAGTACCCTAGTAACGAGTGCCGAGTGGACCTAAAAAATACTGAGAAAATACTCGCGACTCGCTACTCGTGACACGTCACTTTTTTATTAGTCTCCTCCAATATATTAAGTACGGCTTCATGGGATATTTCCGAAAAGTCTTCATAGAATTGACCGACAGCTCTAAAATCAATGGGAGCGTGTAAATAAATGAGTTTGTCAACCAGGGATTCAAAAGAGGAAACTACATCTTCGGGCAAGACAGGGACGGCCAGAATGATAGGATTTGTAGTCTGCTTCCTCAAAGAGGAGAGGGCGGCCTTTACGGTGTAGCCTGTGGCAATACCGTCATCTACCAGAATTACCATGTAGTTTTTCAAATCCGGAAGAGTACCCCATTTACCATAGAGATGAGTACGTTTGGCGATTTCCTGCTTTTCTCGTTGGATCACTTTTTCCATGTCCTGTGGTATGAGGCCTAAATAGTTTAAAAGAGTTTCGTCGTAGGAAACTGTTCCATCAGGTGCTACTGCTCCTACAGCGTATTCGGGATTAAAGGGAGCGCCTATTTTACGGGGGATAATCACATAAAGTGGTGCTTGGATTCCCCGGGCAATGGGAGAAGCTACTTCGACACCACCCCGGGGAATGCCGATGACCAGTGGGTTTTTAAGCTGTAGGTCCTGAAGCAAAGGCATCAGCAGGGAACCGGCATGGGTTCTGTTTTTGAACATAAATCTTTTCGCCACCTTTAAAAACAAAAATAAGACTAATTAAATACATTTTATGCTGGTGACGGAAGCTTTAAACATCTAGGATCAATGATTTGAATGTTAGAAAGTTGTCTGCTATACTGTTTATTAATTTATATAATTTTCAGTCTGTACTATGATTGAGCTGAGGGGGAAACTGATGGTAACTTTAACAATTAACGGGCAAATTGCGCAGGTTAGGGAAGGGTTAACTATCCTGGAAGCTGCCAGGAGTATAGGCATTGAAATCCCCACACTCTGTCACGATCCGCGTCTCAAGGCCCATGGCTCCTGCCGTATATGTGTTGTAGAAGTGGAAGGAGCCAGGAGCCTGCAGACAGGTTGTTCTACTCCTGTGGCAGAAGGAATGAAAGTATGGACGGAAAGTGCTGCTGTAGTAGAAGCGAGAAGAGAAATCCTTAAGCTGCTTCTTTCCACCCATGAAGGTGATTGCCTGGTCTGTGAGAAAGCAGGCAGGTGTTCACTACAGGCTTTATGCAGTAAATATGATGTGAACCAGTCTGCTTATGATGGGGAAAAAAATAAGTACAAAATAGATGATTCCAATCCTTTTTACTATGTAGACCTTAACAAATGTATACTTTGCCGTAAATGTGTAATGGTTTGCTCCCAGCTCCAGTGTACTGATGCTTTAAGCGTGGCCGACAGGGGATTTACTACTCACATTACACCTCCCTTTGAAAAGGATATTAAGAACTCAGCCTGTGTTTCATGCGGCAACTGTGTAGCTGCTTGTCCAGTGGGAGCGCTCATGCCCAAGAGGAAAGAAAAATTTAGCTTTTACGAGACTACGGGGGTTAAGACCACCTGTCCTTACTGTGGCGTGGGCTGTCAATTGGAACTCCGTGTGAAAAACAACAGAATTATGGAAGTCCTGCCGCTCAATGAACCACCCAATGAGGGACTCTTGTGCGTCAAGGGGAGGTTTGGTTTTTCTTTCGTTCACCATCCTGACAGGCTGAAAAAGCCTTTGATCAGGAAAGAGGGGAAGTTAACGGAGGCAACCTGGGAAGAAGCCTATGAACTTATTGCGTCTAAAATTAAGGAAACTAAAGAGCAATATGGCAGTGATGCCCTGGCCGGGCTTTCTTCAGCCAGGTGTACCAATGAAGAGAACTATTTAATGCAAAAATTATTTAGAGCTGTCATCGGCACCAACAATATTGACCACTGCGCCCGGCTGTGTCATGCCTCTACGGTAGCCGGTCTGGCCGCTACCCTGGGGAGCGGTGCCATGACCAACAGCATTGAAGAGGTTACAGCCGCTGATGTCATCTTTGTTACCGGGTCTAATACTACGGAAACACACCCTGTCATCGGTTCCAAGATCAGGCAGGCCGTACGGTATCATGGTGCCAGGCTCATTGTGGCAGAGCCGCGAAAAATAGACTTGGCCAGGGATGCCGAAATATTCCTGCAAATCAAACCCGGCACCAATGTGGCTTTAATGAACGGGATGATGCACGTTATCCTGGAAGAAGGACTGCAGGACCAGACTTATATCGATGAACGGACGGAAAATTTTGCAGAGTTTAAAAAAGCCCTAACCGGTTTTACTCCGGAAAAGGCTGCCGAAATATGTGGGGTAGAGGCTGAGGATATCCGGAAGGCGGCCAGGCTGTATGCCAGGGCGGCCAAAGCCAGCATTTATTATGCCATGGGTGTCACCCAGCACAGTGCGGGGACCGAGCATGTCATGGCCATCTCCAATCTGGCTCTATTATGCGGACACATCGGTAAGGAAGGAGCAGGCGTTAACCCTCTCCGGGGTCAGAACAATGTCCAGGGAGCTTGTGATATGGGGGCTTTGCCCAATGTCTTTCCCGGCTACCAGAGAGTGGATGTACCGGAAATAGTGGAAAAGTTTGAAAAGGCCTGGGGAGTAAAGCTGCCCCATGAGCAAGGGCTAACGCTGCCCGAAATTCTCGATGCCGCCGAGGCTGGCAACATTAAATTCCTTTATATCATGGGCGAAAATCCCATGGTTTCCGACCCTGACCTCAATCATGTCAAGAAAGCCCTTTCCAGTGTGGATTTCCTGGTGGTTCAAGATATTTTCCTCACGGAAACGGCGGAATTTGCCCATGTAGTGTTACCGGCCGCTTCCGCCGTAGAAAAGGATGGTACTTTTACCAATACGGAGCGGAGGGTGCAGAGGGTTAGAAAGGCTGTGGAGCCTGTAGGAGAAGCCAAACCGGACTGGATCATTATCACGGAATTGATGAACAGGCTAGGGTATGAGGTGAAATACCGTCACCCCTATGAAATCATGGAGGAAATCACAAGGGTAACACCCCAGTATGGAGGCATAAATTACTACCGTATTGAACAACAAGGTCTCCAGTGGCCTTGTCCCAGCAAAGACCACCCGGGCACCAAATTCCTGCATCAAGGCCGGTTTACCAGGGGTAAAGGGCTCTTTATGCCAGTGGTCTACCAGGGACCCGCCGAGGAAACCGACGTTGAGTATCCTTATCTTTTGACCACGGGCCGGATTCTTTACCAGTATCACACCAGGACCATGACGGGAAGGGTGACAGGACTAAATGAAATCGCTCCCGAAAGCTACATGGAGGTACACCCCACAACGGCGGATAAATTAGGTATTAGCGACGGGGAAATAGTGAAAGTTGTGTCCCGGAGAGGTGCTATTACCACAAAGGCTAAAGTTGCGGAGAAAGTGAAAGAGGATGTGATCTTTATGCCCTTCCATTACGCCCAAGGGGCAGCCAACGTTTTGACTAACAGGGCTCTGGATAAAAGCTGCAAGATTCCCGAGCTGAAAATCTGTGCCGTGAGGATTGAGAAGATTTGATACAGTGATGGCTCTTCCCTGAGGGAAGGGCCGTTGTATTATTCAGGAAGCATAACTTAGTTGGTTGGTGCCTGGCACCTTCATATTAAGTTATTAGTTACGGTACGCATAGGAGAATATACATTTAAGGTAAAAGGATGTGGTTTTCAGGGTTATTTCCAAGCAAGTCAAGCCATAAAAATGGGGTGTAAATTAGATGCGCGAAGCCGTCGTTATTGAGGAAATACGACCGGGAGAGGGCCGGGCTTCTCATCAGCATTATAAAGGCTTTACTGTTAAATCATCTCCCTATGCTGTGCCCATATATCCAAATGAAAGCCTCGGGTTTTTCTGTTCCCCTTTTTACTGCTTAATATTGCTTTCCACGATCCGTACCAGCAGCACCCCGATTTCCGCCCGGCTGATTTCCTTCTCGGGCTTAAAGAGGTATTTGCCGTTTTCCGTATAGCCGCCAATGATGCCCTTTTCTTCCAGGGCCATGACGGCGTCCTTGGCCCAGTAGCTGCTGATATCATTGAATTTGGAAACAAAACCGGCAGAAGGCTTGGTGAGGTTGAGGGCCCTGGCCAGCATGACAATGGCCTCGCCGCGCTTCATCTTACTATCGGGTTTGAAGAGCACGTTACCCCTGGCATCTTTATAGCCGCCGGCAATGCCCTTTTCCTGCATGGCCGCAATGGCTTGAGCCGCCCAGTGCTTGCTGATGTCGTTGAAGGTTGTTTTATAACCGGGAGAGGGTTGTTCGTATTGTAAGTATCGGCTGAGAATAGAGGCCATTTGTGCCCGGCTTACCTGCTCATCGGGCCTGAAAGAACCATCCTCATATCCCCGGATCAGGGCCAGTTTGTGTAACTTGTTTAGGTCCCTTCTCGCCCAGTGGTTTCCCGTATCGCTGAAGGCAGTCAAGAGGGGAAAGGGTTTCGCTTTGGCGCTGGGTTGCGTGGAAAGACAGTAAAGTTTTCCTTCCAGGGAGCCGATGAATAACAAGTTGTCCTTTACTGCACCGTTAGAGAAAAGATAGGCTTCACCAAGTTTGATGCTCCAGCTTTGGGGGGTATTCCCTGTATTTAAGGCGCTGACTTTACCGATGATACCCGGCAGGATCACATCTCCCGCCTGGGCTACGGGGGAGGGAGAGTAGCTTGCCAAACCGCTTTCCACCTGCCATACCCGCTCCCCCGTTTCCGGGTCCAGGGCATATACAAGGCCGCCAAGAGTGCCGTATAACAGGGCGTCGTTGAAGAGGACGGGTGTAGAGAGGCCGGAAGATTCCTTGATCTCCCACACGACTTCTCCTGTTTGAGCTTTAAAAGCATAGACGTAAGCGCCGGGGGTACTGATATAGATTTTCCCGTTAAGGTAGAGGGGTGTGCTGGCTGCCGGTGCATAATAAGTTTGCGAGCCTAACTCTTTTTTCCACTTTTCTTGGCCTGTGGCTGCATCCACTGCATAAAATTTGCCGTCCCAGCTCCCGAAGAAAACAGTATCCTCAGCCAAAGTTGCTTGACTGGCAATGGTATTCCCTGTGGCAAAGCGCCATAACTCTGTTCCTGTCTTTCCATCCAGGGCGTACATATTGTAGTCGCTGGAACCTACATAAACTCTGCCGTTTGCTGTTAAGGGCGGGGCAATGACGGCCCCCCCTGTCTTGTATTCCCAGATTTTTTTGCCGTCAATGGCTTTAATGGCATAGATCTTACCATCGGCTGAACCCATATAAACCATACCATTGGCATAGGAGGGGGAACCGATGATGGCCCCTCCCGTTTTAAACTCCCAGACCTTACGGCCTGTCTTTTGGTCCAGTGCATACAACTTACCGCTGTTGTCCCCCATGTATAAATATTTGTTTCCTAAGGCCGGGGCATGCTGGATACCGCCCCCGGCGTTAAACTCCCACAGGATCTGGGGACCGGTGCCTTTTTGCACTTTGAACTGAATCCGCGAGAAATATATTTGGCCATCATCAGCCGTTGCCCGTACCCAAATGGCCCTAATGCCATCGTCCACCTCTGTTAAATCAATCTCTTTTTGATAGGTGGTGCCGACCATGTCTAGAGGTTTCCAGCGATTATCCTCTAACCGGTATTCAACCTGGGGTGGAATAGAGCTTTTCCAGTTTTCTAAGGATACTTTTAAAAGAAAGCTGCCCTTTTGGCTTTGGTTCCAGGCGGGAGACAGAACTTTCAAGGAGGGAATAGTGGAGGGTTTGGTGAGAGGAACCCGGGCCAGCAGTTCTTTAATAGGCTGCTCGTTGGCTACTCCCCGGTAGACGGTGAATTCCTGCCTGGTCTTGTCCACTTCCACAATACTAAAACCGGCATCCATAGCGGCGGCGCTCATAAAGACAGCAGTTCCGTTTGCACGCCAGACTTCGCTTCTATGCCCATGACCCGTAAAAATGGCCGGGACGTTGTAATCCTTAATAATTGTCCAGAGATCCCATTCATTATCCATAAATTTGCTGTCGGGATGGACCTCGTCGTAAAAAACAGGGTGATGGGTAAAGATGATGACAGGTGTGGTTTTACCTGTTTTAGCCAGGTCTCCCTTCAGCCACTCCAGCATCTGTTTCTCAAAATGCCCGTGCTGGCCGTTGGCCATGGAGGAATCCAGAGCCACAAAATGAATGCCTTGATAATTCCAGGAATGATAAGGCATACCAAAATACTTTTTAAAATAGCTCTTCCCGGCATCTATCCAGCGGCTTTCGTGGTTGCCGGGAGTATGATAAAGGGGCATCTGAAAAGGAGCCATTAATTCTTTATAATACGCATACTGGTCGGGGGTCCCCAGTTCGGTAAGATCGCCCCCATGCACCAGGAAAGCGGCATCTTGATAACTTTTGAGCAGCTCTTGCAGGACTTTGGGGGTGTTCTTGTTACCTACGGCAGAACCTACATGGGTATCGGTAATATGTATAAAGGTAAAAGCGTTGGATGCAGGGTCGATGCCTTTGGCCGGCAGGGGTAATAAGTTGCCGAAGATGAAGACAAATAGTAAGAGACAGGTGAGAAGTCTTTTTTTCATTGATGTACCTCCTGCATGTATTTCTTTTTACGACTTCCGATATCCGCTTTCCGATATCCGATGTCGGTAATCGGTGGTCGGAAGTCGTCCAATCGAAATTCGGTTTACGGTTAACATTCAACAGGTAGCGGCTAACGTTTAAAATGAAAGGTTGGTGATGCTTTCTTAATTTAGACGAAATAGGCGGAGAAAAGTTCCCTTAGTATTACCTTTTCTTTGGGAACTGCTAGGCAATTTTTGCTAAAATATAAAGGAGCAACATGCAAGGAGAGAAAGGAGTATTTTGTGAGGCAGTTTCTTTTTGTTTTTAGTATCATTCTCTTGGTCTATGGGTGCCTCAATTATTACATCGGTCGGCGTCTCTGGCAAACCCTTAGTTTTTATGTCTCTTTAAATCATTCGCTTTACTGGCTAATTTTTTGGTCCGTAGCCTTGTCTTATCTTATGGGAAGAATGGGGGAAAAATATCTCCCTGCCGGTGTAAGTACACTGTTATCCCTGGTGGGGTCTTACTGGCTGGGTGCCATGTTTTATTTTCTTCAGATTTTGGTGGTCATGGATTTAATAAGGGCTCTAATGAACGTATTAAAACTATGGCCTGGCGGCGTAAAGGGATTCCCCCCGGCAGCTGGCCTGACCGCCTTGCTTTTGGTGATAGTTATCCTGGGCTATGGCTTCTGGAATGCCCGGAACCCCCAGGTAGTGCATTACGATATTACTATCCCCAAGAAGGCAGGGCAGCTAGACAAGCTTCATGTGGTCATGGTTTCCGACCTTCATTTGGGCAAGATTATGGATAACCGACGGCTGGAGAAGATGGTGGAAATAGTTAATGCCCTTAATCCCGACCTGATTTTGCTCCCGGGTGATGTGATTGATGAAAATGTAGGGCTTTTTGTTGAACAGAATATGATGGCTACTTTTCGCAGGCTCAACCCCAAATACGGTAAATTTGCGGCTTTGGGTAACCATGAGTACATTGGCCGCAAAGTGGAAGAGGCTATACACTATTTGGAGGAGTCGGGAATCCAAGTCCTCCGGGATAGCTATATCAAGGTAGAAGACAGTTTTTATGTAGTGGGCCGGGACGAGCGGGCCAGTGAACGTTTTAGCGGTAGAAAACGTAAGAGTCTCGCTGAGGTAATGACAGGCATAGACTATTCCCTGCCCATCATATTGTTAAATCACCAGCCTGTGGAATTGGAAGAAGCCAAAAAAGAAGGGGTGGACCTGCAGCTCTCAGGCCACACCCATCGGGGACAGTTGTTTCCTAACCAGTTAATTACCTCGAGGATTTTCGAAAAGGATTGGGGTTATCTCCGTAAAGAGGAGCTCCAGGTCATCGTTTCTTCCGGGTTCGGCACCTGGGGGCCTCCCATCCGGGTAGGAAACAGGCCCGAAGTTGTGGATATTGTTATTCATTTTAGTCCTTAGAAAAGCCTTAAAGGCTCGTTAAAAATAACACAAATAAATGATTGATAAAGAATAAGCTCTCACCAGGCTGTTGAGAGCTTTTTAATACTTTGTCCATTTACAGAAACGGTTTTCAATTAAATCCACAAGGGCGTACGTGATAACACCCAGTAAGCCCATGGCCAAGATTCCCGCATACATTGCGGGGTATTCTTTTCTTTCCATTGCATCCAGGATAAAATAGCCCAGCCCATCGGTGGAAGCAAAGGTTTCAGCCAGGAAAAGCACAGCAATGGCCGTACCCAGGCTTACCCGCAGTGAGGTCAAAATTTTGGGCAGGCAGTAGGGCCAAACCAGGTGACGGTAGGTCTGCCAGGTGGTGGCATGGAGAGATTTTAGGGAAAGCAGGCTTTGCAGGGGAATATTCCTGGCAGCATCACGGGCGGTAACGACAATTTGAAAGAAAACAATCAAACAAATCAGGACGATTTTGGGCAAGTTACCCAGGCCCAGGAACACAACGATAATGGGTAAAAATACACTCTTGGGCAGAGGATATAAAACGTAGATGACAGGGGCAGCTATCCTGTCCAGGGCGGGGGTTCTGCCCATGACCAGACCCAGGGGAACAGCAAGCAAAAAAGAAATGGCGAGACTTAAAAAGACCCGGTAAGAACTGATTAGGAAATGGGAAAGGAGTTGACCTTTTATCAACAGAAGAGAAAACTCCTGGATTACAGCCAGAGGAGTAGGCAGAAAAGGCTTGGCCATGATTGAAGAACCAAGGTGCCAGCTGCCAAAGATGACAACCAGGGCTAACAAATAATCGCGCATTTTTCCTAACATGATCCTGGCTTGTTCCCCCCTTCCAAAAGGGAGCGTACCCGGGAGCACTGCCGGTAAAATTCGGGGGAATTACGGGACAGGGGCTCTTCTGAAGTAGTATTATCAAGGATTTTTATGATTTTTCCCGGAGCAGGGGAGAAGACGGCAATTTTGCCGCCTAAGAAGACAGCTTCTTCGATGCTGTGGGTGACTAAAATCATGGTGAACCCCAGGGATTTCCATAACTCAAAGACCATGGCCTGCAACTGCTCCCGTGTCAGGGCGTCCAGGGCGGAAAAAGGCTCGTCCATTAAAAGGTATTTAGGCTCCAGGGCCAGGGCTCTGGCGATGGCTACACGCTGTCTTTGACCGCCGGATAACTGCGTGGGATATTTGTCTTTTTGCTCTCCGATGCCTAAAGAGGTAAGGATGCCTAATGCTTTCTTCCTGGCAGCAGGTTTGGGTACTTTTTGTAAGACGAGCCCCAGCATGGCGTTTTCCAGGACAGTCTTCCAGGGAAAGAGACCATGGTCTTGTAAGATGAGGGCTATTTCAGGCTGTGGTTTTTGGAAAGGCTTATTATTTAACTTAATTTCTCCCGAAGTGGGGGATAAGAGCCCTGCCAGGAGCAGGAGGAGAGAACTTTTCCCGCAGCCTGAAGGACCAATCACAGCCCAGCGTTCCCCGGGAACGAAAGAGAGGTTAACATTCTGCAGCGCCTCTGTTTCCAATCCATTATGGGGTTGATAAGAGAGAGATACGTTATCTAATGACAGCAAGCTTTTACCCCCTACATGGGAAAATGAGATTGGTTATTTTGCTTACCTTAAAATTGTATCATATTTTTACTTCGCCAGTGTTAGAAAAACAAAAATGAGACACTTTAGGTGTCCCATGATGTAACCAGGTTTTTGGTATCTGATATTGAATGTCGGAAGTCGGATGTCGGATAGCGGAAATCGAGGTGTTCAGCCCAATTTATCTTTGCAGATAACCGGGGGCTACAATCTCTTCATAACTGTAGGCTTTGTCAATTAATCCTTTGTTTTGCATCCAGTTCATCACCCTCTCCACCATAGCCTTGGTGGGTAAAACCAGGGGTGAATATTTGGGGATGGTGTAGGAATTTTCCAATGGTTTAGGAATACGCGCTTTTTCGATAATTAATTCTTTATATTTTTCCGGGGACTCGTTTAATTTACCTGCCGCTTCTTCATAAGCCTGGAGGATTCTTTTTACGGATTCGGGATATTTCTTAAGGGTATCTTCACGGAAAAGGATTACTGTTTGGGAAAGGTTATTCTTTAGTTTAGCATCATCTACTACTACGACAGCGCCGGATTTTTCCGCCAGGGTGGCCAAGGGGTCCGGTAAGAGAGCAGCTTTCACGTCTTTTCCGGCCAGCAAAGCATCCAGCCGGATTTTCATGTCGGGAATACTTTGAAAGTTTAGCTCACTGGGAGCAATACCTACTTCTTTTAACATTTCTTCAGCCAGGTAATGGATAATGGTGTTTTGAGAAATAGCGATAGGTATGCCTTTTAATTGCTGGGGAGTGGTGATACCGCTCCCGGGAGAGGAGAGAATGGCAAAACGGCCTTCCTGGGGCGTGGCTCCTAAGCCCAGGGACACAACTTTAACGGGAGTTCCGCCTTTTTTAAAGAGAGCTGCCGCCAGGAGGTCAGCCAATTCACCTTGTATTTCGCCGGCCTCCAGAGCAATATCTCTATCCCTGGCACTGTTGAAGGGGATTAATTGCACCTCTATACCGTGTTTGGCAAATAAACCTTCCTTTTCCGCTACAAAAAAGGGAAGGTTATCTTCGATACTCAGCAGGCCTAACTTAAGAGAGACCTTTTTATTATTCCCAGCTTTACTACAGCCGAGGATGGAAAACAGTAAAAGAACGATGAGGAGGGAACCAATAAGCTTCTTCATAATTCTCACCCCACGATGTTAGATAAGTAACCGTAAAGATTGTACCATATTATTAAATATTACGGAATCTGTAATCTAACCGGGGTGAAGATGGTTAGTTTTCTGTGGCGGGTTCAGCACTTATCTCCTGCTCAAAGGCAGGACCTTTCACCACGGCAAATTTTTTCCACCTGCCCGTGCGGTAATAAAGATAATTGATAATTAATCCCGTATAAATACTGATGACAATGGCTAGCCAGATTCCCTTTACACCCAGGTAGGGATTGACTGAGAGATAGGCGGCCAGAGGAACTCTAATCACCCAAAGGGAGATAAGTGTTAGCAGCATGGCAGTGACGGTATCCCCTGCCCCCCTTAAAACACCTCCCAGGGTAAACATCAGGGCGAAGGGTATATAGGCATAGCCCAGGTAGCGCAGGTACAGGGCGCCAGCCTCTAAAACCCCGGTGTCTTTGGTAAAAGGGGCCAGGAGCAGGGTAGGAATAAAAAGGATAGCCAAAGAGACCACAAAGTTAATGGCAATGGCCAAAATACCGCTCCACTTTACTGAATCCTTCACCCGTTCTTCTTTTTGTGCTCCCAGGTTTTGGCCTACTAAGGCTGAGACGGCCAAACTGATACTCATGGCAGGCATAAAGGCGAACTGTTCGATACGGGCGGCAGCCCCAAAGCCGGCGACTACTGTACTGCCAAAACGGTTAACCATAGCGCCTACAGCTAAGGAGCTTAAGGAAACAAGGGTATGCTGAAGACCTGCGGGTAAACCAATTTTAAAGATTAAACCAATGAGGGACCAGTCTATAATCCAGAATTCTTTGTTAAGTGTTACCAGACCGGAGGATTGAAAAAGATATCTTAAGGCCAGTAGTGAGGATATTCCCTGGGCAATAACGGTAGCCAGGGCAGCTCCTTTTACACCCATGGCCGGGAGAGGACCCAGGCCAAAGATCAGGAGGGGGTCGAGAACGATGTTAATCACAGTGGCATACGCCAAAAATTTCAAAGGAGTTCGCGAATCGCCTAAA
This sequence comes from Thermanaerosceptrum fracticalcis, assembly GCF_000746025.2. Taxonomy (NCBI): domain Bacteria; kingdom Bacillati; phylum Bacillota; class Clostridia; order Eubacteriales; family Peptococcaceae; genus Thermanaerosceptrum; species Thermanaerosceptrum fracticalcis. The sequence continues at coordinate 3,608,395 of NZ_CP045798.1, forward strand.
CCCCGTAGGATAGCACTAATCCCGTTATACCAGAACATACCTATCAATCCGCTGAGGAACACGCCCAGATACCCTGAAGCCTGTTCCATGATGTCAGGGGGTGTATTGATCAGTGAAAGCAATTCCCCCCGGTATACTACCCCGATGACGGAGACAATAAGGCCGAGGACAGTTAAAGTAATCAGGGAGTTTCCTATGGTTTTTACCACCATGTCCTGCCTTTTGGCGCCGTAATACTGGGAGACCAAAGTGGTCATGGCCATCGCTGCTCCCATAATCAGTGCCACCAGAGCAAAGATGACGGGAAACCCTACGGAGACTGCGGCTAGGGCCTGGGGCCCCAGAAACCTTCCCACCCAAATACTGTCTACGGTATTGTAAAGGGCTTGCAGGAGATTCCCTAAAAACATGGGGATGGAAAACATTATTAAATGGCGGGGAATACTATCCCGGGTAAAGTCGATAGTTTTTTTCTCCATGGTTCTGCTCCCGTATTTAAGATAAATTTCTTACATAGTGTACCATTTACTTTATCATTGTATCAACTTTAGTTTGCAGAGTTACATAATTAAAGCCGGATAATTTATGAATACTGTGCGGGTTTAATGGAAATTATTCTAATAGATATTCATAAGTCGAGGTAATTTATGGAAAAAATGGCTCTGGTGCAACATAAATTCAAAAGGATTCCCCGTCACATCGGTGTGATACCCGATGGCAACAGGAGATGGGCACAGCAGCGGGGATTACCCAAAGAAGCGGGCTATCATTATGGCATAGATCCCGGTTTCGCCTTATACAGGCAATGCCTGGAACTGGGGATAGAAGAGATAACTTTCTATGGCTTTACCCAGGATAATACCAAACGGCCCCATGAACAATGCCGCGCCTTCCAGAAGGCCTGTGTGGATGCCGTCATGAAATTGACCGAGGGTGATGCTGCCCTGTTGGTGGTGGGTAATACCGAATCTCCCCTCTTTCCCCGGGAGTTACTGCCATTTACCCCAAAACGGGTAATTTTTGGCAGGGGTCTGATGAAGATTAATTTCCTTGTCAACTATAGCTGGCAGTGGGATTTAAGTACGGCTTTAAAAAAACTCGGATTGGAGGGAACATTTAACAAGTCAAGCTTTCCGGAAAATATTGCCTCGGCTGATATCTCCCGTATCGACTTAATTATCCGCTGGGGAGGAAGAAGAAGGCTGAGCGGCTTTTTACCGGTGCAGACAATCTATGCAGACTTTTATATCCTGGAGGATTTGTGGCCGGATTTTCTGCCGGAGCATTTGTACCAGGCTCTCCACTGGTATGAAGAACAGGATATCACCCTGGGGGGGTAAGGAATTTTTTAGGTTGGCAAAAGCCAGCCTTTTGTTTTTACATAGTGAACTTATGATAAAATAGATATGGTCTAATACCTTCTTTCTCGGAGGGGGGTCTCTTTAAAACAGCAGCGGAAGGAGTGTATGACATGAATGTTCCCTTTTTTCTTACTCCCAAACAAGACGTTGTGGTCTTACCCCATCGTGCCACCATGCGCCAGGCCTTAGAAAAAATGGAGTATCATCGATATTCGGCAGTGCCCTTGATAGACGAAGAAGGGAAATATGTGGGTACAATTACAGAAGGTGACCTGCTCTGGAAAATTAAAAACACCCCGGGTTTAAGTTTCGAAAATACCCATAAGATTTTCTTAACAGAAGTACCCCAGCACATGCAAAATAAACCGGTTCATATCCAGGCTAAAATGGAAGACCTGATCAGCCTGGCTACGACACAAAATTTTGTTCCTGTTATTGATGATGAGGGTGTTTTTATCGGGATTGTAAAAAGAAGCGATATTATTGATTACTGTGCCAGGCTATTGGAAGAATGCAAAACAGGAAAAATCGTGCCCGAAATAAATTCGCTGTAATAAGTAAAACCCCGCGTGAGGGTTTTGTTCTGGACTATTCTTCCGCTTTTACCGGTTTTTCCTTTAGGTTTACTTTCTTACTCAACAGCTCTATTAATACCGGACTGTTGGTAACCAGTATAACACCGGTAAAGATCAGTATCCCACCGGTAAAATGATATAACATTAGATGTTCCCCTAGAAAGAGTATAGATATTAATGTGGTAAAGACGGGAGAAAAATTTAAAAAGATAGCGGCTTGATTGGAACTTACCTTCAGGAGTGCCTTATTCCACAGGAAAAAGGCCAGTAATGAAGGAAAAATATTAAGGATGACAATGCTTAAAAACAAATTCTTATCCATTTGTGGGAGCCAGGACCAGTTGGACTGCCGGTTTTCCCACAGGGAAAAGGGAAGGGTAAGAAGAACACCACTTAACATCATCAGGGTGAACAGGGAGTTGGAGGAGAGGGCATGTACTCTTTTTTTAAAGACAAGGGAGTGAATGGCCCAGCTAACGACACTGATGAGCATCAGCATATCCCCTATATTGGGCTTTAGGTTTACAAAACCTCTGACCTCACCCTTGAAAACGATCCAAAAAACACCAAATATTGAAAATATAATGCCGACGCCTTGCAGCGGGGAGATTTTGTCTTTATAAAATATGTAGGAAAAGAGAGCAAAGATAGCGGGGCTGAAGGAGGCAAGTAAAGAAGCATTGATTGCCGTGGTATAGCGGACAGAGTAATAAACGGATATGGTGTTCAGGAAATAACCCGTAGCGCCAAGCAATAAGAGTAAAGGCCAGTTTGCTAAATAGAGGGATATGTTTTTTCTTAGGTCTTTCCAGGTTAATAAAAGGAATAAAGCGACAGGTATAATCCAACGCAACAGGTTTAGGGTAATGGGCGGAATAACGGTGACGATGGTTTTGCCGATTACAAAATTAAAACTCCAGAAAAAAGGAGCCAGGATTAATAACCAATAGTGTGCCCGTTTCATCTTTGTTTCTTCCCGTCATCAGTATATTTGTTTAATATTTTATTTACTATTTATTATACTTTTTTTATTACGAGTAGGAAACTATATTCTTCCTTAATTTATTAGTTTCCGTTACGAGTGATAAGGGTGGGTAAATTAAAAAAGGGTTTGACAATATGAGCTGTTATAATATACTTTAGTTTAATAGGAATTGTTTCATACAAGTATGATTGGAGGGAAATTCATGGCGGAACGTACTCTCTTGCGTATCAGACTGGACAATTTCCGGCCCCTGGGGGAAATGGTATATGAATCTTTAAGGGATGCTATTATAAACCAGGTTTTAAAGCCTGGCGAAAGATTGATGGAAACTGAACTGGCGGAAGAAATGGGGGTCAGCAGAACACCTGTAAGAGAAGCCATCAGAAAATTAGAACAGGAAGGTTATGTCGTAATGATCCCCCGTAAGGGAGCTTACGTGGCAGGACTCTCCATTAAAGATATTCATGAAGTCTTTGAGATAAGAGGAGCCTTGGAATCATTGGCTGCCGGGCTTGCGGCCGAAAGAGCCACACAGGAAGAAATTGAAGAGATGGAACGCAATATTGTTTTGGAAGCCAGTCACTTCGAAAGCAATGATCTGATTAAAACCATCGAAGTCGATACTAAATTTCACGAGCTTATTTTTAAAGCGTCCAAAAACGACCGTTTATTAGGGATGATCAGCAATTTGCGGGAACAGGTCCAAAGATTCCGGACTACTACCCTGGCTGTGTCCGGAAGACTAAAATTCGCTTTGGAAGAGCATAGAAGGATTGTGGAAGCAATAGCCGCCAGGGATGTGCAGTTAGCCCAGCAGATGGCCAAAGATCACATTGAGAGTGCGGAAAATGCTTTGTTGGAAGTGATTAGCTACCAGAAGTAGTTGGTAGTTGGTATTTGGTATTTGGTAGTTGGTAGTTGGTAGTTGTTAGTAATTCTTAACGTGAACCGTTAACTGTTAACCGTGAACCGTAAATATGAAACACCAGGAAATTATAAAAAACGGTCGACTTTTCACGGTTTGCGGTTTACGAATAGGGACACTGGTCTCTGGTCACTAATTCGGACTTCGGAAGTCGTAGAACTCCTTCGTTTGAGGGAGTTTTTTTATTACTAAAAATTACCTGGATTTTGGATAAGAAAAGGTTATATTTAGCATCTTTACTTACCCCCTAGGGGTATAGTACAATATAATCACAACTATAAAATATGAGGACGTTGCAGGATGGATTTGTCATTAAGTTTTATGGGTGGGTTGATAGCGAGCCTAACCCCCTGCAGTTTGGCAGGTTTTCCCTTGATTATCGGCTATATCGGTGCCCAGAAAAATGATGATATCAAACGATCATTGCTGTTAACCATTTTCTTTGTTTTGGGTATGTCTCTGACCTTTGCCGTTTTGGGTCTTACCGCGGTACTCCTGGGAACAATTTTCGGCAGCAGCATCGGTCCGGTTTGGCGCTACATTTTAGCCACCTTCATTATTCTGATGGGCCTCAATCTCCTGGAGTTATTACCTATACCCCATGTGCAATTAAATATGAAAATGCCAAAAGCGACAGGCTTAAGTGGGGCGCTCTTGGTGGGAATGATTTACGGTATCATGGCCTCTCCTTGTTCTACACCTATTTTGGCCAGTATTTTAGGTTATGCCTCCTTACAGGGGAATTTATTGAAAGGTGCAGCCATGCTCCTTGTTTACGGCCTGGGTCACGGAATCCTTTTATTACTGCTGGGTATTTCCACGGGTTTTGTTAAAACTTTACAGGTGCTGCGGCGTTACAGTACTTATCTACAGAAGATATCCGGTTTCCTTTTAATTGGAGCCGGTATCTATATGTTTTGGACCATATGATAAAGGGGTTGTTAGATATGAAAAAGTGGCTGCCTGTCCTGTTAATTGGTGCTCTTCTCTTGGGAGGGTTTGTCTGGAAAAAGACCCAGGTGAAAAATGATGGACCTGTGGAGACGGCCAATCCCCTCCAGGTAATGAATGAGATTTTAGGAAAAAAGCCTATCTTTGTAGAATTTACTTCGGATGATTGTCCCTATTGTGTAAAGATGAAGCCTATCATTAAAGAATTACAGGATAAATATGGCGAACAGATCCAATTTGTTATCGCCAATACCGGGAATAATGAAGAAGCAAGAAAACTGGCGCTGTTTTACCGGGTCCGGGGGATTCCGGCAGTGTTTATTCACGATCAGGAAGGTAAGATCATTGAGAAATATGAAGGTTTTACAACTAAGGAAACTCTGGAAAAAGGGATCAATAAAGTTATAAAGCCGTAAAACTGGCCAGGAAACTGGCAAAAATAGAAGAATAAAAAAAACAAGGCACTGTACCCACAGTGCCTTGTTTTTTTTAGATTTACTTTATTATTTTTTAGCTCGATGACTCATGATATTTAAATAGGCCTGTTTCACGTGTTCAGTTAAAGCCTTTTCCGCTTTATCAGGATTTTTTTCCAGAAAAGCATTTAATACTGCCCTGTGTTCTGCCAGGGTATTTTCGATACGGTGGGGAACTTTCAGTGATTCTACCCGGGATAATTGTACGAACTGGTGGAGGTTACTTAAGGTCAGGTTTAATATTTTACTGCCGGAGGCTTCGTAGATGATTTCATGAAACTTTGTATCAAGACTGGCTACCTCTTCCTGATCCCCTTTTTGGGAATAAAACTCCATAAGGTCAGTCAGTTTTTGCAGTTCTTTGATTTCGGCCGGGCTAATTTTTTCTGCGGCCCAGCGTGCGGCCAGCCCTTCCACGAGTTGACGGATAGCGTAGATATCTTCAACGTCTTTAGAGGAGATCCCCAAAACGATGGCACCTTTATTAGGGGTAGTCTCCACCAGTCCTTCTACCTCTAAAAGCCGGATGGCTTCACGAATAGGGGTACGGCTTACCTTTAATTCTTCCGCTAGTTTTGACTCCACCAAGTTTTCCCCCGGGCTGTAAACACCGTTGATGATTTGTGATTTTACATATTTGAAAACTTTAGTGCGCAGTGATGCATCGTTGGTGGAAGAAAGTTCGAAGTCTTTGGCCATGCTGTTCCCTCCTGTAAGGAGATTTCAAATTCGTACATATTGTATTACAACTCTCTTCCAAAAACAAGCACCTTTCTGATTTAAACAATTGCCCGGCAAATGGCTTCCGTAAATTCCCGGGTGCTGCTTGACCCTCCCAGGTCACGGGTTAAAGCGATTTTTTCTTCTATGACCTGCTCTATTCCCCTGCGGATTTTCTCGGCGGCAGTCGTTTCTCCCAATTGGTCCAGGAGCATGGCCGCACAAAGCATGAGGGCAGTGGGATTGGCTATTCCTTTACCCGCGATATCAGGGGCACTTCCATGTACAGCTTCAAAGACGGCTCCTTCCGTACCGATGTTGGCACCGGGCACCAGGCCCAGACCCCCCACCAGACCTGCACACAAGTCGGAGACGATATCGCCGTAGAGGTTGGGGAGTACTAGAACATCGTATTTATGGGGGGCAAGCACCAGATCCATACACAGGGCGTCAATAATCCTGTCGGAGAATTCAATGTCGGGGTAATCCCGGGCTGCTGCCTGGCAGGTATTGAGAAATAAACCGTCGCTTAGTTTGAGGATATTTGCTTTATGAACTGCGGTAACTTTCTTACGCCGATGTTCCAGGGCATACTGGAAGGCAAAACGGGCAATCCTGTTGCTTGCCTCTTTAGTAATTATTTTTACGGCCTCGGCTGCCACATTACCGATATTATGTTCTACTCCGGCGTAAAGGTCTTCCGTATTTTCTCTGACTACTACTAAATCAACGGAAGAGAAGGGAGAGGGGATACCCGGAAAGCTTTTTACAGGACGGAGATTGGCGTATAGATTTAAGGCCTGGCGCAGCCCCACATTCACACTGCGAAAACCCTTTCCTACGGGAGTAGTGACAGGACCTTTGAGGGCAAATTTATTCTTCTTTACTGAAGCAATGGCCTCATCAGGCAGGGGTGTACCGTATTTCTCCAGGGCTGTTATCCCCATGTCTGCTATTTCCCAGTTTATTTTTATCCCGGCTGCGGCAATAACCTCTACGGCGGCAGCGGTAACTTCCGGACCGATGCCGTCGCCAGGGATGAGTGTTACGGTATGCATAAGATGGCTCCTTTCGTGTTAGTTGGTAGTTGGTAGTTGTTAGTTGGTGGTTGTTTTGTGACCGGTGACCAGTGATCAGAGAACGGGTACCCTGGACTTCGTACTCTTAAAACTGGACTCTGTATACTGGTCACCGGACTCCGGACAACGGTCACTGATCACAAATACTGAAAGTCGGATGTCGGAAATCGGAAAGTGGATTGTCGAAGCAAATCAGTGTGCCGTCCCTTTGGTATATGGCAGCAGCCCGCCAGCCAGGAGGATATGCCTCAAGCGCTCAGATACATCCAGTCTTACCTTGAAAGAGAAATTCTGGGTTATATTTTTAACTGCTATTGTATTACCGCTAAGAACCTGGTTATGCAGGTCATCTATCACCAGTTCATCTTCCAGGGAAATGCGCTCATAATCTTCCTTATGGACAAAGGTCAGGGGTAAGATCCCGGAGTTAATGAGGTTAGCCATGTGAATGCGGGCAAAGGAGAGAGCGATGACTCCCTTGATACCCAGGTAGAGGGGGACCAGGGCGGCGTGTTCCCTGCTGGAACCCTGGCCATAGTTTTCACCGGCTACGAGGAAGCCTCCCTTAAAGTTACGCGCCCGGTTGGGAAACTCTTTGTCCACGGGGGTGAGGCAGTGGTCAGAGAGGGCCGGGATATTGGAACGGAGGGGTAAAAGCCAGGCAGGAGAGGGCATGATATGGTCCGTCGTGATATGGTCGCCCATTTTTAAGAGAACGCGTCCCTTGATGACTTCAGGGAGCCTGGTGTTCTGGGGAAAGGGTTTGATGTTGGGCCCCAAAATGACTTCCACTTCTTCCCCGGGACGGGCAGGCGGCACAATAAGATTGTCATTAATATGATACGAGAAGGGCATTTCTACGGAAACAGGGGGGTAACTGCGGGGGTCGGTGATATGGCCCGTAAGGGCTGAGATGGCTGCCACCTCAGGACTGCACAAATACACCTGGGCGCTGGCTGTCCCGCTTCTTCCCTGGTAGTTGCGGTTAAAGGTTCTTAAGGATACACCATCGGTAACAGGGGCCTGCCCCATGCCGATACAGGGGCCGCAGGCACATTCCAGAATCCGGGCTCCGGCCTGAATAAGGGAGCTTAAGACGCCATTTTCCGCCAGCATGGTAAAGACCTGTTTAGATCCCGGGGCAATGACCAGGCTGACAGAGGGATGGACAGTATGGCCTTCCAGGATTTTGGCTACTTTCATCAAATCCATATAAGAGGAATTGGTACAACTGCCGATACAGACCTGATTCAGTTTGATATGTTCTACCGACTTCACGGGTACCACGTTATCGGGGCTGTGGGGACAGGCCACCAGGGGTTCCAGCTGGGAAAGATCAATGGTGACTTTCTCATCATAGCAGGCACCTTGATCCGGTAATAGTTCCCGCCAGTCTTCCACCCTGTTTTGGGCTTTAAGGAATTCGTAAGTCACATGGTCACTGGGAAAGATGGAGGTGGTTGCCCCTAATTCCGCGCCCATGTTGGCAATGGTAGCCCGTTCGGGAACGGAGAGAGAAGTGATCCCTTCACCGGTGTATTCAAAGATTTTTCCCACACCGCCCTTTACCGTGAGCCTGCGCAGTACTTCTAAAATGATGTCTTTGGCTGTAACCCAGGGGGGCAGTTTACCCAGGAGCTCAATGTTAACAATTTTGGGCATGGTCAGATAATAGGCACCGCCACCCATGGCTACGGCCACATCCAATCCCCCGGCGCCTATGGCCAGCATGCCAAGTCCGCCGCAGGTGGGGGTATGGCTGTCAGAACCCAGCAGGGTTTCGCCGGGTTTGCCGAAACGTTCCAGGTGGACTTGATGGCAGATGCCGTTGCCGGGGCGGGAGAAATAAATCCCATGTTTGGCGGCTACCGTCTGGATGTAGCGGTGGTCATCGGCGTTTTCAAAACCTACCTGCAGGGTATTATGGTCAATATAGGCTACGGACCTTTTAGTCTTGACCTTGGGAAAACCCAGGGCCTGAAACTGGAGATAGGTCATGGTACCCGTTGTATCCTGGGTCAGGGTCTGGTCAATTTTGAGTGCTATCTCTTCACCGGCCACAGGTTTTCCAGATAAAAGGTGCTGTTCAATAATTTTTACGGCAAGACTTTTGGACATGGGTTTCCCCCCTAACCTTGATAGAGTTGGATCAGCTCCTTATCAAATAAGGGGCGTTTTAATTCCACGGCCAGTTTGCGGACTTTATTTAAGATCTCATTGGCTTTTTCATTGTCCAGTTCAATACCGAATTCACTGAATTTCTTAATAATAGAAGCTGATCCCGAGTGTTTTCCGATAATAATCTGGCGTACCAGTCCCACTTCCTCTGGTTCAAAGGCTTCGTAAGTCTTGGGATTTTTATAGGCGCCATCGGCATGGATGCCTGATTCGTGGGCAAACATATTGGAACCTACAATGGGCTTGCTGACATGCAGCTTACGGTTGGAGGCCTTGGCTACGTACTGGGATAACTCCAGGAATCCCTTGGTGTCCATAACGAGATTGTAACCCATGACGTGTTTCAGGGCCATGGCTACCTCCTCCAGGGCTGCGTTGCCGGCCCTTTCTCCCAGGCCGTTTACCGTAACCCCGGCATAGTTGGCGCCTGCTTTAATACCGGCCAGGGTGTTAGCTGTGGCCATGCCAAAATCGTTGTGAGTATGCATTTCAATATCGATATCCACTTTGTCCCTAAGAGTCTTTACTTTTTCATAAGTCGTGAAGGGCTCGAGGACTCCGACGGTATCACAGTAGCGCAGGCGGTTAGCCCCGGCTTCTTTGGCTGTCTTGGCGAAAAGGACCAGGAAATCTTCATCAGAACGGGAGGCATCTTCGGCATTAACGGAAATGTACAGGCCGTGTTTCTTGGCAAATTCCACTGCCTTAACCATTTGCTCCAGGACGCGCTCACGGGTTGACTGGAGTTTATGTTTAATATGAATGTCGGAGGTAGAAATGGAAATGGCCACGGCGTCTACGCCGCAATCGATGGAGGATTCCAGGTCAGAAATTACAGCCCGGTTCCAGGCCATGATACTGGATTTCAAGTTAGCCTTGACGATAGCCTTGAGGGCTTCTTTTTCGTCCCCGCCCATGACAGGTATCCCTGCTTCAATCTGATCAACGCCCAGGTCGGAGAGCATTTTGGCAATAGTGATTTTCTCCTGGTTAGCAAAAACCACACCGGCTGTTTGTTCACCGTCCCGTAATGTTGTGTCCACGATATAAACCTTCTTTTTTTCCTTGACTAATTCGGCAGCTGCCATATAAATCACCTCTTGAATGTAAGTATATAAGTATCATTGTATACAATAATACGTTTCATGCAACAGGTTTTATGAAAATATTATGTATACTTGGTGTTGAGCTTGTAAAAAAAATCACATATAATATAAACAGAAATACCTGACTGACCGGGAGATTGTCCTGGTGGAAGGGTAGGCATAAGTGAATAATTGTTCACCTGAATCCAAGGGATAGTCTGAGGAAATAGGGGTAAGCAATAACGTCCTAACACGAAAAGTATAGGCCCGTTTGTACCTATTTCCAGGTGCTGACGGGCCTTTTTAGTTGGTAGTTGGTAGTTGTTAGTTGTTAGTTGTTAGTAACCGGCGCTTCCCGCTTACCGAAACCCGACATCCGATATCCGTTTTTCGATATCCCACGTCTTTTTTGGCGAATACAGCTTCGCCTCCCGATATCCGATATCACTTTTATACGACTTCCGATATCCGCTTTCCGATTTCCGAATTAATGTGTATTATCTTTGCAGCATTTGTTATTACTCTCGGAGTCGGTGTCGGATGTCGGTAGTCGGAAATCGAAAAGCGGAATTCGGTTCACGGTTAACGGTTTCCGGACACCGGACACTGGTCACTGGTCACCAAAAAAGGGAGGTCGTTAAGCAATGGAAAAGAGAATTGGTGTGGTGGGCATTGTTGTGGAGGATAGACAGCATGTGCCCAGGTTGAATCAAATTTTGAGTGAACATGGGGATTTGATTGTGGGCAGGATGGGAATACCCCGCAGAGGCTCTGTGAGTGTTATTGCTTTGATTGTGGAAGGGAGCAATGAGGAAGTTGGCGCTCTTACTGGCAAACTGGGAAGCCTGAAAGGGGTAAAAGTCCGTTCGGCCTTAACCAGTCATACTGTCGGGGAGGAATAGGATGAGGAGCATTTTTATTGACACTTTAGCCAAGGCCCAGGCTCAAGAGGAACTGAATAAAGATGATCTTAAAGTCCTCCTGTCTGCTGATGGGGAAGAAGCTTCCTTATTATTCAAACATGCCGATGCCGTGAGGGAAAAATACCTGGGTAAGGAAGTTCATCTGCGGGGTATTATCGAATTGACAAATTACTGTAAGCAAAACTGTCATTACTGCGGGCTGCGCAGGGGAAACGAACAACTCTCACGCTACCGTTTAACTTACAGGGAGATTCTGACTACAGCGGAGCAAGCGGTGGCCCTGGGCTATAAAACCCTGGTTTTGCAGGGAGGAGAAGATTCGTATTTTTCCGCCCGGGATATCTATGAGCTGGTAAAAGAAATCAAAAAAATGGATGTGGCCGTGACCCTTTCCCTGGGGGAACACGACTTTGACACATACAAACTCTGGCGTGAGGCCGGATCAGACCGCTACCTTATTAAGCATGAGACAGCAGATCCCCATTTATATGAACATCTTAGACCGGGGAAGAGACTAAAGCAGCGTTTGCAGTGTCAAAGCTGGTTGAAAGAGCTGGGGTATGAATTGGGTTCCGGGTGTATGGTTGGGCTGCCTGGACAAACCCTGGATACCTTAGCGGAAGACCTCCTGTTACTGAAAAAAATGGATGTGGACATGGCAGGCATCGGTCCTTTCATCCCCCATCCCCAAACCCCTCTGGCTTCGGCCCAGCAGGGGACCCTGGAAATGACCTTAAAAATGGTGGCTCTGGCCCGCATTATCATGCCCCTGGTCCATTTGCCCGCCACTACGGCTCTGGGTACCATCCATCCTGAAGGACGGGAGAAGGCTCTCCAGGCTGGAGCCAATGTGGTGATGCCTAATGTAAGTCCCTCGGAGTATAGAGCTTTGTATCAAATTTATCCCAATAAAATCTGTATCCGGGATGAACCGGTCCACTGCCGCAGTTGTATTACGGGGAAAATAAAAGCCTTAGGGCGGGTGGTGAGTACTACCCGGGGGCATAGTCCGAAAGGAGGAATTACACGTTGAAAACCGTTGATTTTATCAAGGTGGAAGAGATCAATTTCCAGTTGGAGCAGGCTCAAAAAGCCACCGGGGAACAGGTGGAGGGCATTATTGCCAAAGCCCGGCAGGCCAGGGGCCTCACGCTCCAGGAAGCTGCTATACTTTTAGAAGTGTCCGATCCCAGACTGCAGGAACAAATTTTCCGTGCAGCCAAAGAAATCAAAGAAAAAATTTATGGCAAACGCATCGTCATTTTCGCCCCTTTATATTTAAGCAATTACTGTGTCAACAACTGTCTTTACTGCGGCTACCGTCATGATAATGAGATAAGCCGCAGGAGGCTGTCGCCCCAGGAAATAGTTGAAGAAGTAAAAATATTGGAAAGAATGGGACATAAACGGCTAGCCATTGAGGCCGGTGAAGACCCGGTCAATTGTCCCCTTGACTATGTGCTGGAAGCCATGCAAACCATCTATGATACTACAGAAGAAAAGGGGAACATTCGCAGGGTAAATGTCAACATTGCGGCTACCGGTGTGGAGGAATACAGGAAGTTAAAGGAGGCAGGGATAGGAACCTATATCTTGTTCCAGGAAACCTACCACCCTGAGACTTACCGGATGATGCATCCAGCCGGGCCTAAAGCGTCATATTACTATCACACTACAGCTATGGACAGGGCTATGGAAGCCGGTATTGATGATGTGGGTTTTGGTGTACTGTTTGGCCTCTATCATTACAAATTTGAGGTGCTGGCCTTATTGCACCATGCGCAACATCTGGAAGAGGCTTTCGGTGTAGGGCCCCATACCATTTCCGTACCCAGGCTGAGACCGGCCACGGGAGTAAGTTTAAACAATTTTCCCTATCTGGTAAGCGACCAAGATTTTAAGATGATTGTTGCGGTTTTAAGGCTGGCAGTCCCTTATACAGGTATCATTCTTTCAACCAGGGAAGAAGCCCGGTTTCGTGATGAAGTTATAGCTTTGGGGGTATCCCAGATCAGCGCCGGTTCTTGTACGGGGGTGGGGGCCTATAAGGAAGAATACGGCCAGAAGTCGGCCCGTACCACTTCGCAATTTGAGGTGGGTGACCACCGGACACCCGATGATATCCTGGCCCAGTTGTGCTGTGACGGGTATCTGCCTAGCTACTGCACAGCCTGTTACCGTCAGGGCAGGACTGGCGACAGGTTCATGGAACTGGCTAAAACGGGGAGAATAGCCAATGTCTGTCAACCCAATGCCATTTTAACTTTACAGGAATACTTGCTGGATTATGCCTCTCTGGCCACACGCAGGCTGGGAGAAGAAGCCATCCAAAAACACCTGGAACTCATACCTGATGAGAAAATAAGAAAGTTGACCCTTCAATACCTGGAAAGGATTAAGCAGGGCGAAAGGGATTTATATTTGTAAGGTGGCCTGGGAATGAGAACAGAAAAAGACTTTTTAGGTGAAAAAGAGGTTAATAAAGAGGCTTATTGGGGAATTCATACCCAGCGGGCGCTGGACAATTTTCCTCTTTCCGGCCAGCGGGTTCATCCCCAGTTGATTAAAGCCCTGGCCCTGGTAAAAGTGGCGGCCGCCCAGGCTAATCTTGAACTGGGCTACCTGGAAGAAGAAAAAGCTCTGGCCATTATAGAAGCAGGAATGGAGATTGCGGCAGGCAAATTATTAGACCAGTTTCCCCTTGATGCCCTGCAAGGAGGAGCAGGCACCTCCACGAACATGAATGTTAATGAGGTCCTGGCCAACCGGGCTACGGAATTACTGGGCGGGCAGAAAGGGACATATCTGGTAGATTCCTGTAATGACGTTAATATGCATCAATCTACTAATGATGTGTTTCCCACCGCCTTAAGGATTGCTGCCATTCAACTGCTGTTACCTTTAAGCCAGGCCATGGCTGAATTGCAGAATGCCCTGCAGGAGAAAGAGGCTGAGTTTGCGGGGATCATTAAGCCCGGGAGGACTCAACTGCAAGATGCTGTGCCTATTACCTTGGGGCAAGAGTTCAGCGCTTATGCCCAGGCCATAGCCCGGGACCGCTGGCGACTCTACAAGGTTGAGGAAAGACTGCGACAGGTAAACCTGGGGGGGACCGCCGTTGGAACGGGCATCAATACGCCTAAGGAGTATATTTATCTGGTGATAGAAAAGTTAAGACAGTATACCTCCCTGGGCTTAGCCAGGGCGGAAAATATGATAGACCTGACCCAGAATGCTGATGTCTTTGTGGAAGTTTCAGGGCTCTTGAAGGCAGCAGCCGTCAACCTGGGGAAAATAGCCTCTGACCTGCGGTTGTTATCTTCCGGTCCCCATACAGGTTTAGGCGAAATTCAACTTCCTGAAGTCCAGGCTGGGTCCAGTATCATGCCGGGAAAAGTAAACCCTGTGATACCGGAAGCCGTTAACCAGGCAGCTTTTCAGGTGATTGCTCACGACCTGGCCGTTACGCTGGCTTGCCAGAGCGGGCAACTGGAATTAAATGCTTTTTTACCTCTGGTAGCTCATCATCTTTTGCATGCTATTGAGCTTTTAACAAACAGCGCACAGGTCTTGGCGGAAAAATGTGTGAGGGGTATTAGAGCCAATAAAGATCACTGCCAGCTCTTAGTGGAAAACAGTTTGATCATGGCTCCCGCTCTTCTACCCTATTTGGGGTATGAGAAAACTGCCGCCATAGTCAGGGAAGCCAGGCAAAAAAACATACCGATTCGCTCGGCTCTCCTCGAATCACAGCTTATGACAGAAGAGGAAGCCGAGAGACTTTTGGATTATCGTGAGCTTACCCGTCCTGGGGTAGCCTATCATAAATTAAAAATGAAGTCTCTAGGTGGTGAAGTGTAATGCAGAGTACTTCCAAGGGAACCCGGCTTCATATCGCTTTATTGGGGCGTCGCAATGCGGGCAAATCGACTTTACTTAATGCCTTAACCAACCAGGAAGTTGCCCTGGTTTCGGAAATACCGGGAACTACCACGGATCCCGTCTATAAAGCTATGGAATTATTGCCGCTTGGCCCGGTGTTGTTTATTGATACGGCAGGTATTGATGACGAGGGTATTCTCGGTAGCATGAGAGTGCAGAAGACTTATGAAGTTTTAGACAAGACGGATGTTGCCCTTTTGGTTATCGATGCAGTTCAGGGTATGAGTGAATACGAAAACAGTCTGTTAAAAATTTGTAAGGAGAAGGCCATACCCCTTCTTTTGGTGTTAAATAAAGAAGATCTTTTCAACGATGCTGCAAAGGAAACTTTCTTACAGGAGTATCAAAAGGATATTGGTGATACTCCCTGCTACTGGGTTAGTGCGGCCACTAAAAAAGGTATACCCCAGTTAAAACAGCACCTCCTGAAAATCAGCCCGGGTGATTGGGTGGCTCCGGCCATTGTCGGGGATTTGTTGCAGCCCGGGGACCTGGTGGTACTGGTGGTCCCTATTGACATGGCTGCTCCCAAGGGACGTCTGATCTTACCTCAAGTACAAACTATTCGGGATATCCTGGACCACGATTGTTTTACCTTGGTCTGTAAAGAGCACGAACTGAAGAAAGCTTTACAGGAACTGAAAGCACCGCCCAAACTGGTAGTTACCGATTCTCAGGTCTTTATGAAGGTGGCAGCAGACACTCCCCCTGATGTAAGTCTGACATCTTTTTCCATTCTAATGGCCAGGTATAAAGGGGATTTGCTTACTTTAGCCCAGGGGGCCAAGGCGATCGATCATTTAAAGCCGGGAGACAAAATCCTTATCGCGGAAGCCTGCACCCATCATCAACAGCCCGATGATATTGGCAAGGTGAAGATTCCCCGCTGGCTGAGGCAAACGGTAGGTGGAGAATTAACAATAGATTTTTCCCAGGGTACGGAGTTTCCCAAAAACTTGAGCGAGTATAATCTTATTGTCCACTGCGGCGGGTGTATGTTAAACCGTAAGGAAATGCTTAACCGCATCAGAAAAGTACAGGAGGCTGGTAAGCCTATTGTTAATTACGGAGTGTTAATTGCCCATATCCACGGTATTTTACCCAGGGCTTTGGCTCCTTTTGGTATTGACTTTTCAGCATTAGCTTGATGTATACAATATTTTTTGCCCAAAACAGTAGCAAAACACTAACCCCGGTGCTATACTATACACAAATAACAGTATGACTGGGGGCAGGAAAACATGTATACAATTACACATAAAGATGTAATTGCTGCTGATAGAGAGCATGAGCTGATGTGGGAACTAATGCTGGCAGAAATGGAACGCTGCCTGGGAGCAGAGCACTAAAACTAAATGGTTAATTGAGGAGTTAGTCCGGTCACTGCCGGACTTTAATTTTTGAAAAGTTATTGTAAACACGTATACAATATTTTTGCGAAAGAACCTGGTAAAAATGAAATTATGGTGTTATACTATACATAAATCACTGTATGACGGGAGGCAATAAAACATGTATACAATTATGCAAAACGCCGATGAACACAGTTTCAATGAAGTGATGGAAGAAATTTACCTGGCGGAAATGGAGCGGAATCTTGTTGCCGAACATTAAACTGAATAGGGTACCTTGCGCATAAAAAGACTCCGGCTTAGAGGCACGGAGTCTTTTGCATTTGCGACAATGGGGACGGTTCTATTTTGTCGCAGTGAACATTTTTGCGACAATGGGGACGGTTCTATTTTGTCGCAGTGAACATTTGCGATAAGCATTTTATTTTAGAAAGAGGGAAGTGCGAGGTGGCATAACCCGTATTCAGGGTTTGTGTCTTGTTACAAATTCACCCATGCGTCGGGCGGCTTCCCGTATTTTTTCCCCTTCCTGTACCAGGCCAATACGAATATAGCCCTCACCGCACTGGCCGAAAGCAATTCCGGGAACCACCGCTACCCCTGCTTCCCGTAACAAATCCATGGCGAATTTCTCCGAAGAATTGAAAAATGAGGGCAGTTTAGCCCAGGCGAACATGGAGGCTTTGGGTTTATTGATTTTCCAGCCGTATTTCGCCAGCTCTTCCACCAAGACATCTCTCCTGTGTTCATAAGCTTTGGCATTAGCCCTGACACATTCCTGGGAACCCGAGAGCGCTTCTACTGCCGCTAATTGCACCGGGCGGAAGATACCATAGTCGATGTTGCTTTTTACCAGACGCAGGGCATCAATGACGGCGGCATTCCCCACGATGAAACCTAAACGGCAGCCTGCCAGGTTATAAGTCTTGGAAATGGAATGAAATTCAACGCCAACTTCTTTAGCGCCGGGAACCTCTAAAAAGCTTACATTTTTAAAGCCGTCATAAGAGAGCTCAGAATAAGCAAAATCGTGGCACACGATAATATCATGCTGCCTGGCGAAGGATACGACACCGGCAAAAAAGTCTTTATTAGCTGTGGCAGCCAGGGGATTGCTGGGATAGTTCAGGATCATGATTTTGGCTTTTTGGCAAATGTCCTGGGGAATTTCACTTAAATCCGGCAGAAAATTATTTTCTTCCCTGAGAGGCATGGGATAGAGAATTCCTCCCGCCAATAAAGCCCCACTCTGGTAGATGGGGTAGCCAGGATCAGGTACGAGAACTATATCGCCCGGGTCTACGGCAGCCCAGAAGATGTGGGCTAAACCATCCTGGGAACCCATCAACGATAAAATTTCTTTATCCGGATCAAGGTTAACCTGGTAATAGGTTTTATACCAATTTGCTATAGTTTGTTTTAAAGAAGGTATGCCTTCCGTTAAGGTATACCCATAGTTCTTATCGTTTTCTGCTGCTTCAATCAGGGCTTTTTTGACATGGGGAGGAGGAGGCATATCGGGGCTGCCCACGCTTAAGTCAATCACATCTTTACCGGACTGGAGAACCTGCGTTTTCACTTCGCTGATTTTTGAAAAAATACCGGGCTGCAGTTTGTTAAGTCTGGAAGCACCAATCATTTCTTTCCGCTCCTTAACCAAATTATTCAATTAACCTTTCTACTTTTATGTGTTGAATTCCTTTTTCCTCTGTAAAATTTCAGTTGTTGGAGGAGTGAAAATATTTTATATTATAAAATTTAACTAAAATAGAGGAATACGGAAAATGGTGTAGAAAAATGTAATTAATGGTAGTATATAGCAGTGGCGTTATGGAGCATGTAGAAATATGGGGGATAAAAATGAACTGGTTTAGTATAGTACAAGCCTTTGTCAGCAGTATACTTTTTGTCATTGTTTTCGGAGCCGCAGGCGGCTTTATCGTACTATACTGCCCACGAAAGTTTGCTGTCTGGATATGGGGTCTCATTTTTGGTTTGACGGCCATCTTTGTTTTCAATAACAAGATAGGTGTTGGAAACCGCTTGTTTTTTGATTTTACTTACCTGATCATGTTTCTTTCAGGTTATTGGGGCGGATGGATGACCGTTCTCGTAACCGGTCTGATTGCCGGGGGTTACGGACTGGGACAGGAAACCCTTTCATCTTATGAGTTTATCCTATTGTTTCTCTTTGGTCTAGGTGGAACTGTGCTGCGGAAGTTTTATCCGGAAATCAGGAAATGGCCTCCGGGGCTTTGGCTGGGGTTCACAGTCATTCAGGCCATTGTTCTTCTGCAAATCCGGTGGGATAATTACAGGCAAATGGGCCCGGCCCAGATCAGCTATGTCATTCTTTTAATTTTTCTGGGTTTCTATCTTAGTCTTAAATTTTTCTTTTATGTACAGGAAAAACTGTGCAGGGTGTTTTTTTTAGATGAGTCTTTAAAAAAGAGTAATCTTTATCTGGCTGTCTTCGATGACCGGGGGCGACCGCTTTTTTTGAGCGAAAATCTCAAGGAGAATAACAGCGTGAAAGAAGCTGTGAAGGAACAGCTTTTTCCGGAGACGGGAAATTTCCCCCTCGAAATACATAGGAGAGGAATGCATATTAATCGAGAACTTAATATTTTAACGGTGGAAGGTAAGCGTACCCTCTCCCTGGATGCCCAGGCAACCGCCTTACCCCGCGGGGATATGGGAGTTATGGCCGTTTTATTTGATATTACTGAACGAAAGCAGATAGAAAGAGACGACCTCTATTTAGAGCGTGTTAATTTAGTGGGAGAGATGGCTGCCGGTATCGCTCATGAAATTAGAAATCCCATGACGACGATTGCCGGTTTCTTACAATTCTTGAAAACCAAACCGGAATTCAAAGGTTATCAAAACAATTTTGAATTGATGTTACAAGAAATAAAAAGGATTAACCTGATTATTAATGATTTTCTTGCCTGTGCCCGGCATAAGCCTGTTGATTTCAAGGTACAGAACCTTAACGCCATCGTGGCGGCAGTAGCTCCCCTCATCCAGGTGGAAGCGGTATTTAGCAATAAATATCTGAAGGTTGAATTGGGTGATATTCCCGACCTTACCTTAGATGAGAATGAAATCCGGGAGCTAATTTTTAACCTGGCCCGCAATGGTTTGGAAGCTATGGAGGCAGGGGGCAACCTTACCATAAAAACTTTCCGTGATGAAGGGGAGGTTGTCCTGGTAATCCAGGATGAAGGGCCTGGTATGGCCCCGGAGATTATGGAGAAACTGGGAACTCCTTTTCTAACTACCAAGGATGGACGTACGGGACTGGGGTTAGCCTTATGTTACAGCATAGCTGGCCGCCACAACGCTACAATTCGCGTGGAAACCTCTGCCAGTGGGACAATCTTTTATGTCAGGTTCCCTTTTAATGGTTCTTATAAGTTTTCTTAATAGGAATGTTTTGTGTGATATGTTATGATATTTTTATTATACTGTTTTGTATGGTGGTGGGGAAATGTCCAACAAGGAATTCAGTACAGGGATGAAAGCGGCAGTTCCTGTCGTTTTAGGCTATGTCCCTATAGGATTAGCGTTCGGTGTTTTAGCGGCCCAGGGCGGTCTTTCTCCCTGGGATGTGTTTTTTATGTCTTTGCTTGTCTATGCCGGTTCTTCCCAGTTTATCGCCGTGGGCTTAATAGGGGCGGGAGCATCCTGGGGGACCATTGTCTTCACAACTTTTCTCGTTAATTCCCGGCATATCTTAATGAGCGCATCCTTAGTACCATATCTTAAAAAGTTTACCAGCCCTATTCTGTCGGTTATCGGTTTTGGTATTACCGATGAAACTTTTGCTGTGGCCATGGGTGATCTTGTGAAAGAAAGCAAAGGTCCCAGCTATTTCCTGGGTTTGAATCTTGCTTCACAGTTAGCCTGGATTGTAAGCACCGTTTCCGGCGCTGTAGTGGGTAATGTTATTCCCAACCCCGAAGCCTTCGGTTTTAATTTTGCTTTACCGGCCATGTTTATCGGTTTACTGGTGATGCAGATGCGTGAGCGAATCAGCAGTGTCATTGCTGTCATTGCCATCATTTTATCCCTTTATTTTAAGTATCTTATACCAGGCAACTGGAATGTCATTTTAGCTACAGTCATTACGGCAACGATAGGAGTGATTATAGAAGAATGGATACTAAAGTCTTCGCAATCATCCTCGGCATGATGTTAGTCACCTATATTCCCCGTATGCTTCCCCTGGTTGTGCTCTCTAAATGTGACATCCCGCCTCTTGTGTTAAGGTGGCTTAAATTTATCCCGGTGGCTGTGTTAGCCTCCCTCTTGGGACCGGAAATCCTCCTTGCAGATAATACCCTAAATCTATCTTTAAATAACACTTATCTTCTGGCTGCTTTACCATCTTTACTGGTGGCCGCAACCAGCAAAAATCTTTTTTTAACTGTTTTTACCGGCATGGGTGCTATGGTTATACTTACCAGGTTTATATTTCAATAGAGATTTTCAAAGAGCCATCTTTTTAGGGAGGGCTCTTTTTTAATGGAATTTCTATGAAAAAAATTCATAATGCCTATTCCAATTATAATATATTGTTATTTGACGTATACCCGGAACTGTCTGACAATAGTATTGTTAAAAGGCAAGGGGGGAGCAAAATTGCTCTATTTTGATAATGCGGCTACCACCTGGCCCAAACCGGAGGAGGTATACCGGGCCCATGACCAGGCATTAAGGCAGGGCGGCAATGCGGGAAGAGGAGTCCACCAGGCTTCCCTGGCTGCAAGCCGGACACTTTTTCGTACCCGGGATAGCCTGGCCCGGCTGTTTAAGATCAAAGAGCGAGACAGGATTATCTTTACCCAAAATGTCACCGAGTCTTTAAATCTGGCTCTCCAGGGGATCTTAAACCCCGGTGACCATGTCCTGGTTAGCTCCCTGGAACATAATGCGGTGATTCGTCCCCTGGAATACTTGAAAAGCCGGGGGGTTAGTTATTCCGTAGTACCCTGTTCACCCGAGGGTGAACTGGATTTGCAAGTATGCGAGCAATACATAAAGCCTAAAACGAAACTGATGTGTTTTACCCATGCTTCCAATGTCCTGGGCACCATTCTCCCGGTTCGTGAATTAGGCCGGTTCGCCAGAAAGCATGAACTGTTGTTCATGGTGGATGCGGCCCAGAGCGCAGGGGTTATTCCCATTGATGTAGAGGAGATGAACATTGACCTGCTGGCGTTTACGGGTCATAAAGGACTTTTGGGACCGCCGGGTACCGGAGGCTTGTTTGTGCGGGAAGGAATTGTCTTGCGGCCTTTAATTTACGGGGGAACGGGAACCCATTCCGCTTCTTTGTCCCAGCCTGAATTGTGGCCTGAAGGGTTGGAAAGCGGCACAAGAAACGTACCGGGTTTAGCCGGGCTCAATGCAGGTGTGGAGTACATTCTTGAGCGGGGAATAGCTTCCCTTCGCCGGCATGAGCTGGAACTAATGAATTTACTGCTGTCTGGACTGGAGAGTATCCCCGGTATCAGGATATTAGGACCCCGGGAGCCTGAAAAACGGGTAGGTCTGGTTTCCTGTGTCTTTTTGTGCCATTCTGCTGATAAGATTGCTTCCTTGCTGGATAGAAAGTATGGCATTATTACCCGGGCAGGATTACATTGTGCGCCCCTGGCCCACAAAACAGCAGGAACTGATACGCAGGGAGCCCTGCGGATCAGTCTGGGGATCTACCATACCGAGGAAGATATAAAGACCCTACTGGCTGCCCTTGAGGAATTATTAAGGGGGGAATAGGGTGAAAGATGTTATCCTGATATTCTCTTCGGTTCACCATACCCTTGGTGCAGAGGAACAGTTGATGAAAACAACCTGGCATTTTTTGGTGGTTCCTGTGCCGCCTCATATTAACGAAGGCTGTGGTCTGGGAATTCAAATAGAAGAAAACGAGGTGGTAGCAGTTCTTCAATATTTGGAGGAAAAAGGGTTCTCTCCGGTGAAAGTCGTCAATCTTTAGAAAGCGGGGAAAGTAAGTATGAATAAAGATTATGTCCTTTTGATCACCAGTCCAGGCATTGGCAAAGGTGAGGAAAAACTGGGGAAAAAACTCATGACTTCCTATCTCCACTGTCTCAATGAGGGTGAGGATTTACCCAGCCATATTCTCTTTCTCCATGAAGGGGTGAAACTGGTAGTGGAGGAAACGCCTGTCCTCACTCTCTTGCAAAGTTTAGCTGCCAAGGGTGTAAAAATCCTGGCCTGCGGCACCTGCCTGGACTATTTCCAGATTAAAGACCAGGTCAAAGTAGGCGAGATAGGCAATATGTACGGTACCCGTGATATCCTGGCCTGGGCGGGAAAAGTGATTACTATAGGATAGGTGAGAAAATGACTTGGTCCATTGGCATAGATGTAGGTTCAGTATCGGCCAAAGGAGTAATTTTTAATGGTGAAAAGTGGGATTACGTTGTTATTCCCACAGGCTGGATGCCTCGCCAGGCAGGTAAAGAAGTTTTAGACCAGTTATTAAGGAAGGCAGATATTGGTCTTGATAATGTGGGTATAATTGTGGGTACCGGTTATGGTCGGGTTAACCTGGATTTTACCCATAAAACTTTCAGTGAAATTGTCTGTCATGCCAGGGGTGCCCACTATTTGTTTCCCCAGACTCAGGGGATTATTGATATTGGGGGGCAGGACAGCAAGGCTATTGCCATTGATTCTGAGGGAAAGGTAAAAGATTTTATTCTTAATGATAAATGTGCCGCCGGGACAGGAAGATTCCTGCAGGTAATGGCCCAGGTTTTAGGTTATGAGGTATCTGAACTGGGGGAAAGGTGTGGAACGACGGAGCCTGTGGAAATTGGCAGCATGTGTGCCGTTTTTGCCGAGTCGGAAATTATTGGTCTTCTGGCCCAAGGTGTTTCCCAGGAACGAATCGTAGCCGGAGTTCTTCTCTCTATAGCCAGGCGGGTGGGTACCATGGCGACTAAACTAAACCTGGGGCCTCATGTTACCTTCTGCGGAGGTGTGGCCCAAAACCAGATTTTACAACGTTTTTTAAAAGAACAAACAGGCTGGGAGATGGAAGCCCCCGAAAAACCCCAACTGGTAGGAGCTCTAGGAGCGGCCATTATTGGTTATGAATTATGTGGAGGAGGTAAATAATGCGCGCAAAAACTATGGAGTATTTTGACCAGCTTATTCCCAAAGGAATGGTCCTGGCTAAGGAAGCCAAAGAGCAGGGCAAACCTGTGGTAGGTTACTACTGTGTTTTTTCACCCATTGAACTCATTGAAGCGGCAGGGGCCATCCCTGTGGGTTTATGTGCCACCAAACAGGAACCTATCGCCGAGGCGGAAAAAATTCTGCCCAGAAACCTGTGTCCCCTGGTGAAATCAAGCTTTGGCTTTGCCATCAGCGGCAAATGTCCCTTTTTCCATTTTTCTGATTTTGTCCTGGCCGAAACCACCTGTGACGGCAAGAAAAAAATGTATGAACTATTAAGCGAACATAAGCCCATGATTGTCCTGGATATACCCAATTCTGCAACATTAGAGGATCTGAATGAACACTGGTTAAAGCAAATTTACCGGGCCAAAGAGTATTTCGAGAAGAACCTGGGTACAGAGATTTCCCGGGAAAAATTAAGGGAAGTGATTAAGGTTTACAATGAGGAGCGCAAGCTCATCATGGAACTGGTGAGTCTTAATAAACATCATCCCACGCCCATTACAGGAACGGATTTATTGAAAGTGCTGTGGGGCAGGTCCTTCCAGTTCAACCGCCAGGAGTTTCTTGACCAGGTGAAAACATTGATCACTGAGCTTAAAGAGATGGTGGCCAATGGACAGTTTAGCTGTTCTCCTGACAGTCCCCGTATCCTGGTGACAGGATGTCCCACGGGGGTAGGTCAGGAGAAGGTCATGGGCATTATCCAGGAATGCGGGGGTGCAGTAGTCCTCCAGGAGTCTTGCAGCGGCATCAAGGGCTTTGTAGACCTGGTGGACGAAGCAAAAGATCCCTTCCTGGCCCTGGCTGAGAAATACAATAAGATCCCCTGTGCCTGTGTTTCACCCAATAAAGGCCGGCTGTCCCTCTTAAGCAAGCTGGTGGAAGATTTCCGGGTTGACGGGGTGGTGGATATTACTTTGCAGGCCTGTCATACTTATAATATTGAATCCTACAGCGTGAAGGAGCACCTGCGCAAAAACCATAACATACCCCTTTTGCAGATTGAAACGGATTACAGCGAGTCCGATACTGAACAGATCAAGCTGCGGGTGGAAGCATTTTTGGAAATGCTTAAGTAAAATCATTGATACCAAATTAACCTGAAAATAGTACTTGAAATGGGTATTTGCGACAGAAGGGGACGGTTCCCCCTTGTCGCAAATCTTTTTCTATACCCTAAGATTTACAACCGTTCGGGAAAAATTAAAGGCTAGTCCACCCGTTATGTTAGCCAGGCTAAGGAATTTACCAGGGGTTAGCAAAAAAAGTGATGATTTTGAGCAATTTCAAATTGGGGGTTGCCGGCACCGAGTGGGATTTTTTCAATAATGAATCTTTGTTTTTGTATATTTTTGTATAATAGAGATGGGCGCTTTTTCGTTTCTTTCTAGATTATGCGACAACAAGAACCGTCCCCCTGTGTCGCATGTTCAGAAAAAATTTGTCCTGGAAAATTGTGTAGCTTATAATGGGGCGAAAGTTGGTGAAGTTATGATCGGCATGAAGCACCTGCAGGCCTTTGTGACGGTAGTACGGGAAAAAAGTTTTTCCCGGGCTGCGGAGGTCCTCTATCAAACCCAGCCTGCCCTCAGTAAACAGGTTAAAGCCCTGGAGAATTATTTGGGTGCAGTTCTCCTGGACAGGAGCGAGAAAGAGGTAACTCTCACCGATGCAGGGGCACTTTTTTATCCAGAGGCCAAAAGGATACTGGATACCTTAACCCAGGCCAAAGGGGCCATTGCAGAACTGCAAGGCCTTAAAAGAGGAAAACTGTCTTTAGGGGCCAGTACGCTCCCGGGCGAATACCTGCTGCCTGCCCTGGTGGGTAAATTTCGTAAAATATACCCGGGTATCGATGTGGAAATCAAAGTGGCAGATACCCGGGAGATTATCAATGCCCTGAAGTCCGGTGAAGTCCAGATAGGTTTTTTGGGCGCTCCTCCCGTTGAACCCATCTTTGAGGCCTACCCTTTTAGTGAAGACAGGATTATCCTCATAGCGCCGCCCCACTATCCCGACAGGGTCACAGACCTTTCCTGGGATCAGCTGATCCTCAGGGAAAAAGGTTCAGGGACCAGGCAGGTAGTGGAGGAGTTCTTTAAACAGCAGGGAAGAAGTGTTGAGAAAACTGCCGGGGCCATGGAAATCGGCAGTACCAGAGCCATTATCAACGCTGTGGCCGCCGGGTGGGGGTTTAGTTTTGTTTCCCATTGGGCCGCAGAAGAAGCCCTACTGCTGGGTAAGGTGAAAGAGATTCCCTATGTGGCGCAAGGGATTCAACGCTTGATCTACTGTGCCAGGGTGTTAAACCACTACCATGGATGTACTGCCCAGGCCTTCTGGGAGTTTGCTAAGGATAATAGCCAAAAATAGCTAAAAGCTGTTTTTCCTGATGAGTGGTTAACCTTTTGGGAAATGCCTTTTTTGCATAACATAAGTATTCAATTGAAAACCTGCATGACCAGTACATACTGGGCCTGCAGGTTTTTTCATATCTACAGGTCGGGAGACGTATAAATATACCGTAACCTTTGCAAGGAGTGATTGCTTCATGGGACTGGCACAGGCAGCAGAAGACAAGAACATTATTCTTAAGGTGCAAAACTTATCCACCCATTTTTTTACCAGGGAAGGAGAAGTAAAAGCGGTAGACGGGGTCACTTTCCGGGTGGAGAAAGGAGAGACCCTGGCTATTGTGGGGGAAAGCGGCAGTGGAAAAACAGTGACGGCCCTTTCCATGTTGCGCCTGCTTAAATCACCGCCCGGTAAAATCATTTCCGGAGAAGTACTGCTGAATGGCAAAGATATTTTAAAGATGAAAAACCATGAGCTGCAGAAAGTACGGGGTTCAGGTATTGCCATGGTTTTACAGGAACCCATGTCTTCCCTCAATCCTTCTCACACCATTGGGCAGCAAATCATGGAGGCTGTGGAGATAAACCAGGGGCTGAAAGGAGAAGTCGCCAGGAAAAAAGCCCTGGAGATGTTAGAACTGGTACGGATACCGGCGCCGGAAAAGCGCTTCTATAACTATCCCCATGAACTCTCCGGCGGTATGAAGCAGCGGGTTATGATTGCCATAGCCCTCTCTTGTCGCCCGCAAATATTAATCGCCGATGAACCCACCTGTTCCCTGGATGTGACGATCCAGGCCCAAATTATGGAACTGATGAAACAGTTAAAAAAAGAGATCGGTACCACAGTAATCTTGATTACCCACGACCTGGGGGTAGTGGCGGAAATGGCCGACAGGGTCGCCGTGATGTATGCAGGACAAATGGTAGAAACAGCAGATGTCTTTGAGCTTTACCGTAATCCTGCCCATCCCTATACCAGGGGTATTATAGGGTCAATTATGGATATGAAGGGAGGGAAGAGGCTGGGAGTCATACCCGGAGATCCGCCAAATCTCTTGAACCCGCCCAAGGGCTGCCGCTTTTACCCCCGGTGTTTTCAGGTTCAGGAGATTTGCGCCCAAAAAGAACCTGTTTATACAAACATACCGGGGTCTGCAGGGAGATGGGTGAAATGTCATTTTCCCCTCACAGATGAACAAAAGCACGTACGTACTTGCTCTAACACCCCTGTTTAGGGAATTTATAATTTTCTAAACAAGACAATTTAACTTTGAGAAAGGATGAGATGATGATGAAGCGTTTCCTGACGGTATTGCTGGTCTGTATGTTGATGTTTACACTGGTACTCTCCGGATGTGGTGCCAGGAAAGAAGAGCCCAAACCGGCACCAGCCCCTGCCCCTGCCCCGGCCAAAGTTAGAGATACTGTAATTATTGCCTTACAGGGGGAACCCACTACTCTGGATCCACAATTTCCCGATGACGGCAATATGAGGGCGGTAACAGATAACGTCTTTGAAAGACTGCTGGAATTTGACGGCAAGACACTCCAGCCCAAGCCCGGTTTGGCTACAGACATTAAAAAGATCAATGACACCACCTGGGAACTAACCATCCGTGATGGTGTAAAATTTCATAACGGTGACTCCTTTACTGCGGAAGACGCCGTATTCTCTATTAAGAGAATCATTGACCCGGCTTATAAATCACAGCAGGTAAGTTATTTTTCCACTATCAAAGATGCTAAAGTGGTAGCGCCAAACAAAATCCAGGTCGCTACTGATGGTTTTGATGCCCTCTTCCCCAAGCGGATGGCCAGGCTGGATATGGTCAGCAAAAAATATGTAGAAGCCAACAAGGACAAAGTGAATACCCAGCCGGTAGGGACTGGTCCCTATAAGGTAATAGCTTGGAACCGCGGTGTGGATATTCAGGCCACCGCTTTTGACGGCTACTGGGGTAAAAAACCCGCCATTAAGAACGTCAAATACCGTTTTATCCAGGAAGGTTCCACCCGGTTGGCCGCCCTGAAGGCCGGGGAAATTGATTTTGCCGTTAACATGCTGCCTGAATACATGAAGGATATCCCCAATGTCAAAATGGAAACAGGAGCGGAAACCTACTGGATCAGGTTTAACCAGTTGCGCGGGCCTATGGTGAAGAAAGAGATGCGCCTGGCCGCCAACTATGCCATTGACCGGAAGGCCCTGGCCGAAGCCCTCTTCTTAGGTGCTGCCAGCCCGGCCCAAGGACAGATGGGAAAAGAAGGATATTTTGGTTACAGCAGCAAGGTAAAAACCTATCCCTATGACAAGGAAAAAGCCAAAGAACTCCTCAAAAAAGCCGGTTACAACGGTGAGGTTATTGAACTGGTTTCTGAGCGCGGCCGCTGGCTGAAAGACGGTGAGGTCACAGAAGCTGTTGCCGCCATGCTTACTGATGCCGGATTTAATGTGAAGATTAAGTTCTTAAGCTGGCAGGAATGGCTGGATACCCTCTTCACCCAGGCCAAGGCCCCTGCTCTCCAGTTCAGTTCCAACGGAAACGGTTTCTTTGATATCGGACTCATGTATAACACCATCGTACATTCCAAAGGCTCCCAGTCTGTGATGAAGAATCCGGAGATGGATAAGAAGATTGAAGCTGCCAGAAAAGAGCCCGATCCTGCCAAGCGCCAGGCTATGTATGATGAATTAGCCCTTTACTTCTATGACGATCCCTTTGCCATTCCTCTTTTGACCCTCAAGGATATTTATGGTTTGGCCAAAGACCTGGAATGGACTCCCAGGCAAGACTCCATGATTACTGTTTATGAGATGTCCTTCAAGAGTTAATGCTCTTTTTGTGCAAAAGCCTGGAGGACAGCAATGTCCTCCAGGGATTGGAGGTTATTAACCTATGCTCAAATACGTCATTCAGCGGCTCTTATTCACCGTTGTGGTAATATTTGGCGTTTCCATACTGGTTTTTGTCATTACCCATCTGATCGGTGACCCCGTTAAAGCCATGCTGCCTCTCCAGGCTACCGATGCCCAGCGGGCCCAGTTAGCCCATCAACTGGGCCTGGATAAGCCTATTTGGGAACAGCTGACGGAGTTTCTGGGAAACATGATCCGCCTGGATTTCGGCGTGTCCTGGTGGCAGCAGGTATCCTGCCTGTCCATTGTCTTGTCAAAAATACCCACAACCCTGGTATTGGTAGGCGCCAGTTTTGTCATTGCCATTATTATCGCCTTTCCCATGGGTATTATTGCTGCTTATAAGCCTGATTCCCTCTTAGACAGGATACTCACGACGGCTTCCTT
Source organism: Thermanaerosceptrum fracticalcis (assembly GCF_000746025.2). Lineage (NCBI taxonomy): Bacteria > Bacillati > Bacillota > Clostridia > Eubacteriales > Peptococcaceae > Thermanaerosceptrum > Thermanaerosceptrum fracticalcis. The sequence goes on from NZ_CP045798.1 coordinate 3,637,832, forward strand.
AATAGGCATTTGCTTGCCCTCCTTCTGGGTAGCCCTGATGCTGGTGCTGTTTTTTGCGGTAAAACTGGGCTGGTTTTATACTTCGGGCTATGGAACCATCAGGCATCTTGTTTTACCGGCAGTTACCCTGGCTGTGGTGCCTGCCGGCCATATCGCCCAGATTGTCCGTTTTTCCATGGCGGAACAGCTCAATGCTCAGTATGCTGTCACAGCCAGGGCCAAAGGAGTTAAAGAAAGTGCCGTGCTTTTAAAACATGCGCTCAAGAATATTATGACAGCTGTCCTAACCATTGGCGGCATGGATCTGGCCATGTACCTGGCGGGTGAAGCGGCTGCCGTGGAGGTCGTATTTGGCTGGCCTGGTTTTGGGAGCCTGGTGGTGGATACCATCAGCCGCCAGGATTTTCCACTGCTGCAGGCCGAGATTTTTGTGGTGGCTGTAATTATCTGTTTAATCAACCTGATTGTTGATTTGCTTTATGCTTACTTCGATCCAAGAATTACCTATTAGTTAAGGGGGAAGAGAAATGAGTGAAACCGGGCTACAGGACTTAAAGCCAATGCCTTCCCCCGGACGGCAGATTTATAAACCCAAGGGTATAATAAGATTTTTTGCCCGTTTTGAATATAATAAAATTGCCCTGGTTGCTTTAATCATTTTAATAGTCATTTTTGCCATCAGTATTTTTGCCCCCTATATCGCTCCCTACGACCCCGCCAAGGGCGTATTGACTGAACGATTAAGGCCTCCTACCCTGGAAAGGCCCGCCGGCGGCGGTTTTCCCCATATTTTCGGTACGGACCAGCAGGGGCGGGACGTTTTGACCAGGATCATGTACGGCGGGCGCGTCTCTTTAACCGTAGCCTTTACTGTGGTAGGTATCTGTTTCATCTTTGGGACGGTGCTGGGGCTCATCTCCGGTTATTTTGGGGGCTGGGTGGATATGGTCCTGATGAGAGTGGTGGACGTTGTTTCCTCATTTCCGGGGCTTTTAGTTGCTTTGGCTTTTGTGATGGTCTTGGGGCCCAGTGAACGTAACCTGATTATTGCCCTGACGGTTAACGGGTGGATGATTCATGCCCGGATGGCCCGCAGCCAGGTCCTTGCTTTACGGGAATCGGCCATGGTGGAGTCGGCAAGGGCTATTGGTGTGAGTGTACCGGGTATGGTTTTTGGTCATATTTTACCCAACATCATTTCTCCTTTGATTACCGTATTTGTACTGGATTTAGGTCACCAGATTGCAGCCGAAGCCAACATGAGCTTTTTGGGCTTTGGCGTTCAGCCTCCCAAATCCTCCTGGGGATTAATGATTGGCGAAGGCCGGCAATATATTGCTTCGGCCTGGTGGCTTGTCACCTTCCCCGGCATCATGATTGGTCTTACCCTGTTATGCTTGAACCTCTTCGGTAATTGGGTCAGAGAGGAATTTGACCCCCTTTCCAGGAAACATTAGAGGAGGGAAGAGTATGATACAGAATAAAAACCTGGTGGTAGTGAGAAATTTAAGAAAGTTATTTCCTGTGAAAGCGGGCTTTTTCGGTAAGCCTAAGTCCTTCGTTCATGCTGTGGACGATGTAAGCTTTAGTATTAAAAAAGGACAGACTATGGGTTTAGTGGGGGAAAGCGGCTGTGGCAAGACCACCATAGGCCGTTTGGTTCTGCGCCTGTTAGAAAAAACTTCAGGAGAAGTGGAGTATAAAGGAAAAAATATTTTTAATTTCAATAAGCTGGAACAGAAACAGTTTCGCCGGGAAGCTCAGCTTATTTTCCAGGATGCCTTTAGTTCCTTCGATCTGCGCAAGTGCGTAGGAGATATTGTGGGAGAACCCTTAAAAGTCCATGGCCTCGCTTCCGGTTCGGAACTTACCGACAGAGTAGCAGACCTTTTGAAAACCGTAGGGTTGAAACCTGAGCTGATGAGGGAATTTCCCCACACTTTATCCAGCGGGCAAAAACAATGTGTGGGGATGGCCCGTTCTATTGCTTTAAATTCGGAATTCGTGGTGGCCGATGAACCCATTTCCTCCTTGGACGTTTCTGTGAGGGCTCAGGTCCTTAATTTGCTGAAAGACCTCCAGGAAGAAAAGGACCTGACCTATCTTTTCATCTCTCATGACATCAGGGTGGTGCGCTGGTTAGCCACCCATATTGCTGTTATGTACCTGGGAAAACTGGTAGAATACGCAGAAACAGAGGAACTCTTTGTCCACAGGTATCATCCCTATACAGAAGCCTTGTTGAATGCCGTCCCTGTGGAAGACCCTTTCAAGAGACGGGAGAGGAAAATTCTCCTGGGTGAAGTTCCTTCTCCTGTGGATCCGGCGCCGGGCTGCCGTTTCCAGCCCCGGTGTGAGTACGCTGTGGACCAGTGCCGGTTGGAAACACCGCCCTTGGTAGAAAAATCACCGGGACACTGGGTAGCATGTTTCGTAGATTTTCATGGGGCTGGGAATTTCAGTTAATTTTATAAGTTCTCATCGTTAGGTTTGACATTTCTTTATAGTTTTGTGTATAATACAAAGGAAGTAAAAACTGATAATTTTCTTGCTTTTTGATGAAGAGCAGGCGATCACCGGATGTGGCTGTCCGGTGGTGGGGCTGGGCATTACGCAGCAGGCAAAAGCCTGTGGGACTTCTAAGAGTCCCGCAGGCTTTTATCTTTGGCTAAAAAGTAAAGGGGCAATGCATAATGAGTTTATCAAAAAAACAAAAAGTCGCGGCGCTGTCGATAGCTTCGAATATTACTTTAATTATCCTTAAAGTAATCGCGGGCATTATGAGCGGTTCCGTAAGTATTATTTCCGAGGCCATTCACTCAGGGATGGATTTACTGGCAAGCTTTATAGCCTACATCTCTGTCAGCATTTCCGGAAAACCGGCCGACGATAGTCACCCTTATGGCCATGGAAAAATTGAGAATATCTCCGGCGTGGTAGAAGGAGTGCTGATCTTTATTGCGGCAGGGCTAATCATTAAAGAAGCTGTGGAGAGGATTTTGCATCCTGTTCCCATTGATGACACGGTTTTGGGTATGGGCGTTATGCTCTTTTCCGCTGTATTAAATTCTTTTGTGGCTTACCGGTTATATAAAATCGCGAAAGAGGAAGATTCAGTGGCCCTGGAAGCTGATGCTCTCCATCTCAAAACCGATGTTTACACTTCTTTAGGTGTTGCTGTGGGGTTATTGGCTATCAGGCTTACGGGAATACAGGTTCTTGATCCCCTGATTGCCATCCTTGTAGCTTTATTAATTATTAAGGAAGCCTGGCACCTCTGTATTGTTGCCTTTAGTCCCTTGTTGGACTCCCGGTTGGATAAGGATGAAGAGTCTCCTATCCAGGAGGTTCTTGAAAATTATGGAAGAGACAAAAGCCTGCAAATAAAGTATTTTAAGACGAGGAAAGCAGGGAACCAGCGGTTCATAGATTTTCACCTCTGTCTTTCCCCTGATACCACCATCAAAGAAGGTAACGAACTGGCTCGGGAAATTAAAGAGAAAATCTATGAAGTCTATGCCGATGCCCATATTCACATCAACCTGGAAGTAATGGACAGGGGAGGCGGTACGTCAGCGTGAGACATAGGGGACGGTTCTGGGGCCATCGAAAATTTTGTCAGTAGGAATATCGGTATAATGATGGCTCATCAATTAGCTCTATATGGTTGTTGAGCCTTTTTTGCACGCAAAACTTCCGATTGACCCCTTCAAGAACCGTCCCCGTCGACTCTCTTAGGTTAGGGGACGGAGTCCCCTAAATTAGATAAGGAGATTATAGAGGGAGATGATTCGGTAAGAGGGAAAGGTTTGTTAACTACTGTTATGCTTGAAAAAAGAATCGGAAAAAGGATAATTTTAAATTAGAGCGAATTAATTAAAAATAAACTCTTATATTATCACCTGGTTACATGAGAAAGGAAACGATGCAAGTTGAAAAGTATTAAACGAACAAAACTTTATGAAGAAGTTATGCTGCAAATTGAAGAAATGATTAGAGCAAACGGCATGAAGGAAGGAGATAGGCTGCAATCGGAAAAAGAACTTGCAACTCTTTTCGGTGTAAGCAGAATGGCCATAAGGGAGGCCTTAAGTGCTCTTCAGTCAGTGGGTTTACTCGAGGTTAGACATGGTTCGGGTATCTATATTAGGGATATCAATGAGAACTTGACGAATCCAATAACATTAAAACTATTAACCGGAAAGGAGAACCTTTTAAATATTTTGGAACTGCGTATGGGTCTGGAAACAGAAGCAGCGTATCTTTCTGCTATCCGTTCCGGGAAGGAAGATATTGCCAAAATGGAAGATGTATTAGAAAAAATGAGTTTTGAAGTAGAGTCCGGCGGTACTGCTGCTAATGAAGATTTTCAATTCCATCATGTTCTTGTCCAATCTACTCGTAATCCACTTTTTATAAAGGTGTTTGAAACCATAGCTAATGTGTTTCACGAAGGATTAAGGTCCAGCCACCAGATTTTCAGAGCCAGTTACGGGCCTAGATTAGTAGTTCTAGAGGAGCACCGCCTGATTTATGAACATATCAAAAATAGAGAAGCTGAAGCGGCACGTGAGGCTATGAGGAAACATCTCGATAATGTAAAAATGCGAGGACTTCTCTAGGCGCATTAGGGTAGTAGAGTACAAATTGATCAGGTAGTGTGAGGCAATAGATAAAACTGTTGTGTCACACTACACTATTTGTACCTTTAGACTGTTGGTTGAGTTAATTAATTAAGGTAGTGTTCTTGTGTTACTCAAAAAGTTGTACCAGCAAAAATTAAGGCCGTGGAAAACCTCCAAGTCCAATACCTTGCCACCGGTGGCCACACTTGCATGATGCAGTTGTCTCATACTTTTAGCGAGGCTGGTTTACCCACTGAAGTGGTTCATACCATCGAGCTTCTGGGGATGACCTATTAGAAAAATAGCATAGTTTCTGTATGAAAAAAGAGGTCCTGGGCTGCACAGCCCAGGACCTCTTTCCATCAGTAATTAATATTAGTTTCAATCTACAATGTACCCTTCTTCATCAAACTTAAGTTCAAATGGACCCGTTAGTATTTCAATGTTAGGATTGACCTTTGCTTCCGGCAAAAGGTTTTCGGAAATATAGATTTCTTCAATTTTTAAAGTATTTTTGATACGGACTATTCTGGCATCGTTCAAATTGAGTAGATTACATGTCTTCATAGCCGCTTTGATCGCGTAATAATCATTGCGCATCACCATAGGCAGGAGACCATTTATGGTTAGGGTTGAAGTAATACAATTGATATATGTTTTTGCCAGGTCAAATTTATCATAAAGCCTTTGGGTAACAAAATCAGCCTGTCCCATACCGACGGCACTTCCTTCGGTTTCAGGGGTAAGATCTCGTATGACTATGCGCCGGGGCGGTGTGAAGTCAGCTTTTTTATGTTCTGAGGTAAATTTACCTGTCACGTTAGGGTCTGCTCCGCTGCCGCTGATATTTTTCCCGATTTCATCAACAATCAGGACATCGAGGGGGTTGAAGAGAATTCTCGGCATATACGATTTTGCTTTCTCCAAAAGTACGGGCTCTATCTCTTCAACTTTTTCCGCGGGCACACAGTGTATTTCCGCAGTTTCATCATAAGGGTTTTCAATGAGGGCTACGCCAAAAACAATAGGGACTGTCTTGAAAACAATCCTGCTCATTTCCAATAGACGGTTGGCAAAATTTTTAAAACTCAGCTGATGGCATGTTTCCGCTCCTTTGTGCTTTCCAAGGCCGATTACGGACATTTTGATAATACCGCTCTCAATAGGGCCGCTAAAGGAAGTATGTGGTTTGATCCTGTTTACAATAATTACGGCATCCATCCCGGGGAGGTGCTTATCTACGAAGACAGGAGTGCCATCGGCGATTCTGCCCACTTCTACCACATCCATACAGGAGACAATTTCTGCTCCCATAGCCTCTTCTGTAATTCCGAATTCAGCAAGTATTGCCCTTTGGCCCTCTGCAGTAGCTGTACCATGACTCCCCATGGTAGGAATGATTATCGGCGTGGCTCCTAACTCCTTCACATATGAAACGGTTTCCCTGGTTATTGTGGCAATATTGGCAATTCCCCGGCTCCCTACACAGATAGCTACCTTTTGGCCGGGCTTTATTCTCTCCTTGATTTCATGCTTTGCTAACTCGTTTCTTAACGTACCTGGTATATCCGTTAATACAGGGGCAGGAAATACCTGACGAACCTTGACAAAACGAGGAATTATCACATCATCTACTGCTTGTTCCACAATATGCATGTTTTTTATTACCGGCATGACTTACTCTCCTTTCAAACAATTATGTCTTATTATTCTGGAAAGGAGGGGTATCATCCTACAAAAATATGTACAAAAAAATGCCCCGGACAAGGCCTTTTTTTTAGGCAATACAGACATTATTTCTAATGTCTTTTAACAGGTATTATATATATATGAGCTTTATAATCATTTTTTTCGCCCGCGAAAGTCAAAGGGTTGCCTCGATAAGAGGTTCCACAACGGAGGTGAGATCAGAGAATTTGTAATTTTTAACAATTAAGTGAAAAGGGTAAAAGGAGGAAAAATGATGAGGAAAAATAGTAAGTTATTGGCCCTTGCAGTTATTTGTCTTTTTACGTTAGCAATTTTAGCCGGTTGTGGCGGCGGAGAAAAAGGTGCTGCGAAAAAAGATGACAAGTACCCCTCTAAGCCCATTAACGTCATCGTTTCTTACGCTGCCGGCGGCGGAACTGATGTAGGCGCCCGCATCCTCTTACCTTATGTAGAAAAAGAATTAGGTGTTCCTCTAAACGTTATCAACAAACCAGGTGGCGGCGGCTGGGTAGGCTGGACCGACCTGCTTAAGGCAGATCCGGACGGTTATACAATAGGCTACATCAACACACCCAACTTAATGACCGGTTACCTCGACCCCCAGTATAAGCGGGATAAAACTATCGATGACTTTGCTGTCATCGCTAACCACGTCCTTGACTACGGCGCCATTGCTATCAATCCCAAGGAGACACGCTTTAAAGACCTGAAGGAACTCCTGGAATACGCTAAAAAGAATGAAGTAACAGCTACTACTACAGGGGTGGGCAGTGACGACCATATTGCCATCTTAAAAATTAATAAGGCCCTGGGGACCAAGTTCGTACCTGTGCATACTAAAGGTGCTGCTGAAGGCAAAGCCAGTGTTATGGGCGGGCACGTAGACACCTATTTCGCTAACGTTGGGGAAGTTCTGGCTCCTCATAAGAGCGGTGAGTTGAAGACCATTGGTGTTATGGCACCGGAGCGCTCTGAATTCTTCCCTGATATTCCCACATTAAAAGAAGCCGGCGCTGATGTTACTTCCTGGTCCGGACGCGGCCTGGCTGCTCCTAAAGGCATTGACCCGGCTAAATTAGAAAAGCTGGTTGCAGCTTTTGAAAAAGCTATGAAGAATGAGGAACACATCCAGAAGATGAAGGACATGGGCCTGGCACCCAAATTCATGAAAGGTGAGGAATACGTAAAATTCCTCAAAGATGACGAGAAGGGTGTTATCGAAGTTAGCGATCTCCTGGGCTGGAAGAAATAATCTAGATTGGGCCACAGCTATGTGGCCCAATCTAAAACTTTGAAAGGGGGAAACACATGAAGAAACGGCTCATACATCAAGACGTGTATATGAGTATCGCCATGCTTATCTTCGCTATAGTTGCCCTGGCCAGGACAAGTGTATTTCCTGCCGACGCTGCTCATTTCCCAAGGTTAATCTTAGGACTCCTTATCGTTTTTACCCTGTGGACCTTATATGAAGGAATTAAGAAGACTAAAGCCATTAATGCTGACGGTACAGGAGCCGATAAGGTTATCAGACTTCCTCAACTAACCCTTCCCATGGCCACTTTCCTGATCGTTGTTGTTTATACTGCCTTGATAAATATTCTCGGCTTTTTCACAGCCACAACGCTGTTTATCCTTGGCTTTATGTACTTTTACCAGGTGCGGAAAGTGCAAACAATACTCCTTACCTTAGTTGGCACCAATGTTTTTATTTATCTTCTCTTTGTCTACCAGTTAAATGTCCCGCTGCCTAAAGGGTTATTTTTCTAAAGAAGGGAGGGCTTGAAAGTTGTTGATGCTTATTAATTTTTCCGCTTTAGCCCATGTAGCTGAAAGATTAGCTTCATTAGAAGTATTACTTGCCTTACTCGTGGGCGTAGTCGGTGGTATTATTATAGGAGCCCTGCCCGGTCTAAGTGCTACCATGGGGGTTGCTCTCTTGATACCTCTGACATTTGGTATGGACCCTGTAGCCGGCCTGACTATGCTTACAGCCATCTATACCTCGGCCGTTTATGGGGGTTCCATTTCTGCTATCCTGATTCACACTCCCGGTACCCCTGCTTCGGCCGCCACTGCCTTGGACGGTTACCAGATGACCCTCCAGGGCAAAGGCTTGAAGGCTTTAGGTGTAAGTACAATATCTTCCATGATTGGCGGATTACTTAGTGCCTTTGCCTTGTTACTCTTAGCCCCGCCCTTAGCCTTGATTTCCTTGAAGTTTAATGCTCCTGAATATTTCCTGATGGCTGTCTTTGGCCTGACTGTAATCGCCAGCTTAGCTCAAGACTCGATGATTAAAGGTCTGGCTTCCGGGTGCTTCGGTTTACTGGTTGGTACCGTCGGTGTAGATATCATGACCGGCTTTCCCCGTTATACCTTCGGCTTCTCTGCCTTGGAAGGCGGAATCTCCCTTGTCCCTGCCATGATCGGTCTCTTTTCCCTCTCCCAGGTGATGATCCAGGTAGAGAAAATGCATGAGAAAGGAGAACTGGTTATCGGCGAACTGAAGGGCAGCGTGCTCCTTACCTGGCAGGAGTTTAAGAGTATCTGGAATACCATTTGGCGATCTTCTATTATCGGTATTTTGATTGGTATCCTGCCCGGGGCCGGCGGTGATATTGCCTCCTGGGTAAGTTATAATGAGGCCAAAAGATTTTCCAAGACACCAGAGAAGTTTGGCACAGGTCATATGGAAGGTATTGCAGCTTCGGAAGCTTCAAATAACGCTGTGACCGGTGGCGCCATTATCCCCCTTTTAACCTTAGGAATTCCGGGCAGTGCTACGACAGCAGTCTTATTAGGCGGTCTCTTGATCCAGGGGTTGCTGCCCGGTCATGAGCTTTTTGAAAAGCATGCTAACATCACTTATGCCGTAATCGTCGGATTTATCATTGCCAACATCTTAATGGGTCTTGTTGGTCTTGCCATTGCCAGGTATGTGGTAAAAGTCTCCACTATACCTTCCGGTATCCTGGCGCCCATTATCGTCGTATTGTCTGTAGTTGGTTCTTATGCCATTAACAACAGCATGTTCGATGTATACATCATGGTGGTCTTTGGTTTCATTGGTTATTTCATGAGAAAGACCGGTTACGTTACCGCTGCCGTAGTACTGGCGATGATCCTTGGATCTATGGCTGAGCAGGGCTTCAGACAGTCCCTCGTTCTCTCCAAAGGTAATATGCTGGCATATTACTTCAGCCGTCCTATCTCCATTGTCATCATGGTTTTAATTGTCCTGGGTTTGCTCTCGCCTATTCTCATGAAGAAGTGGCAAAACAAGAGCGGCATCCAGACTGCAGCTACCTCAGATGATAACTAAATTCATACTAAAAAATGGAGGATTAAGACATGGCTTCAAAAGTTATCTATTTTGACAAGGTTTTTCCCGCCTTTAAAGAACTCTTACAGTCCCACAATGCAGAAGGTTTGGAACTTTTGTACTGGTATGACATGAATGAGGCTGAAAAAGAAGCAAGCTTAAAGGAAGCCGACTACTTCTTAGTGGCAACCACCAAGATTACCAAAGACATGTTAAATAAAGCCGCGAAAGTTCGCATGGTACAAAAAACCGGCATTGGTGTAGACAACATTGACCTGCAGGCTGCTTTTGACTTAGGTATTCCCGTTTGTAACACTCCCGGCGGTAATGCGACAGGTGTGGCTGAGTTGACGATCGGTATGATTTTAAGCCTTTATCGTAAGCTTAATGTCCTGGACAGAGCTACCAAAAACGGGGAATGGCTCATGTGGGAACTTCGTCCGTCTTCTTATGAGATGAGTGGCAAAACCCATGGTTTTATCGGCTTTGGCAATATTGGCAAGACCACAGCCAAGCTTTCCCAGGCCTTTGGAACCAACGTTATTTACTACGATAAATATAGACTGCCGGAAAGTGAGGAAAAGACTTTAGGGGTTACTTATATGGAAATGGATGAAGTCTTAAAGAACGCCGATATCATAAGCCTTCACATTCCTCTCCTTCCTGAAACCAGAAACCTCATCAGCACCAGAGAACTCTCCCTCATGAAGCCGACAGCCATATTAATCAACGTTTCCCGGGGTCATATTGTAGACGAAAAAGCCCTGGCCGAAGCCCTGGAGAATAAGCTGATCGCAGGTGCAGGCATTGATACCTTTGCTTCCGAACCTGTAGAGAAGGATAATCCCTTGTTAAAATTCGATAATGTTTTAGCCACACCCCATATCGGTGCTGGTACCAGAGATACCCTAAATAAAGTATTAGGCCTGGCTTTCCAGAACTTCTCCTTGATTGAAAAAGGAGAGAACCCCAAATTTGTCGTCAATAAAGTAGAGAAGGCCCGGCTGTAGTGTTAGTCTATACTATGCCGGAGAATACCTCTATTCATAAATTACAGACAAAAATGAAAGGAGCTTAACCAATGAGACTAGCTACTATCAAATTAAACGGTGCTGAAGTTGCCGCCATTGTTTCAGCTGCCGGAGTCGTACCGGTAGAGGAGGTAAATAAAAAACTAAACCAGAACTGGTCCACGGATATGCTGGAGATTATCACCTCCGGGCAATTAGAAAAGCTAAATGACTGGTACCGTGCAGGCGGGAAAGAAAAAGTTGAAGCCCTGGAGGCTATACCCAGAGAAAAAGCGGTATTCGCCCCTCTTTACCGCCGGCCCAGAAAAATTTGGGGGATTGGTCTGAACTACGTTGACCATGCTTCTGATTTGGCCGAAAAGGCTCCCAATGAAGAGCCTGCCAGCTTTATGAAACCCGACACAGCAATAATTGGACATATGGATAACATTAAAATTCCTCTGCAATCTGAGAAGACCACCGCTGAAAGTGAATTAGGGGTTATTTTCGGTAAACAGTGTAAGGACGTGGAACGTGAAGACTGGTTAAGTGTCGTGGCCGGTTTTACTACAATTATTGACATGACTACTGAAGACATCCTGAGAAAGAATCCCAGATTCTTAACGAGATCCAAGAGCTTTGATACATTCTTCAGCTTTGGCCCTGAACTGGTAACACCCGATGAAGTGGAAGATGTTATGAAACTCAAAGTGGCTACTGTTATCAATGGTCAAATCCATGCTCAGAACGTGGTTTCTAATATGACTTTCCCGCCCGACTACCTTGTGTCTTTCCACTCCAAAGTAATGACAATGCTTCCCGGTGACATAATTTCCACCGGAACACCACGCGCTGTGCATATTAACGACGGTGACGTGGTAGAGTGCTGGATTGATGGTTTTGCTCCTCTGAAAAATCCTGTTATCGACTTAAAAAAGCAGAAGTAAATAAAAAGAGGTGATATATCATGGATTTAGGTTTAAAGGATAAGGGGGCCATAGTGATGGCCTCCAGTGCAGGCCTGGGTAAAGCCATTGCTTTGGAATTTGCCAGAGAAGGGGCAAAAGTGATGCTGTTTAGCCCCTTCGAGGACGAATTAAAGCAGGCCCAGGCTGATATTAAAGAAGCTACCGGAAACGAACCGGCTTTCTTCGTAGGTGATATTACTAACTATGACCATATCAAGGCTATGGTCAAAGAGGCCTATGATAAATTTGGCAATATCTTTGCCTTGGTTAATAATACTGCCGGCCCTCCTGCGGGGACCTTTGACAATTTTGATGATGCCGCCTGGCAAAAAGCCTATGAATTAACCTTATTATCCTATATTCGTACCATTAGAGAAGTCCTTCCTTATATGAGACAAGGAGGCGGAGGAAGAATTCTCTGCTCCACTTCTTCTTCTGTAAAACAGGTGTTAGAAAATCTCATCCTTTCCAATACCTTTAGAATGGGTGTTGTGGGTTTGGCCAAAACCCTGTCTCAAGAGCTGGGTAAGGACAACATCCTGGTTAACGTAATCGGACCCGGCAGGATTGGTACGGCCAGAATCGAGTATCTTGACAAAGTAAGGGCTGATAAAGCCGGTATTACGCCTGAACAAGTACGTCAAAATACCGAAAAGATTATCCCGTTAGGTCGCTACGGCTATCCGGAGGAGTATGGCAAAACTGCTGTATTCTTATGTGCGGCAACTAATACTTACGTTACCGGTCAAACTGTACTGGTGGATGGCGGTATGGTTAAAGCCTTTTAGTTCAACCCTTTAAAATTAAGAGGAGGCGAGAATTATGTCAAATGTAGGATTTAGAATCTATACCAAAATAGAAAGACCGGACAGGAAACTGGTTGAGGCTTTTAAAGGGTTGCCAACGCCTAACATTGCGGATAATATGAGTCGCTTTTTCTGTGTGGATGCCGCCATTAAACCGATGAACAAACACCATTTGTTAGGGACAGCTTTCACCGTAAGGTCCAGCACAGCGGACAATCTTCTCTTCCATAAGGCCTTAGATATGGCCCAACCCGGTGATATCATTGTGGTTGACGTGCAGGGAGATACCATTAACTCCGTAGTCGGTGAGATTATGATGCGTTATGCCATGAAGAGAGGTATCGCCGGATTCCTGGTGGATGGAGCCATCAGAGACTTTGGTGGCCTGCAGGAACTTGACTTCCCCGTTTATGCCAGAGCAGTAACGCCTATGGGTCCTTATAAGGATGGTCCTGGAGAAATCAATGTTCCCGTTAGCTGTGGCGGTGTTGTTGTTAACCCTGGAGATATCATCGTTGGCGACGATGACGGCGTCGTGGTGATCAGTCCTAAAGATGCACCTGAAATCCTGGAAAAAGCCAGGGCTACCTTTGCCAAAGAATCCGCAATATTTAAGGCTATTGAAGAGGGAACCTGGGACAGAAGCTGGGTTGATAAAACACTGAAGGAAAAAGGTTGTGAATTCATTGACTAACAATGTTAAGTATGTACAGGCCGAACCCTTACGCCAATACTGTACAGCCCTTTTTGAAAGTGTCGGGATGCCTGAAGATGAGGCTTATATCAATGCAGACAACCTGGTGGATGCTGATTTAACCGGCGTCGAATCACACGGTGTCAGCAGAATGGCAATCTATCTAAAAAGGATTCGCGATGGCGTTGTAAATCCGAAATGTGAAATTAAAGTTGTGGCTGAGCATCCCGCAGTGCTTGTTATAGATGCCAAGAACAGTATGGGTGCCGTTGCCTCCTATAAAGCAATGGAGATGGCTATTAAGAAAGCAAAAGAAAGCGGTGTGGCCTTTGTCACTGTAAGAAATTCCAATCATTATGGTACGGCAGCCTACTATACCAAGATGGCCCTGGAACATGATATGATTGGTTTTTCCTCCACCAACGGACCAGCCAGGATGGCACCGTGGGGCGGCAAAGACCCGTATTTTGGCACAAACCCCTTTTCCATAGCTGTCCCTGCCGGGCAGGAATTGCCAGTTGTGGCAGACATGGCCACCAGCCTGGTCGCCAGGGGGAAAATCATCCTGGCCGCCAAAAACAATAAAGAAATTCCACTTGGCTGGGCCATAAATAAAGACGGGGAGGATACAACAAATGCCAAAGAAGCCCTGGAGGGTACGGTGTTGCCTTTTGGCGGACCTAAAGGTTCAGCCATTGCCCTCTTAATAGATGTTTTCTCCGGTATCCTGGCGGGAGCAAGTTTTGGCCCCCATATTAAAGATATGTATGCCAACTTTGAAGAGCCTACCAATACGGGCCATATCTTCGGAGCCTTTGATATTAGTAAATTTATTGATACAAGCCTTTTTAAACAAAACATGGATCAAATGATCAGGGAAATCAAAGGGAGTACACCTGCTAAGGGAGTTCAGGAAATATTCCTCCCCGGGGAGATTGAACTTAAAAAGAAGCAACAACGACTCAAGGAAGGAATACCTCTTAGTCCGGCAGTGATTAAGGAATTAAAAGAAGAAGGAGCCCTTTGTCGAGTCGCCTGGACTTTAGATTAAAAAAAAGGATAATTTGGATAATATACGTGGAGGTAATATGAAACCAAGAGTATTTATAACGCGTTTAATTCCTGATATTGGAATTAAAAAATTGCAAGAAGTAGCGGAGGTCAAAGTGTGGTCCGGAGAATTGCCTCCACCCCGTGAGGTCCTCATGCAGGAAGTAAAAGAAGTAGATGGCTTAGTTTCTTTACTAACAGACAAAATAGATGGGGAATTAATGGATGCTGGGAAGAACTTGAAGGTTATCAGTAATTATGCAGTTGGTTTTGATAATATTGATTTGGACGCTGCCACACAAAGAGGTCTGTTAGTTACTAACACCCCTGGTGTACTCACTGAAACTACCGCTGATTTAGCATTTGCCTTACTGCTGGCTACTGCCCGGAGCGTGGTGTGGGCAGATAAGTTTACCCGGGAGGGTAAATGGAAAACCTGGGAACCCCTGAAATTTTTGGGTCAGGATATCTATGGCGCCCAACTGGGGCTTTTAGGTTTTGGCAGAATTGGCTGTGCTGTCGCTAAAAGAGCACGTGGTTTCGATATGAAGGTTAAATATTATGACTTATTTAGGAACGAGCAGGCGGAAAAAGAGTTAGGGGTGGAATATGCGAGCATAGACGAAATATTGACACAATCTGACTTTATAAGTTTGCATGTACCCTTAACCAAGGATACGAGACACCTTATTAATAAAGACAGCCTTAAGAAGATGAAAAAAAATGCTGTCATCATAAATACGGCCAGGGGGCCTATCATTAATGAAGATGATTTATACGAAGCTTTAGTGAATGGTACTATTTGGGCCGCGGGTTTAGATGTGATGGACCCTGAACCACCAAGGGCCGACCATCCCCTATTCAAATTAGATAATGTAGTTGTCTTACCCCATATAGCCAGCGCCAGTATAGCTACGAGAAATAAGATGGCCCTGATGGCAGCGGAAAACATGATTGCGGGTTTAAGAGGAGAGATACCACCTAATTTGGTTAATACAAGTGTGTTGCGGAATAACTGAGATAATAACATTAAAAAGGAAAAAGGCGATTTAAAACCCTACTATAGTATGAAAAGGTTGTAAATCGCCTTTTTTTTGAGGAGGGCGATATCATAGGTACTGATATAATTTACTGTGCCAGCTTTACGATGGCTTCCTCCTGTTTGAGAAGGGTTTTGTTAAGTAAGAATAGGATTTTTAATTCAATGGCTTCGTCAAAAATCCTGGGGTCTCTCTTGGTAAGCTTATAAATTTTATCCAACCGGTAAAGCAGAGTGTTTCTATGGATGAATAAGGCTCTGGCTGTCTCGCTGATGTTTAAGTTACAGTCAAAGAACACTTTTAGGGTATATAATAGCGTCTCGTCTAAGATTCCCGTAATGGCTTTCTTCTTTTCTCCCAGGGTGTTCTTTATAAATTTGTCAGCGGTATCACTGGGTACACAATTAAGAATCAGCTCTAAGCCCAGGTCATCAGTAAAGTAAACACCACCGTGGCCTTTAAATTTTTTGCCTATGGCAAGAGAATCAGCTGCGTCTCGATAACTTTTTTTATAGGAAAGTACTGTTTCTGAACAAAGGGAACTGACACCTATTGTACAGTCCAGATTAAGATAGTTTTTAATTGTATTGGCAATACTCTTGCAAGTCCGGGAGATATATTTTTTAAGGGATGATTTTTCGTCGGATGGGTTAACAGGCAAAAAGACAACAAACTCATTACTGCCGGTATAGGCTGAAAGGTAATGTTTATTACCGGCCATTACATATTTTATGCAGTCCAGTACTTTATCTTTTTCTGCATTTGCAATTTTACAGTTTTCGTAACCATCTAAATGCAGGACCACTGCCACCCGGGGAATGTCTATATCGAAGCCTAAAAGGGCAGCCCGCTGTTTAAGAGTTTCTCTTGTTTCATCTATTTGTTCAAAGATGATATTATACAGGATATGTTCTTTAGCTTTAGAGTCAAGCTGTGCTTCCTTTTCCATAAAAGCCATTTTAATCATGGTTTCCACTGTCATTTTTGTTAAATAGGTAAGTGTTCTAACTTTATCGGGGGACCCTGTAATTCCTACCGCTCCGATTGTACTGCCGTTAAACTCCAGAGGGAGATTAACTCCCGGCTTTACACCTTTAAGTTTAGAACTTTTTTCGTCCGTGATTGTTACTTCACGGCCTGTTTTTATGGCTTCTAAGGCTCCCTGATGAAAGCCGTCAATTCTTTCAGAATCCAGGCTGCCGATTATTATTCCTTCCATATTAAAAATATTGACATTATGGCCTATGAGAGGTGAAACTTTATTTGCGATCTCCTGGGCAAAGGCATGTGATAATATCACTTTAATCACCCTTTCACCTTAAATATAATATCGCAGAATACAGGTAGAGGCCCCGCAAAGGGGCCATTTTTCTATCTTCTTTTTACAAAATATTCTTACCTGCAATAAAGCCTAGCTCCAAAGCCTTTAGATTACGTTCTTCTGTTCCCTTTGGTACCCGGGCCAGTACTGCCTCCTTAATAGTAGATTCTTTTACAATATTGGTCACACCGATAAGAACGCCCAGAGCTACGATATTACTAAAAAGGGGGCTGCCCACTTCTTTCTCGGCCAGGGCAGTAATAGGAACTTCGTGAAGGTCGCCCCGTGTTAAAGTGGGGTTCTTTACATAAGTACTGTCAACAATAACTGCAGCATTTTCCTTAAGGCATTTCGTATATTTATTGAAGGCTTCTTCAGTCATGGCCAGGACTACATCGGGTTTCTCAATATGGGGAAAAGAGATTTTTTTATTAGCGATGATAACCTCAGCTTTAGAGGCTCCACCCCGAGCTTCTGGACCATAGGATTGAGTCTGTACAACCTCTTTGCCTTCTCTTAATGCTGCTTCTGCTAAAATGATTCCAGCTAAAATCATTCCCTGTCCACCCGAGCCACTTAAAAGAATCTCCCTCATTGCCCATTACCTCCCGTCACCCTATCGATAACTTTCTGATACTCAGCTGTATATTCCGGTGCTTGACGCCGGTAGAGTTCACCAATGACAACTTTTCCAGCCAACTGTTCAGCCGGTAGTTTAGATGCAGCCTTTACGGAAATGGTATTTTCCTTCTGCCATTTCATCATGGCAGGGGCATTGCCAAGCTTGTTTTGACGTCCAAAGGAAATAGGACAGGCAGTGATGGCTTCTACTACGGAGAAACCTTTATGAGAGATAGCATCGGCAATTAAGTTGATGAGTTCCCAAGTGTGGTAGGTGGTACCCCTGGCCACATAGCTTGCGCCTGAAGCTCTGGCCAGTTCCGTAATATCAAAGGGATTTTCGATATGGCCATAGGGTGATGTGGTAGCTTTACTATGAGTGGGAGTAAGGGGAGAATACTGACCTCCTGTCATGCCGTAAATGTTATTATTGAAAACAATTGTAGTAAGGTCAATGTTACGGCGGGCAGCGTGGATGAAGTGGTTTCCGCCTATAGCCGTGGCATCTCCGTCTCCTGTCAACACAATTACGTTAAGGTCCGGTCTTGCCAGCTTAAGACCGGTGGCAAAGGTTAAGGCACGACCATGGGCGGTATGAACTGTATCAAAGTTTAAGTAACCGGAAGAACGGGAGGAACAGCCTATCCCCGAGATGATTGACGTTTTGTCAGGGTTGAGACCAAGTTTATCAATGGCTCTTACCAGTGCCCCCACCACAATGCCATTACCGCAGCCGGGACACCAGATATGAGGTAAACGATTCATACGGAAATATTTTTTCAGCGTCTCCTTCATGTTAATTGCCCTCCCTGGTAATAGCCTCTAGAATCTGCCGGGGTGTAATCATCTGGGTATCCACCCGTAAAACGGGTTGTACCTTGCTGCGGCCCAGAACCTTTGTAACTTCACCGGTTACCTGCCCATAGTTCATTTCTGCCACAAAGACTTTTTTAAACCTTGCACACTTTTCCTCTATTAAATCGGAGGGGAAAGGCCAGATGCTGATAAGTCTCAGTAAGCCAGCCTTAATACCCTTTTCGCGGGCCATTCTTACTGCTTCTTCTGCGGAACGGGCGGAACAGCCATAGGAGATAATCAGGTATTCAGCATCTGCGCTATGAAGTTCGTCATAGCGAAGTATTTCGTCCATGTTGTTTTCCAGTTTCTGATGTAACCGTTTAATGGTCTTCTCAGTAACTTCCGGGCTGCCTGTGGGGAAGCCGGTCTCATCATGAATAAGCCCTGTCACGTGAAAATGATAGCCTTCGCCAAAAGGTGGAAGTGCCGGAACCCCATCCGGTCCCGGTGCATAGGGCAACTCGCCAGGTTCCGGTTTCCGCCGGTTGATTATGGTAGGTGTAGTTTTGGGAATGACTAGCTTTTCCCGCATATGCCCCACCACCTCGTCCATTAGAAAGATGACAGGGGTTCTAAAACGTTCGGCAAGGTTTACAGCATCGATCATTAACTGATAGGATTCCTGAACCGATGAAGGAACGAGGGCGATGACGCCTCTATCACCATGGGAACCCCAGCGGGCCTGCATTACATCAGATTGACTGGGGGAAGTTGGTTGTCCGGTACTGGGACCACCCCGCTGTACATTGACTATAACTAAAGGAATCTCCGCTAAGGATGCATAACCTATTAATTCCTGCATGAGGGAAAAACCCGGGCCACTGGTAGCAGTTATGGCTTTGAACCCGCCCAGTGAAGCACCACATATTGCCCCCATGCTGGCAATCTCATCTTCCATTTGGATAAATTTGCCGCCTACTTTTGGTAGTTCTTTTGCTAAAATTTCTGCAATTTCAGTAGACGGAGTGATGGGATACCCGGCAAAAAATCTTACACCTGCGGCTAAAGCTCCTAATGCGCAGGCGTGATTACCTTGAACTAACATTGTTTGGGACATAAATTACACCTCCTTCTGTCACCATTATCATTCTTTAACTACTGTTATGGCATAATCAGGGCATCTCAGCTCACAAAAACCGCATGAGATGCACTTACTTTGATCAATAATCTGGGCCTTCTGCATATCATCCAGTTTGATGATATGTTTCGGACAAAAATCGACACATATTTGACATCCTTTACAGAACTTGGTGTTGATAATGACCAAAACTTTTCCCCCCTTTCAGGCGCTTCCTACTATTAGCCAAAAAAAAACGAAATTTAAACAAGTATTTCAATTCCAACAATAAACTATTAGCGAAAAAAAGATAACAAATATTCTACCACCGGCACTATTTTGCTACGGGTTAACATATATGCCTACGAGAAATACAAACATTAATGGTGTAACAAAGTTTCTGTTCATAAAAAAACACCCCTAGGGGGTGTCTAGATACCTAACAGTTCTTTAAAGCTTTTTACATTGTTTCTGCTGACAGGAATTTCAGTCTTCTCGGGGTCATCCATAATCAGCAGGTAGGTCCCATTAAACCAGGGAACTACTTCTTTAATTTTGTACAGGTTAATAATATAGTTGCGGTGACAGCGGAAAAACATACCGGGATGAAGTTTGTTTTCAAACTCAGAAAGGGAGAAACTGGTCTGGTAGTCTTTACCGTTGGCACGTAGATAAACCGATCTGTTTTTTGCGTAAACCATCAGCAACTCTTCCTGGTCAAGAAGTTTCATTTTGCCGTTTAGTTCGCCGACAACACGGGAAAAAGGTGCAGCGGTTTGGGGGGCTTGGCCGGATCTCTGCATTCCTTTTTCATCCAGATAAGTGACGGCGGCAGTTAACTGCTCTTTAACATCTTTATCTGAAAAAGGTTTAAGAATATATCCCTTCGCCCCCACTTTAAAGGCTTCCACGGCAAACTTGTCATAAGCTGTTACATAGATGATATATGGGCAGTTTTTTAGATTTTTTAGACAATTGCCAAGTTTAATGCCGTCCAGTCCTGGCATATCAATATCGAGAAAAACCACGTCCGGTTTGAGCTGGCAAATATTCTCAAGGGCTTCGTCACCAGAGGAACAGATGGCTACCACTTCCACGTTTTTTTCCTGACCCAGGAGGTAATTCAGTTCCTGGCAGATATGATCTTCATCATCTGCAATGAGAACCCTGGTAATCACCTTTACACACCCCCTTTAATTATAAGAGACCGGAATTTTTATCAACACCAGGGAGCCGTCCATAGTGTTTTCTAAGCGGAAGGTATAATTGCTGCCATAGAGGCTTTTCAAGCGACGGTTGATGTTTGTTAAGCCGATTCCCATATTGCTTTTCGTGGAATTGGTTTTTACAGCCTGGATCACTTCTTCAGGGATTCCTATGCCATTGTCAAGTACTGATACTACAAGATAACCATTTTTCACCTGTGCATTAATTTTTAGAATTAGCAATCCTTTTTTATGAGAGAGCCCGTGGTTCATAGAATTTTCCACCAGGGGTTGGAGGGCAAAGGTAGGGAATAACACATCGCCACAACTTTCTTCTACATTAATGTCGATCTGCAGGCGTTCGCCAAAACGGGCTTTTTGAAGATCAAGATATATCTGAACACCTTCAAGCTCTTCTGAGAAGGGAAGAAGGTCTTCGTTATGTTTAAGGGTTCTACGGAAGAAAGCCGCTAAACTCACTATGAGGTCCTGAGCGCGCTTGGGGTCTGTCCGGATTAACAGTTTAATGACACTTAAGGCGTTAAATAAAAAATGGGGATTGATCTGGGCTCTTAAGGTGGCATATTCGGCTTTGGCCAAAAGTTTGGCCTGCTCGTCCAACTTTAAATTCTCCAGTTGAAGGCTGAGTAGATTGGCAATACCCGTCACCATTTTAATATCAGGCAGATGCATGATGTCCCCAACTTTATATACTTTCAAACAACCTATAAATTCACCGTTACAGGTTAATGGTGCTTCAATTACCGCATCTAAAGGGCAGCTAGCTACAGGACAGCCGATTTCTTCCTTGGAATTTGCAATCAAAACATTTTCACCTTTAATAGCCTCCCGGGTTGATGAAGTCAGGACAGGATTGCCAGGTATATGATGATCACTGGCAGCTCCTTTAAAAGCCAGGATTTTCTTGTTATCAGTAATGGCAACTGCATCTACCCCGGCAATATTATAAATGACCTGGGCTATTTCACCTGCGGTTTTCTCATTGAAACCCTTTTTTAGAATAGGTAAGGTTTGACGTGCAATTTCCAAAGCTTTTTCGGCATAGCTGGCACCAATTAAATGCTGACTGGATTGCACATCCTGGACAAAAGTCACGAAGATTGCGACCCCCAGGGCATTGACAAGGGTAGTGGTTAAGCCGATCATACTCACCAGGGCTTTTGCTACGATTGCCGGTTTGGCCAGAAGCAGCGTTAATCCCTTTAAAACCAGTTCTGCCAGGCCACCGGCCAAAAAAGCTATCATAAAATTCATTCTCTTTTTCCCGTATTTATGGTAAATTACACCGCCAATGATTCCACCAATAATATTGGCAATAAAATCAGGCACAATCGTAAAACCGCCCATAGATAAACGGTGCAGGCCGCCTAAGAGACCGGCAGCAATACCGACCACCGGACCGGCTACAATACCACCAACAACTGGCCCTACAATACGGCTGTCGATGAGAGCGCCGTTAAAAGTCTCGATACCCAGCAGGTTCCCGAGGATGGAGAAGCCCCCAAAAAGCAGTGACAATATTAATTTATCTTCCGTGTTTGGGTTCATAATAAGAGAGCGGCGAAAACTGGCATTCTTGGTTAAGGGATAGGCAATAAGAGCGATAGCAGCAATATTTTTAAAACTATCGTAAAATAGGTCCATGTGTACCTCCCTTCTCTTATTGCATTTACTCTTATTATTAAATTCTAATAAAAAATAATTATTTGTATAGTCCTAAAAAACAAGGCAATTTATACAAATAACATGTAGGGAGAAGCTATTTTTTTAGTTAAAAAGACTATAGAGTCTATGAATATTAATAAAATACAATTTTTCTAGAACTGTATTAATTACATATAAGTTGGGTGAATTATGGAGCGGTTGAAAAAAAACAGCAGAATATATCTGATGTTCGCCTACGTCTTTTTATTTCTCGTAAATTCTTTTTACTCGTGGGAATTTTTTCAATATTCCATGGTCATTAGCATTTTTATTATTTTCCTTGTGGTTTTTCCTGATGTGAAAAATTCTAATAAATTACTAGCAATGGCTCTTTTCATTCTAGGCGCATACATCCTAATAAAAAGTAATGCTGGGCTAAAAGACTTGCTAAGGGCCTTTACCGAGAATGCGGGTATCATTACTCTTTTATTAACAGTGCCCCTTTTGAGCATTATTTTACACTACGACAACTATGCCGAAGGCATATTAGAACTTGCAGAAAAATATATAACTTCCAACTTTAGTTTTTATACCATCACTGTTTTCATTGTAAATGGATTAGGTATGATCCTCAATTTGGCCACCATACCTTTGGTCTACCAGCTTATGGAGAAAACCAGTCAATATTACCCCCAAAAGCTATATTATAAAGCTTTAACCAGGGGGTTCTGTACCAACCTGATGTGGTCTCCCAACTTTATTTCCGTAGCTGTTGTTTTACACTATCTAAAGATCCCCTGGTATAAAATAGCGCCCCTTGGGCTATTGTTGGCCATTGTGGGAAATCTGTTAGGGATAGTCATTGAAAGATTAAGCCGAAAAGAACCTGACGTTAGGCTTCTTGTTTCCTCCCATAAGGAAGGAACCTATGCGTCTAGGAAGAGATATTCTTATAAACTAATTGGGCTTATTGCCTTTTTTATCTTTTACATTATTCTCTTAGAATTGTGTATTGACCAAAGCGTCTTAGTCACGGTGCCTTTGGTCTCTTTTACGGCACCGCTTATCCTGGCTTTAATCTTAAAGAAAATGGGGATTTTTAAAGAGAAGTTCAGAGACTATCTTCACGTTTCGTTACCGGGTATGCATAATGAGGTTTTTCTCTTTACCGCTATCGGCTTTCTGGGCTATGCCCTACGTATTTCCAATATTGGGCAGTACATTGTCGACTTGATAAACAGGTTAGGCTTTAATTCGGCTTCGTGCCTTATACCTTTACTGTTAACGGTGATTGCGCTACTTTCTTTAATAGGTGTCCATCCAATTATCAGCATTTCCACTGTTGCGGTAACTTTACCCGTTGGCACTTTGCCTCTCACGGAACTGCAAATGGCTGTTACCTTACTGGCCGGTTATTTACTTTATCTCATACTTTCACCTTTCTCTGCGCTGTCTCTGATCATGACCGGTATTACAAAGGAAAGTCCCTTGGAAGTAAGCATAAAGCTTAATTTTACCTATGGGGTTTCCTTTGCTGCAGTAACAAGCTTAATATTGTCACTGCTATAAAGCAAAACTTTTAAAAAAAGAACAAAAGGTGGTTTGTTATGATTAGAAAATACGAAAGCAGCAAAGTTTTGGAAGGTATACCCGGTGCTTATCCCAGGCAGATGTTTAGAGCAGCAGGTTATACGGACAGGGAAATCCAGGGTCCCATCATCGGTGTGGTCAGTTCCTACAATGAGATCCACCCGGCCACCGCTCATCTCAAAGAGTTAGCGCAATATGTTAAAGCAGGTGTATGGATGGCAGGGGGTACTCCTGTAGAATTTCATACTATTGCCGTTTGTGATGCTATCGCCCAGGGAAAAGGGATGCATTACGTATTACCCAGCAGGGAATTAATCGCCGCAGAGATTGAAGTGATGGTTGGAGGCCACAGGTGCTTTGACGGCTTAGTGTTATTATCTTCCTGTGATAAGGTTCCTGGCGCTATGCTCATGGCGGCGGCCAGATTAAACATTCCAACTATTATGATACCTGCAGGACCTATGTTACCGCATAAACATAACGGCAGGGAATGGGTGATGTGCGACATCAAAGAGGCTATGGGGGAATTCAAGGCAGGTAAAATTGATGAAGTGGAATTCTCCAGAATAGAAGCTAATACCTGCCCTACCTTTGGTGTCTGTTCCATGATGGGGACAGGAAACACTATGAGTTCTGTAGTGGAGGCTTTAGGCATGTGCCTGCCGGGCCTGGCTACGATTCCAGCTGTCTCTTCCGAAAGAATTCGCCTGGCCAAGTTGACAGGGATACGCATTGTCGAAATGGTAAAGGAAGGGCTGAAACCTAGGGATATACTGAACATAAAGAGCATGGAGAATGCTTTAAGGTTTGTCTTAGCCACCGGTGGTTCTTCCAACACCTTCTTACATTTGCCGGCCATTGCTAATGAGCTGGGTATAAAGATTACCCTGGACTGGTTTGATGAACTGAGCCGGGAGACGCCATGCATTGCCAAATTCAAACCGGCTACGGATTATAATATCAACGATTTTTATGAAGCAGGTGGAGTTCAGGCCGTTTTATCAGAGTTACAAGAAATAATTTATACTGATGTATTAACAGTTACCGGAAAGACTGTGGGCGAAAATATCAGAGATGCAGTGGTGAAAAGACCGGAAGTAATCAGAACTCTTTCTAATCCTCTTAGTCCTGAAGGAGGGTTGGCTGTTCTTAAAGGAAACTTAGCTCCCGAAGGAGCCATTGTCAAACAAAGTGCTGTCCATCCCAAGATGTTAATTCATTCGGGGCCTGCTGTAGTATTTGACAGTGAAGAAGAGGTACGAGATTATTTCTTCAAAGATAAAGTTAAGCCGGGAGATGTACTCGTCATTAGATACGAAGGCCCGAAAGGAGGGCCCGGAATGAGGGAACTTTCCATACCTGCGGCCATTTTAATCGGGATGGGACTTGGTGACTCTGTGGCCATGATTACTGATGCCAGGTACTCGGGAGCTACCAGAGGACCATGTATTGGGCACGTATCCCCCGAGGCTGCTGACGGAGGTCCTATAGCTATTGTAGAAAACGGGGATATTATTGAGATAGATATACCCAACAGAAAATTAAACTTAAAGGTCTCGCAGGAGGAAATTGAACAACGGTTAAAGAATTTGAAGATTAAAACTAAGGATATAGAATATAAACAAGGTTTTCTCGATGTTTACAGGAGAATAGTCACTTCTGCAAAAGATGGTGCGGTGATCAAGTTAGATTAAAACACTTGATTGATGGAGGTGGGGAGGATGAGAAAAATTGTTGTTGCTCCTGATTCTTTTAAAGGAAGCATGTCGGCTAGAGAGGCAGCAGAGGCCATGGAACGGGGAATTAAAGCTGTCTGCCCAAATGTTATAATCGAAAAAATCCCCATGGCCGACGGGGGAGAGGGTACGGTAGAAACGCTGGTTGATGCCACCGGTGGACGGGTTATCAAGGTTAATGTTCTTGGCCCTTTGGGAGAGAAACGGGAATCATATTTCGGTATTCTCGGCGACGGGAAAACGGCTGTGATTGAAATGGCCCTGGCTTCGGGATTGCCCCTGGTACCCAAAGAAAAAAGAAACCCCCTGGTTACCACTACTTATGGTACGGGGCAGTTGATCAAAGCCGCCCTGGACCAGGGCTGCCGGGAGTTTATTATCGGGATTGGCGGCAGCGCCACCAATGACGGTGGGGTTGGAATGGCTCAGGCTTTGGGTGTGCGTTTCTTAGATGCGGAGGGTAAAGAAATTCCTTTTGGCGGCGGCAGTCTAAACCGCCTGGAGAAAATCGATGCGAGCAAGATAGATCCACGGCTTCAGGAATGTAAGGTGATGGTGGCCTGCGACGTCAACAATCCTCTTTGCGGACCAAAAGGGGCTTCCGCCGTATTCGGACCCCAGAAAGGGGCCACACCGGAAATGGTTGAGCTCTTAGATCATAACCTGGCTCACCTGGCTGCTGTGATCAAAAGAGATGTAGGGGAGGATGTAAAAGACTTTCCCGGAGCAGGTGCCGCCGGTGGTTTAGGAGCAGGTTTAATGGCCTTTTGTCATGCCCAGCTGCAAAGAGGCATTGAAATAATTATTCAGGCTACCAGGCTTGCGGCAAAGATGGCAGGTGCCGATCTGGTAATTACAGGCGAAGGGCAGATCGATTTCCAGACCGCCCATGGCAAAACCCCCATGGGCGTAGCAACTGTGGCTAAAAGTATGAACATCCCTGTCATTGCCCTCGTAGGCAACATTGGACGCGGAGCTGACATGCTTTATGACCTGGGCATAGACGCTATTTTTTCCATTGCCGAAGGGCCCATGGGGCTTGAGGAGTGTATGAAGAATGGTGCGGAACTAATGGAAAGGGCAGCTAATAGAGTAATGAGAGCAATAAATATAAATTTGTTGAGATAATAGAAAAGAAGGATTGAGAACGGCTCAATCCTTCTTAGAACACTTCTCGGATTTAAGTAGTGTTACAAATTCCTCGACTATTCTAGAATCAAATTGTTTTCCCGAACAGTCCTCCAGTTCCTTTATTGCCTCTTCCCTAGAGATTCCCTGGTGATAAGGGCGAGTATTTGTCATGGCATCATAGGCATCTATGACTGCGAGTATTCGGCACTCCAAGGGGATTTCTTCACCCTTAAGGCCATCAGGGTAACCTCTTCCATCCCAGTGTTCGTGGTGATGAAGAATAAGGTTAGCAATATGGGCAAGTTCTGAGGAACGATTGGCAATGCTATAGCCGATTTGAGGATGCTCTTTCATCTTTTTATATTCTTCATCTGTCAGCTTACCGGATTTGTAAAGAATACTGTCAGGAATTCCAACTTTCCCCAGATCATGCACCTTGGCTAAAAGTACTAAATCTCTTTTTTTATTTTCCGAAAGACCTAATCTGTCTGCCATTCTCTCAGCCATATTTACTAAACGCTCAACATGACCCTGAGCTACAAAATCTCTTTGGGCCAGGGCTTCCAGAAGCAGGTCAATTATTTTGCTTTTTGGACTGCCTGCCTGGCTCAGTTTATATTGATACATATTACAGTAGTTATGCAGTTTCAGGATAATTTTTCCAATTCCATAACCTAAGTTCCAAAGAATGTGGCCAGAATTTATCAATAAGCCTTGAAAAACGCTGGGTTGCCGTGTCAAAATAGACTTGGATCAACTGCTCGCAACAGCGGATCCGACAACCGGCGTTGAAGAAGTACCTTATCACTTCGCAGAGGGAGGGGGCTTGTTCGGCGCCTTCTTTATTGCACTCCCAAGAGGCATAACAAAGAAGGGTCTTCGCTGTAAACAAGAGCTCCACATGTGCGAAATGAGCTGTTTCAGACTGAGCATAGCAAGATGTTAAACCAAGATTCTGTTTAGCGGTGCGGTAAAAAACTTCTATTCTCCATCGTTTAGCATAGGCAGTTGCAGCTTCTTCCGGCGTATCTACGCGATTGCTTATCAGGAGATACGCATCCTTGAAGGTTGCCGGGCATTCTTCCTCCGGAAGAACTATGCTGCCCTCGACAGCCTGCTTCTCATAAGTGGCTGCAATGGCAGCTATGGGTAAAAAACGTTGTCTAGTAATGGGTTTTCCCTTGCGTGTTAAGGTCTCATAGGGCATTTTGATGTAAATGTCCGGAATACTGAGAACCGATTCTTTGCCAAGGACCCGAAGCTGGGAATAAACTTCTCGCAGCAGTTGCTTCGGATTAAGTTTAATGTAGCGTTCCTTTCCTAGTACCGGGTCGTAGATTTTCCTGAATAGCGCCGTGTTACGTTTGGCTTTGGTAACCCAGTCAAAATTTTGACCCATCAGCCAGTTCAGGAACTTTTTACACAAAAACCAGCGATCCATGGCTACCCAGAGTCTGGCCTTGTTCAACTGACGCACCTCTGCGAGCATCTGTTTAGCAAGATCAAGCTTGGTTTGTTTTTCATTCTCCTGGCCATTTTTAACCCAGAAGCGCCACAGCATAGGATATTCGAGCCCATTCTTTAAGACAGCCAGGGTCGACACAAGATTAATGCACCATACATGGCACTTATCCGAACTGTCAAAGAGCCAACAGAGAAAGGGGATTTTTTTACCGTGAGGATGCTCAATTTTAGTATCGTCTAAGGCAATGATATCGCCGTCGGTCAGCCTGCTATCCGTGTTTTCTTGTAACCTGGCAAATCTGCCCAAAGAGAACCGGAGCCACTGAAAGGGCTTGGAGAGAAACCGGCTGAAGGCACTTTGAGAGATGATTTGCCCGGAAAGCAGTTGTTGTAAAAATGGAGCTTCCGTTGAAAACTTAGCATTTTGATTTGCAGAACTTGAATGATTAGCAAGGCCGCAGATGTAGGCAAAAGCCAGGAGCCACGCTGGAATTCCGGAGTGTTTGCGTATTCCGGACTGGGAAAACAGCAGAGACAGGTCAAACAAATCCCAAATTGTCTTGAGTACCGGGATTCCGGCACCTTGACCGTGATCCTTTTTTTCGAAAGTTGGTTTACACAGTTTCTTCATCAACATCACCCATATCGCTAGAGTGATGGTAAAAAATACCATCCAAAGCGATTATGGGGGCTTTTCGAAAAAGTCAAGACCTTTTTTGTCGAAAATTAGGATCTTTTTTAAAATATTTTTTGAGTTATTATTTTCTATTTATTTCCACCAACTGCATAACTCCTGCATATTATTATCTGCTGCCTGATAAATATCATAGATGGACTCACTCTCAGACCCCTGGGAGGTGGCTATCCCCACGGAAATGCTTATGGGTATGACCGAATGATTTGCATTGTATTGTTCAATTAGTTTTATAATTTCCCCCGCTTTTATATGGGCTGTTTCATTAGTTGTGCCGGGGAGAATAATACAGAATTCATCACCACCAACTCTGGCAATTACATCTGTTTTCCTAAAGGGTTTGGCCAGCAATCTCGCAAAGGATATTAATAAATCATCGCCGGCTCTGTGGCCTAAGGTGTCATTTGTAAGTTTTAGACCATCTACATCTACACAAATGATGCTTAAGGGTGTGTAATTCTTTAGATCTCTATTTAAACGGGCCATCTCTTCATCAAAGAAAGTCCTATTATATAAGCCGGTAAGACTATCATGATAACTGAGGTATCTATACCGGTTTTTACTTACCTTAAGTTCTTGTTGGGTATTCTCAATTACTGACAGCATTTTGTTAATTTCTGCTGCCAAACTGGATATTTCATCTTTGCCTTCAACGGGTACTCTTGAGGATAGGTCACTGTTAACGGCAATCTTTTGCACTGCAGCGCTCAATCTAGCTATGGGGGATAAAACCATTTTATGTAAAAGCAAAAAGATTAATGTGAAAAATGATACAATAGCGATAAACACAATGGCAATGTAAAAATATAAGGTAGCCAGTCCCTGGTTATAAATCTCCCGTTGTGCAGTAACCCCCAGCAGCATCACCGGCTGGTCAAAAATGTCCTTCAATACGGTATATCCTGTAATGAAGTCTTTGTCATAAATCTTGCTTATTAAATTATTATTTTTATCAGGTAAGGTTCTTAAGGAAGCATAATCAGGCAATTCTTTAATGGGTTTCAGTGTTAATGTCAATTGAGTAATGTCAGAAAGGATGCTTAATTCTGTATCATCAAATTTACGGGCCATGACTAAAGCACCTTTTGAAGGACCATCGTAATTACTGGTCAAAATGGGGCGGGAAGCTACCAGGAAGAGTCCCTCGGGTACTGATATGAGGCCAGATTTACTCATGTTTTTATCTGAAAGCTCAAAATGAAATAATTTTTTTCTCACCATTTCCCTAGAGCTTTCGGGAATATCAGTTTCTTTCTTATTGATTAAATCAAACCCTTTACTAAAAACAATTTCATCAGAGTTATTGATAAACATCATTAAACTGAGTTTATTGGTAATAAATGTTGGGTCAGTAAGGTTTGAGTTTATATATTCGGTTGAGAGATTTTGTACAAACTGGTAGCTATCGTCCCAAAAGGCCCAGTCACCCACTGTAACATTTAACGTCATAATTTCTCTTTGCAATGCATTTAGTCCCCGGTCAACATTTCTTTTGAGTATTCGCTCTTCCAGTTCCAGATAACCATTGTAGAGAACAAACTGAGAAGTGAAATAGACGAAAAGAAGGAGCCCTATTAAGAAAAACGCTATAAGAATCAAGGTTTTTTTCCGAAGAGTCATCACTTAACCTCACTAAATATTTTCCGAAATATTACTTGAAATCTATGTTTCTTCAAAAATAAGCAATAATCCTCTCTACCATAAAAATAAATAGTGACAACAAAAATTTCGCCCTTGGTCTTACCTTCCGGTAGCCAGGGGCTTACTACAGCTTTTCTTATATTACTTCTTAAACATTTTATAGCATTTTGGTTGGAATAAATGTATATGCTTACCCGTTTTATTTAGGAAACAGAGGGTAGTATACCTTTTTGATGTTTGCTTACACAATTGAACAATACGACCCCAGATTTTTTAACAACGCCGTTTTCTTTTCCAAATTACGAAGGACTTCCTGTAACCCAGGATGGTCATGGCCCGCTTCACAATCAATAAAAAAGATATAGTTACCCAATTCTTTTTTAGCCGGGCGGGATTCTATTTTGGTGAGATTAATGTTTTCCCTGGCGAACTCCCCTAAAACTTCATAGAGTCCTCCCGGGCGGTCCTTTTCCAGGGCCAGCACCAGGGAGGTTTTTTTCGTATCTGAATGGGGACAAGGGGTACGGCCTACCAAAAGAAAGCGTGTTTGATTACAGGGATAATCCCCAATGTCAGGGACCAGGATAGGTACGTTGTAGAACCGGTGAGTATCCCGTGAGGCAATGGCGGCCGTACCGGGGCCCATACTTGCGAGATTCTGTACTGCCTCGGCTGTACTATTGGCGGGAAGGCAACGTGCCTGGGGCAGTTTTTGCTGCAGAAACCTGCGGCACTGGGCCAGGGCCTGGGGATGGGAGAGCACGGTATGGATTTCCCCCAGGTCCTGGCTGTGACTGAAAAGGCAGTGGTTAATATTGAGAACTGTTTCCCCCTGGATATAGAGGGATAATTCATGGGCCAGCATGTCCAGGGTAATATTGACGGTCCCTTCAATAGAATTTTCGCCAGGCACTAAACCTGCATCCACACTTCCTTCTGCAACTGCCGTGAGGATATGGGGGATAGTGGGTAAGGCTTGCAACGTCCATTCCTGGGTATTCTCCAGGGTGAGGAGACAGCGGGAAGCGGCCTCGTAAGAATATGTTCCCACAGGTCCGAGAAAAGCCAAAATCTTTTTCATCTAGATCACCTGGGAGTAACCAAAATATTCGGGGGTACCGGAGAGATCAAATTTTTTGCCTACCGCCTGGGCAATGGGTTTGAGGCTGTTCATCAGCTTGTTAAAGTTCTCCGGCGTCAGGGACTGGGGACCGTCGGACAGAGCTTCGCTGGGATTAGGATGAACTTCGATTATCAGGCCGTCGGCGCCTGCAGCCACTGCCGCCTGGGCCATGGGCTGTACCCAGCGCCACTTGCCGGTACCGTGGCTGGGGTCGACGATGACCGGGAGATGGGTGAGGTACTTGATGACGGGAACGGCACTAAGGTCCAGGGTATTACGGGTATATGTTTCAAAGGTTCGGATACCACGTTCACATAATATTACCTGGGAATTTCCTTCCTTCAGAATATATTCTGCGGATAAAATCCATTCTTCGATAGTGGCGGAAAGTCCCCGCTTTAAGAGGACAGGTTTGCCTGATTTTGCTGCGGCCCGCAGTAAGGGGAAGTTCTGCATATTGCGGGCGCCTATTTGCAAGACATCAGCATAATAGGAAACAAGGTCAACCTTTTGGGTATCCATCACCTCAGTCACAATGTAGAGGCCAGTTTCTTCTCTGGCCCGGGCCAAGTACTTAAGGCCTATTTCCTCCAGTCCCTGGAAGGAGTAGGGGGAAGAGCGGGGTTTATAAGCACCGCCTCTTAATATTTTGGCTCCGGCGTTTTTCACTAAATGAGCTACTTCCAGCAGTTGTTCCTTGCTTTCCACGGCACAGGGACCGGCCATTACCTGTAAATCATGACCACCGAGAGAAAGATTATCTATGTTTATGACGGTATCCTCCGGTTTATATTCCCGGCTGGCTAATTTATAGGGAGCCAGTATTGGTATCACTTTTTCTACACCGGTCATGGCCTCAATGGCTAAGTCTAAAAGCCTGGATTTATCCCCTACGGCCCCTATGATATTTTTTTCTGTTCCCCTCGTTATTTGGGTGCGAAAGCCTTTGTCTTCTAAAATTTGTACCACCTCCTGCAGTTGTTCTTCTGTGGCGCCTTTTTGCATTACGACAATCATTTTTCTTTCCTCCTTGCTAATATAATTAAAAAAGTCCACAGTTTAAGTCCCTAAAGGGACGAAAACTGTGGACTTTCCGCGGTACCACCCTTTTTGGTTCATGGCATGAACCCTCTTTTAAGGGTACAGGATCACCAGGCTAAAGAGATAGAGTAGTTGGTAAATAAAAAAAGCCTTTCGTCCTCTAGGGACGAAAGGCTGTGCTTTCGCGGTACCACCCTGGTTGGCAGATATAATCTACCCTCTTTAGCGCAAAGGTACAGGATAAATCCGATACCCCCTTCTTTGTAACGGTAGAAGTTTCCGGCCAGAACTACATACTATTATTGGGGACATTCCTGTCTTAAGAGATAGACTCAAGCTTCAGCAGGTGTGTCCCCTAACCTTATTAGTACTCACCCTGGCAGTTTGGAAGGGAACTTCAACTGGCGAAAGTACTAAGGGTGCTTCCAGTCACGACACCCTCTCCCTGGAGACTTTACAGCAGTTTACTTTTCTTCCGCATCACTGTTCTCTGTATGTAATTTTATATCTATTATATGGGGTGAGTTTTTACTTTGTCAATGGCTAAGAACTATAAAACATAAATTACCTTATTTTAAAATTTTATATTTACTTATGAAAATTGGAATAATGGGAGAAGGAATTTCTGGTTCTCAGCCCTTGCTAAGCAAGGGTTTTTTCAATTTTAGTATGAAAGATGGCCAAGGATTTTTTCTAAAAGGGTAAATGAGGTTAGGCCAACCTGTTTATTTCTCCAAGCACGCAGCATACTAAGAGTAATATATTTTAAAGGGTGGGATTATTGATGACAACCTGTGGCTGCCGCCTGGGTGAAAAGAGGGTGCCAAACCCCGAAGAGTTTTTACGGCAACATCCTGATAAAAAATATCAGGAATTAGGCCGTGTCCTGGCCAGAAACAGGGAAAAACCCGAAAACCTGATTACTGTGCTCCATGAGGCCCAGCTTATCTTTGGTTATTTACCCAGTGATGTACAAATTTATATTGCCGATGCCTTAGATGTGCCCATCAGTGAGGTCTACGGCGTGGTTACTTTTTATTCCCTTTTCACCACTGTCCCTCGGGGAAAATATACCATTTCTGTATGCCTGGGGACGGCTTGCTATGTAAAAGGGGCGGGAGATATTATGGAAGCCTTCAAGGAAAATTTAAAAATTGACGAAGGTGAGACTACCCAGGATGGTCTTTTTACCCTGCAAAGTGCCCGCTGTATCGGGGCCTGCGGGTTGGCCCCCGTTTTAACCATCAATAATGATATCCATGGCCAGTTGACCCCCGATGATGTTCCTAAACTCCTTGACCGTTACCGGGAAGCTGTCCAAAAAGACCAGCCCCTCAGTCAAGCCCGCATCCATAACAAGGACAGGAAAGTTGGGGGACCCGCTGAGGAAGGAGAGAAGAAAAGAGTATGAAGTCCCTGGAGGAATTAAAAAAGATTAAAGAAGAGACCCGGGAGCGTATGGCACTCAGGGAGGCAAAGGAAGGCCAGGTGCGTGTTACGGTGGGAATGGGTACCTGTGGTATTGCGGCAGGAGCCCGGGAAATTTTAAATATTCTCCTTGAAGAGATCAACAAGCGGAATTTACCCTGGGTAGCGGTGTTAACCACCGGTTGCCCGGGGATATGTAAAAAAGAGCCCATCGTCCAGATTACGGAGAGTGAGGGTACTACCTATACCTATGGAGAGATGACGCCGGAAAGGGTAAAAATAGTGGTAGCCCGGCACTTGGTAAACAAACAGCCCGTGTGGGACTGGCTGATAGGTACCCGCAATCCCTGTGGACATAGGGGAGGGGAGCAAGAGGCATGAAAATTCAACGTGCCCATTTATTACTTTGTCATGGTACGGCCTGTACATCCTCGGCCAGTGAAGCGGTAAAAAAAGCCCTGGAAGAGGAACTTGCACGCTCTCAGCTTGCTGAACAGGTGAAGGTAATCCCTACGGGCTGTTTTGGTTTTTGTGCCATGGGGCCTATCATGGTTGTTTACCCGGAAGGTATCATGTACTGTAAAGTAAAGCCTGGTGACGCCAGGGAAATAGTGGAAACCCATCTCATCAAGGGGCGTGTGATAGAGCGCCTGTTGTACAAGGACCCTGTAGATAAGGCGCGGGTATCTGAACTGGATGACATTGACTTTTTCCGGCATCAGCGGCGGGAGGTACTGCATAACTGTGGTCATATCAACCCTGAAGATATCAGAGAATATATTGCCCGTGACGGTTATCTTGCTCTGGGGCAAGTCCTGACCGGCTATAAACCCCAGGAGGTCATTGAGATGGTGAAAGCCTCCGGTTTAAGGGGAAGAGGTGGTGGTGGTTTTCCCACAGGCAGGAAATGGGAATTTGCCGCCCAGGCAGAAGGTGAGGAAAAATTCGTCGTCTGTAATGCTGACGAAGGTGATCCGGGGGCTTTCATGGACCGGAGCATCCTGGAAGGTGACCCTCATGCCGTACTGGAAGGAATGGCTATTGCCGGTTATGCTATTGGCGCAAGCAAAGGCTTTGTTTACATCCGGGCCGAATATCCTATCGCCGTGGAAAGATTGAACATTGCCATTAAACAGGCCCGGGAACTGGGCCTCTTAGGCAAAAATCTCTTTGCTTCAGGCTTTGATTTTGATATAGAACTGCGCTTGGGGGCAGGGGCCTTCGTCTGTGGAGAAGAGACAGCCCTCTTAAATTCCATTTCAGGCAAACGGGGGGAGCCCCGGCCCCGTCCGCCCTTCCCCGCCGTCAAAGGGCTGTTTTTTAAGCCAACATTAATTAATAACGTAGAAACCCTGGCTAACATACCCCGAATTATCCTGAAGGGACCGGAGTGGTTTGCCGGCATAGGCACGGAAAAAAGCAAGGGGACCAAGGTTTTTGCTATTGCCGGTAAAGTTGTGAATACGGGCCTGATTGAAGTCCCCATGGGTACTACTTTGCGTACGATTATTTTCGAGATCGGCGGCGGGATACCTAAGGGGAGAAAGTTTAAAGCGGCCCAAATCGGGGGACCCTCAGGGGGCTGTGTTCCCGAAGCCCATTTGGATGTGCCCATAGATTATGACAGCTTATTGGAAATAGGGGCCATGATGGGTTCAGGCGGCTTGATTGTCATGGACGAAAGCGACTGTATGGTGGATATTGCCAGGTTCTTTTTAGAGTTTACCCAGGATGAATCCTGTGGTAAATGTACACCCTGCCGGGTAGGAACCAAACGCATGCTGGAGATTTTACAGCGTATTACCATGGGGGATGGTAGAGAGGGTGATCTTGACCTTCTAAAAAGCCTGGCCGAGGATATTAAAGATACCTCTTTGTGTGGACTGGGACAGACTGCACCCAACCCGGTCCTGAGCACCCTTCGCTTTTTCGAAGATGAATACCTGGCTCATATTCTGGAGAAACGCTGTCCGGCGGGAGTATGTGCCAGGCTTGTCCGTTACGAGATAATTCCCGAAAAGTGTACAGCCTGTACCGTGTGTGCCAGGGTCTGTCCCGTTGACGCTGTCACGGGCACCCCTAAGAAGCCGCCCTATTTTATTCACCAGGATATCTGTATTAAATGCGGAGCCTGCCAGGCCAAATGTCCTTTTAGCGCCATAGCCAAGGAGTGATGATGATGAAGGAAGAGCAAAAGGTCAGCCTGACCATTGACGGCAGAAAAGTGACGGTACCCGAAGGAATGTCGGTTTTAGAGGCGGCACGGCATGCAGGGGTGGATATTCCTTCCCTGTGCTATTTAAAGGGTGTGAACGAGGTGGGGACCTGCCGGATTTGTGTAGTAGAAATAGAGGGATCCAAAAACCTGCAGGCCTCCTGTACCTATCCTGTTTCTGAAGGTCTGGTGGTAAGAACCAATACCAAGAGGGTGCTGAAGGCCCGCCGTACCGTACTGCAGCTTTTGTTGTCGGAACATCCCCAGGATTGTTTGACCTGCTACCGCAATACCAACTGTGAACTCCAGGCCATGGCCCATCGTTTCAATATAGTGGAAATTCCTTTTCACGGGGAGCGCACCACCTTTCCCAATGATGACAAGTCTGTTGCTGTCATGCGGGAACCTTCTAAATGTATTCGCTGCCGCCGTTGTATCGGTGTGTGCTCGGCTATACAAACAGCCTATGTTTATTCTGCTACCCATCGGGGTTTTGAGTCTATTATTTCCCCTGCCTTTGGGATGAGTCTGGATGATGTAGCCTGTATCACCTGCGGGCAGTGTGCCAATGTCTGCCCTACTGCGGCTATACATGAGCCTGATAATACCAGTCAGGTGTGGGATGCCCTAAATGATCCGGAAAAATATGTTATTGTCCAGGTGGCTCCCTCGGTTCGTGTTACCCTGGGAGAGGAATTTGGGTTTCCCATTGGCTCTGTAGTTACAGGACAGATGGTAGCTGCCTTGCGCAAGATGGGTTTTGCTAAGGTCTTTGATACAGATTTTACGGCCGACCTCACGATTATGGAGGAGGGTTATGAATTCCTGCAAAAACTAAAAGCGGGGGGCCCCTTCCCCCATTTAAGCTCTTGCAGTCCCGGCTGGATTAAGTTTTGCGAACACTTTTATCCCGAGTTCTTAGACTGTGTATCCACAGTTAAGTCTCCCCACTCCATGTTTGGTGCTTTAGCTAAAACCTATCATGCTGAAAAAGTGGGGATAGACCCTGCCAAAATGGTGGTCGTCTCTGTAATGCCCTGTACTGCCAAAAAATATGAGCTAAACCGCCCGGAGATGAATGACAGTGGGTTTAAGGATGTGGATATAGCCATTACTACCCGGGAGTTGG
The DNA here is from genome assembly GCF_000746025.2 of Thermanaerosceptrum fracticalcis. Taxonomy (NCBI): domain Bacteria; kingdom Bacillati; phylum Bacillota; class Clostridia; order Eubacteriales; family Peptococcaceae; genus Thermanaerosceptrum; species Thermanaerosceptrum fracticalcis. Next base: position 3,674,979 of record NZ_CP045798.1, read on the forward strand.
CCCGCATGATTCGCCAGGCCGGTATTGACTTTGCCAATTTGCCGGAAGAAGAATTTGATACCCCCATGGGTATAGCCAGCGGCGCCGGCCTGATCTTTGGGGCTACAGGGGGAGTGATCGAAGCGGCTTTACGGACGATTTACGAGATCACCACAGGTAAGGAATTACCTTTACCCCAATATGTCCAGTCTCTTCGCGGCATGGATGGTCTCAAACAGGCGGAAGTTGAGCTGCCCCAGGGAAAAATCAGGGTAGCCATTGCCCATGGCACGGGGAATGCCCGGATGCTTTTAGAAAAAATAAAAAGCGGGGAAGTTTATCATTTTGTAGAAATCATGGGTTGTCCCGGTGGCTGCGTGGGAGGAGGAGGGCAACCCATCCTCCCCTTGCGCAGGGGTTGGGAAGGGACCATAGATTATAGAATGGATCGCGCCGATTCCCTTTATAAAGCTGAAAAGGAACTGCCCTACCGCAAATCCCATGAAAACCCGGCAGTAAAAAAGCTGTATGAAGAATTTTTGGGTCATCCCCTTAGTGAAAAGGCCCACAAGCTCCTGCATACCAGCTACACGCCCCGTTCCCGCTATCCGAAAGGGATTCCCCAGGTGTACGCGTTGCCTGAACCTGCCGTATACGAACAGTGAGGCTTCCTGCTATAATTTAGTTATACTGCCAACTATCAACTAACAACTACCAACTAAAACGGGGTGTGTCTAATGATTAACCAGGAACGTATAGTTAAGGAATTCATGGAAATGGTGCAGGTAGCCAGTCCTACCAAAAAGGAAGGGCAATTTGCCCAGCTGTTAAAACATAAGCTGGAGGCCATGGGCCTGGAAGTTTATGTGGACAATGCGGGCAAAGAGGCGGGGTCAGACACCGGAAACGTGATTGGACGGTTAAAGGGCAATAAACCCGGGCTGCCTGCCGTGATTTTTGCTGCCCATATGGATACCGTATCACCCGGTGAGGGTATTAGACCGGTGATTAAAGAGGGTATTATTTACTCGAGAGGCGATACTGTCCTGGGTTCTGATGATAAAGCGGGAATCGCCGCCATATTGGAGGCCCTGCGTCATCTCAAGGAAGAGGGCATATCCCATGGCGACATTGAGGTTGTTTTTACTATTGCCGAAGAAGGGGGCCTGTTTGGTTCGAAATACCTGGACTACAGCTTATTAAAGGGTAAGATTGCCTTTGTTTTAGACAGCGGTGGGGCACCGGGAACGATTATCAACAGGGCCCCTGCCCAGGATAAACTCTCTTTTGTTATCCACGGCAAAGCTGCCCATGCCGGCGTAAGCCCCCAAGAAGGAATCAGTGCCATTCAGGCAGCAGCTAGAGCTATTGACCGGATGAAACTCCTGCGGATTGATGAAGAAACCACTGCCAACATTGGGGTTATTAAAGGAGGTAGTGTCACCAATATTGTTTGTGACCGGGTGGAAATTGAGGCCGAAGCCAGAAGCCTTTCCGTAGAAAAGCTGGAGAAGCAGAGCCGGCATATGGTGGAGTGTATGGAAGAGGCCTGCCGGGAATTTGGCGCCAGGCTGGAAAGCAATGTGGAAAGGGCTTATAACCCCTTTTTTGTAGAGGAACAGGACCCCCTGGTATTGGCAGCCAGGAAGGCTGCAGAGAAATTAGGCCTGGAGAGCAGGGTAATTTCCACCGGTGGGGGCAGTGATACCAATAATTTTAACGCCCGGGGGATTAAAGCCGTTAATCTGGGTGTCGGCATGAGCAAGGTGCATACTCTTGATGAGTTTATTCCCATTAAGGATCTGGTCGATAGTGCCCGGTATGTGGTGTCTATAATTGAAGAGCTGGGAAAATAAAAAAGGTTGTTTGACGTTTTAAAATACTTGCGTTAAGATATGATTAAACTACATAAGAGGGGAGCTGGGTGAACCCGGCTGAGAGGGCATTACTATAATATGCCGACCCTTTAACCTGATCTGGATAATGCCAGCGGAGGGAATATGAGCATAAAGTGTAGAGCCGCTTCCTAGCTGGGGGCGGCGTTTTAGTTGCAGTTGATAGTTGTTAGATGATAGTTGTTAGTATAATACAGGAAGTCCCATAGTCGAAGCGAAAATCGGGAGGAGTGGAATTATGGCAACGGTCAATCTGAGCTTACAGGTAATACCCAAAGTAGAGGACGAGAGAACCTACGAGGTAGTGGATGAAGCCATTAAAGTCATCCGGGAATCAGGGGTCAAATACCTGGTGGGTCCCATGGAGACTACCATGGAAGGAGAATTGGACACCCTCTGGGAAGTGGTGAAAAAGGCTCAGGATGCCTGTATCCGGGCAGGAGCTTCCAGGGTTATGTCCGTGATCAAGATTGACTATAAGCCGGAGGGAGTGACCATGGAAGAAAAAATACATAAGTACAGGAGTTGATGTGATGAAACGATATGTCTCGTCTTTTCTTGCTTTTCTCATTTTATTGCTCTTGTGGGAATTTTCTGTGGAGATTTTCCAAATTGAGAAATTTATTTTACCTGCCCCCAGTCTCGTGGCCGGGGCTTTGATAGCATCCTTTCCTCTTCTTCTGGAGCACAGCCTGCAAACCGCTGTGGAAGCTCTTTTAGGCTTTGGCCTTGCCGTAATCATGGGCACGTGTCTGGCTTTGGCCATGGGCTTGCTTCCCTGGGTGAAAAGGACAGTTTATCCTTTAATTGTGGTTTCCCAGACCATACCCATTATGGCCGTAGCTCCCCTGCTGATCATCTGGTTTGGTTATGACATTCTGCCTAAGGTACTGGTGGTGGCCCTGGTTTGCTTTTTCCCCATCACCGTAAGTACGGTAGAAGGTCTGGATCATATTGACCAGGATATGGTGAAACTGCTTTTGACCATGGGGGCTACCCCCGGGCAGATCCTGAGGCTGGTAAAGTTCCCGGGAGCCTTACCGTCCTTTTTTGCAGGACTGAAAATATCGGCCACCTACAGTATTATGGGCGCTGTCATCGGTGAATGGCTGGGTGGGTCCAAAGGTTTAGGAATATACATGACTCGTTCCATGCACTCTTTTCTTACGGAGCGGGTATTTGCCTCCATTGTGGCGATTACCGCCATGAGTCTAATCCTTGTCGGAATCATTGAAATAATCGCCAGGTTAACTATGCCCTGGCTGTATCAGAAAATATCCTGGCAACAGGATGAAAAGGTGTAAAGCCTCTCCCGCTTACACTTCGCTTAGCGGCGGGAGCTTCCTAATTCATAGAAAGGTAGGAATGATTTATGAAAAAATTGTTTACAGCCTACACCCTCCTCATCTTTGTTTTGATGGCGCTGACCGGATGTACATCTACTGCTCCGCCCAAGAAAGAGGAACCTGCCCCCGTTCCTGCTCCTCCACCTCTCACTAAAGTTACAGTGATGCTGGATTGGACCCCCAATACCAACCACACAGGCTTATATGTAGCTAAAGAAAAAGGCTTTTATAAAGAGCAGGGGCTCGATGTGGAAATTCTACAGTCAGGTGAACCGGGACCGGCCCAGTTAGTAGCTGCGGGCAAAGTGGATTTCGGAGTCAGTTACCAGGAGGAAGTGACTAATGCGCGCGCAGCCGATATTCCTATCGTTTCCCTGGCGGCAGTTATTCAACATAATACCTCAGGTTTTGCTTCGCTGAAAGAAGCCAATCTAACCCGTCCCAAAGATCTGGAAGGCAAGCGCTATGGGGGATGGGGGTCCCCGGCTGAACATGCGGTCATTGAAGCGGTCATGGCCAAAGACGGCGGTAATGGGAAAAAAGTAAAATTTATCGATATCGGTTCCGCTGATTTTTTCTCTGTTATTGGTAAAAAAGTGGATTTTACCTGGATTTATTATGGTTGGGACGGGATCCAGGCCGAATTAAGAAAGATCCCTTTGAATGTCATCATGCTCAAAGATTTTGATAAAGCCCTGGATTATTACACTCCTGTCATTATTACCAGCGAAAAGAATATTAAAGAGCGGGCAGACCTTGTAAAAAAGTTTATGCATGCAACAAGCAAGGGCTACGAATTGGCTATTGCCCAACCGGAAGAAGGAGCCAAGATTCTTCTCAAACATGCTCCCGAACTTAACGCCGAACTGGTAATGGCCAGCCAGAAGTGGCTGAGTACTCAGCTTCAGGCCGATGCTCCCCAGTGGGGCCGGCAAAAAAAAGAGGTCTGGGAGGGGTATGCCCAGTGGATGTTTGAACGCAAGCTTCTTGATAAAATGATTGAAGCTGACAAGGCCTTTACCAATGAATTTTTGCCCCCAAAATAAGAGGTATACAGAGGGGAATATTAGGATGAAGGTAAGGGGAGAGAAATATGTTGGAAATTAAAAATATTACAAAGACCTATAGCTCTCCCCAGGGAGAAATATGGACATTAAAGGATATTTCCCTGGCCGTTGGCAAAGGTGAATTTGTTAGTATCATCGGGCCCAGCGGTTGTGGCAAGAGCACCCTCTTTAATATCATCAGCGGTTTGGAGAGGCCGGACCGGGGGAAGGTCCTTTTATCCGGCCAGGATATCACGGGACAGAAGGGGCATACGGCTTACATGCTGCAAAAAGATTTGCTCCTCCCCTGGCGTACCGTGTTGGACAATTGTATTTTGGGGCTGGAAGTACAAGGGGTTGCCAGGGACGTGGGCCGGAAACGGGCTGAGGCCCTTTTGCCGGAATTCGGCCTTGAGGGGTTTGCGCGGAGTTTTCCCGTCGTATTATCGGGTGGTATGAGACAAAGGGTGGCTTTCCTCCGGACCATGCTGCAGGGGAAAGAGATTTTGCTCTTAGATGAACCCTTTGGTTCCCTGGATGCCTTTACCAAAGGGGAAATGCACGAGTGGCTCCTGGGAATCTGGGAAAAATATCATCCTACCGTCCTCTTTATCACCCACGATGTAGACGAGGCCCTGCTTTTGTCGGACCGGGTCTATGTCCTCAGTACACGGCCCGCTACGGTGAAACTGGATGTAGAGGTAAAACTGGAAAGACCCCGTTTTCGTGATCTGATCACGGAGGAAAAATTTGTAAAATTGAAGAAGTTGTTACTGGAAGCATTAGCCCAAAACAAACCTCACTCTTAGCGGTGAGGTTTTGTATTTATGCACTTACGGAAGCATGATCCCATTCTCCAGTACTTTAATACGAATGAATTTACCAGGATTCATGATGATCTTGAGTATTATCACAGGAACGTAGTAAAACACTATGAAACCTTCTCCCAAACCCGCCAGGTATGGAAGAAAATTGTAACTTTTTTAACCTCACAGCAACCGGTGAACAGGGCCCACAAAGAAATTGTGTAAAAATCACGCTCCCGGTTACAAAAAGACTCCTTTGAAAAAGGGCTGACCTAATGTGTTTTTAGGTCAGCCTTTAAATGGCAAATTCGTCACCGCCAATCCTGGCTGCTATACCTTGAGTACCCAAAGCAGTAGAAATAATTTCTGCCGTTGTTATAAGTAATGAGTCACCAATCTCATGACCCAGGGTATCATTGATCAGTTTGAGTCCGTCCACGTCACAAATTATCATACCTACCGGCTGGATGGGTCCTTTTTCCAGGGTGCGCATTATTTCCTGGAAGTAGGCGCGGTTATATAGCCCGGTCAGGGCATCATGGAGGCTAAGGTATTGATGATGTCTTAAATTAACCAAAAGGGTTAATTTTTTGGTTACAAATAGGATTAACCACAGATTTGGCGAAAGGAATAAATGTTTAGTTTTTACAGAGGAGGAATTTCATGAGTATCGTAGCTATAACCCGGGGCAACCTCTATCCCTCCCGAGAAGAGATACACCGGCAGGTATACCGGGCTATTGACCTGTTGGGAGGGATTAATTCCTTTATAAAAAAGGGCGAGCGTGTCCTGATTAAGCCTAATGTAACCGAGGATCATCCAGCCGATAGAGGGACAACCACCGACCCCTATATAGTAGAAGCCCTGGTAGGGCTGTGCCGGCAGGCTGGAGCCGGGGAGATCATCATCGGCGAAGGGGCAGGGGTAGGCAAAGATTCTTTAGAATGTATGGAAAAAACAGGCTGGTTCATGTTTACAGAAAAAGGCATTCGCCTGGTGGATCTTAATAAAGAAGAGAAAGTGAAAATTTCTATTCCCAATGGTCTTGTCTTTAAAGAGTTAAAAATAGCCAAACTGGCCCTGGAAGTAGATGCCATTATTAATGTGCCGGTTTTGAAGACCCATGTGGCTACTCTAATTACCTGCTGTTTAAAAAATATGAAAGGTGTTATACCCTACGAAAGCAAAAAAGCCATGCATTTTCACGGCCTCCACGAGGGAATTGTGGACTTAAACACTGTGATCAAACCTCGCCTGAATGTGGTGGATGCCCTTGTGGCCCAGGAGGGGCTGGGGCCTGTTTCCGGTACTCCCCTGCCCTTGGGCATGATTATGGCTGGAGCCGATGCCGCAGCTGTGGATACGGTGGGCGCTCATATCATGGGTGTGGAAGTACGGGAAGTAAGACACCTGGTCCTGGCAGGAGAAAAAGGTGTAGGCTGCAACCAGCTAAAAGAAATCAAGGTTGTGGGAGAAAAACTGGAAGACTGTGTTCATCCCTTTGTGCGGCCTGACCTGAAGCTGGAGTTTGCCGGTTTTAAAATAATTAGTGAAAAGGGCTGCAGCGGCTGTAACATGCAGGTCATGATGACTTTGAAGAGGATGGATGCAGCCGGGGAATTAGACCTTCTCCGGAAAAGATACAGTAAGGTAAATATTATCTTTGGGCAAGGAGATTTAACGGAGGAAGGTTTAAGCATCCTGGTTGGTAACTGCCAGAAAAAGAATAGAGCGAAAGGCGCTCTCTTCGTGGAGGGCTGTCCGCCGGCAGGCTGGTATATAAGGGATGCTATCCGGAAGGAACTTCTGGGGTTAGAGACCTTAGTGGATCCGGGGCCCATTGATTTATAGCCGGTACTATAAATTTCCTTCCCTGTATAAAATATCAGCCAGCGAACAGAATAAAGGTAGCAAATACAGAGGAGGATGGTTTATGGCTGATAAAAATATCCTGGCTTATTTCAAAAGCCCTGATCAGGCCCAGGAAGCGGCGGCTAAACTTAGAGACTTGGGTGTCATTGATCTCCAGATAGATCGTTATCGTAAATATCCGGGTGATGGTGTAAGCCAGTTCATGAATCCGATTACCGGCCAAATTGAAAGCCTGGCCGATTTGACTTTGGGGTTGGAAGATTCCGGACCCGATTCACGTGTCTTATTGGATGCAGATGTGACGGCTAGCGGCTTCAGTGACGGGGGCAATGAGGTGGTAACCGGTCATGATATCCTTCTTACGGCTGTGGTGGATGAAGCCAAACATCATCAAGCTTTAGATCTTTTACGAGAAGCTGGGGCCCTTGTGTGAACATATATCTATTAAACCTGGTTATAAAGCGACCAGGTTTTTTTGTTTTTTTCTTTGCACCACAGGCACAAGGGCAACTAGGCTTCTGCCTTCACCTTTGGCTCGTACCTCAGGCATAAGTCTCGCTACGTCACTGCGTTCCTAGTCTCGCTATAGCACAAGGCCAAGTTTTCTTTGCACCACAGGCACAAGGGCAACTAGGCTTCTGCCTTCACCTTTGGCTCGGCACAAGCCAAGTTTTCTTTGACTTTTTTAAGTTGGTGACATATAATAACAACATAATAGATACCCCTTGGGGGTATATATGTGAGGTGGTTATTTGTGGAAACAAAGAGAAAGGTTAAGCCCGTAGCCAAAATATTGAATGAGCGGTGTGATGGTAATCCCTGGTGTCCTTCGATGCGGGTATGTCCGATAGGAGCGATTAAAGTAAAAGAATCAAGAGGGTTGATCATGAAAAAGGTGGTTCTGGAAGTGGATAAAACCAAGTGTACAGGCTGTGGAAAGTGTTTAAACTACTGTGCTCACAGGGCTATCACAATTAATTAAAATAATTCTCCCAAGAAAAAAAGAACTGCTGGAGGGTTTAGTACTCACCAGCAGTTTTTCTTTATCTGTAGAAATAAAAGAGACCAGTATGATACTATTTAGATGTACTCTATAATAAAGATGCACCGTTTTTAATATAGAAGAAAGGTGGAGAAGAATTTGAGTATATTAGTGGTAGATGGTTTGGGGGGGGGATTAGGCGCACAGATCGTAGCCCAGTTGCGCCTGCAGCTGCCTCAAGCCGAAATTATAGCGGTAGGAACAAATTCCACAGCCACCACGGCCATGGTTAAGGCGGGAGCCAGCAAAGGGGCCACAGGGGAAAACGCAGTACGGGTATGTTTGAAAAATGCCGGCTGCGTCATAGGGCCAATAGGAATCGTTTTGGCGGATTCCATGCTGGGTGAGATTTCCCAGGCAGTTGCCAGCATGATTGCCAGCAGTCCTGTTCCTAAAATACTCATTCCCGTGAATCACAAAAACCTGGAGATAGTGGGTATGCAAACCCAGCAGCCCCTGGCCGAATTGATTAAAGAGGCCGTACAAAGGGCGAAAAACTACCTGTAATAACAAACAAACTAAAAATCCTTCCGGAGGCTTTGATAACTTTCCAATGTCTCCATCTGTCAAGAATGAAGACATCATGCTACATAAGTAAAATATTAGATGGGTGGTTTCGAATTGTCTAACATCAATACATTATTTTATAATAAAATAGTACAAGAAGTGTCAACAAAATTAGGAGGTAAATATGCATATTAATGGCAAACCCGAACTGCTAGACCATTTCCAGGGAGCAGCGCCTTTCTTTAATGTTATTCTGGAGGAAGACATAGGAATTTTTGTTTATGACAGGAGTTCACTGCTTACCTACATACCCAGTTCTAAGGTAGACCTTGGTTTGAAACCTGGCAGTCCCGTTACGGAAGGGTCTATTCCTGACCGCTGCATGAAGAGTGGGAAACGCATAGTGGTAATGATCAGCAAGGAAAGGTCACGCTGTGGCGTACCTTATTTAAGCTGTGCTACTCCTGTTTATGCCGAGGGGCAGGTGATCGGCTGCATTATTACCAACCAGAGCTTAGATGCATATTTTAAAATTACCGATGTAGCGAACAACCTGGACCATTCTTCGCAAGACCTTTCTGCCTCTATGGAAGAAGTGGCTGCCCAGGCCCAGAACCTGGCGGAAACAGTGAAAGCTTTAGACCAACTGGGTAAATCTTTATCCGAAAACATCATCAAGACTGATAATATCATACATTTTATCAAGAATATTGCAGAGCAAACCAATTTACTGGGTTTGAATGCGGCTATTGAGGCGGCCCGGGTAGGTGAGATGGGGCGCGGTTTTGGTGTGGTAGCGGAAGAAATCCGTAAATTAGCCACGGAGAGCGCTCGTTCGGTCAAAGAGATTACGGAGGCTTTACGTCAGGTTCAGGCAGGGATAGCTGAGTTGTCACAGAGGGTGGGAAACATAGAAAACGCTGCCCAGGAACAGGCGGCTGTGGTTGAAGAGGTTACAGCATCCAGTTCTGAGTTATCTCATGTGGCAGGTGATTTGGCAGTGTTCGCTAAAAATATGTATAAACTTACAGAGTAGGAACAAAGACTGGTTTATACCAGGGCTTCAAAGTTATGAAATTTTGTTAAACATGTTGCTCTTTCCTGGTGCAGTCTCTGAGTGATTGCAGTGGAAAAAACATTTAAAAAAGTTTGCCCGCAAGTAGTAAAAATGTATTAAAATAATTATAAAGTTCATATAAAATAAGGGGGTATTGTATGTTCACGAAACACTGGATGTTAAGAGAAACTGCTCATTGCAAAGAAGGGTGCATACGTTAGTCCTGGGCATGACGAAAACTGCCCGAAACCCCTGGCCCATAAGGCCAGGGGTTTTTAAAATATTTCTAACAACTAACAACTATCAACTATCAACTAAAAAATGACCATGCACCATCATACTCTACACCGCATATATAGTTGAAAAACAGGTGGTGAGTGTATGTTTAAGGGTTTCTTTACCGGTACCGTAGCTCAGAAAAAAATGGCCCGGGCTCTTGCAGATTTCAATACCCTTACCCAAAAGAGAGAAAAAGGAACTCACTGGAAAAAAGAAATTGTGCAGGAGTTCCTAATTCCCTATGGTAAAACATTAGCATAAATTAAGGATAAACACGTGTCGCTGATTTACTTCAGCGGCATATTTTTTTGGATAATTTTTTGTCTTGGGGTCTTTGCTTTTCCAAAGAAGGACTAAATAGCCAAAAAATAAAAATAAAATAAAATATATTTTTTAGAAGGAATATCTACTAGTAGATAGAAATATATATACAACAATATAAAACTGCGTTCAATAATATGGAACGATTTGATGGGGGTGAGAGTAAGGGGAGTTTTTTAGGCGTTGAAAGTTTATTAGTCCATTACAATATGGGGAGGTATGCTTGTGAAACTCATAACCTTAGTGGCTAAAGTGGACAAAGAAAAATGTACGGGTTGTAAAACCTGTGCGAAGGTATGTCCCACAGTAGCGATTGAAATTGTGGATAGGAAAGCAGTTATTAACGAAGAATTATGCCGCGGCTGTGGCAACTGTAATCAGAGATGCCCTGTTTATGCCGTGACCATGGAAAAGCTGGAGAAACCTTATAAGGTTTCGGTGGCTGTGGAGGATGTTCCTTATGAAAAGATTGACGAGTTATGCAAAAAGGCCTTATTAAATCCTGAACAAATCATTTGCTACTGTACCGCTACCCGCGCTGAGGAAGTGGCGGCCGCAGTTCTAAAAGGTGCAAAATCTCCGGAAGAACTGTCGCAGCTTACCGGGGTTAGGACAGGTTGTAAGGTTGAATGTATTCAACCTATGCTTCGTCTCTTAGAAGCTCATGGCGTTACACCTGTACCTCCAGAAGGTGGTTATCAATGGTATGGCCGGACCCCCACAATATGGGATATACCGGAGGAAGTAAAGAAAAAATATAGCAGCCGTGGCTTTTATTTCGATGAAGATATTAAACTCCTTAACAAAGTTAAAGATACTAGAAAGGAGGAGAAATAGATGTTGAGAAAGCCTATTACCCCGCAGAAACCCCGTGTGTCCCAGTATGGTGTGGATCCTAAATATGTAACGAAAAGGGTAGCCGAATATCCTGAGATTACCTCCGTTATGTTGAGTGATCTGTTTCCTGATACTCCCAAGGTGATTTACCCCAGTGAAAAGGGTATTGCCGCTGTAAGGGAAGCTGCCGAAAAAGCCTTAGAAAACATCGATATGAGTATGATAAAACCCGGAGACTCTGTTAATGTATGTGCCTCTCACCATGGCTTTACCTTACTGGGTGGAGAGCCTTATGCGGAGCTTTTGCGGACAGTCAGAGATGTGATTGCCAGAAAAACCGGAACCGACAATATTCGTTTAAGAGCCGGGGTTGGTCTTCGCTTCCGGGAGACTGAAGAATATATTAAAGCTTTTAAGCTGGATGAACACTATAAAGGTAAGGCCCGTGGCGTAGCTCCTGTTGATGAAGGCATACCCATTGAAACTGAGATAGGGACCCTTTATGGGATTAAGGCTATTTATGATGCTGACTGGATAGTTCACGTTCATAACAGTGATGTGCGCGAAGTCCACTTCCACCGCCAGGTTGACAGGGCGGTAAAACCCTTTGGCATGTCTTATGCCAGGATTGAAACCCGTTCCACATATCACCAGAATTTGGGCCCCAGAGGGGCCAACTTTACCGCCCGTTCTATCTTTGCTTCAGAATTTGTACAAAGCAAGTTTGCTTTCACTGCCTTTCTGGATATGTCGCCTGTGGGTGTGGTGGGTGTTGATGCCGACAATGACCTCTATGCCTTAAACGACAGGCTAACCGTGGCAGGCTGTAAATATTACGGGAAAATTATGACTCTTTTGGGGCAAATAGATGAGTGTATTGCCGCTTTAGATTTCCCCTGCCCCGTACCTTATGTATTTGCTGCTGGTGTCATCTATGCCAACTTCGTAGGGGCCAATGTAGATCTCTTTGATTTAGAAGGTGACCTGCCTCCTTATACCTGGTATACGGAAGCCTTCTATGGCAAGGACGGTAAACCTTTAATCGAGGGAGTTGCTCCCGTTAACCCCGCTATTAAGATGTGTGTGCAAAATTACGGGTGGGGTGGTTATCCCAGCGCCTTCTTCAGTGAACACATTCCCACCATCGTTGTAGGCCGGGAACAGGCAGAAGTAATGAACCGTGACCCCCAGAATATCGAATACATGTCTCATGCAGTAATTGCTGATAACCTTGATACGGCAATGGCATTTGCCTATAAGACTGCCAAAACCGATAAAGTGATTATCTTTGACGGGGCAGCCGGTGGTATCAACGTCAGCGAATCCCTGGCCAAGTTCCTGATAGAAAAAGCTCCCTATGTCAACAAACTGGTGGATGAAGAATTACTCCCCAAATGGTTGCGTCAGCGTGGTGTAGACCCTGAGGTTCTGAAAAATTTCAAGTGAGCGGATTGTAGAAGGGGGATATAAAGCATGAGTTTAGAAGTCAAAGAGGCTAGGAAAAGCATTATAGAACCGGGACCGGGATTTGCCAGCGGTTTAGCCGATCTGGGCAAACATTTAAACGCCAATACCATCACGGCCGGTACTGTGGCCGCCGTATTCGGCTGTACGGGGCCTGCGCTGATTGTCTTAAATGCCGCCCAGACCGGTAAATTGACACAGCCCCAGGCTATATCCTGGTTATTTGCCATTTACTTTTTCGGTGGTTTGATTAGTATTATCCTGGCCTTGAAATACAAACAGCCCATTAACGGTGCCTACTCCATACCAGGTGCTGTAATGCTCATTGATTCATTAAAAAACAATTCTCTAAGTGATGCAGCAGGGGCCTATCTGGTGGCCGGTCTCATCGTCCTTATCCTCGGCTTGACAGGTTTGATCGGAAAAGTGATGAGATGGTTACCGGTTCCTATCGTCATGGCTATGATTGCAGGGGCTATGATCAGATTCGGTACAGGTATCGTAACTTCCACACAGGCTGCTCCCGTGATTGGCTTTGCCACCTTAGTTGGTTACTTTTTGGCACCTAAAGTTTCTAAAAAACTACCCCCAATTCTTACGGCTTTAGTACTGGGTATAGCCGCTGCCGGTTTCACAGGACAATTAAATTTTGCCGGGGTTCAATATAAATTAATCGGCCCGGAGATTATCATACCCACCTTTAATATGGGAACTATGCTTTCCATAGCCATCCCCCTAGCGGTGCTGGTCATGGGTGCGGAAAATGCCCAGGCCTACGGAGTTCTAGTTTCTCAAGGGTATAAACCCCCTATTAACACTATGACTATTATCAGTGGTATTGGTGGAATCCTTACTTCTTTCTTCGGTGGTCATAACGCCAATATTGCAGGACCCATGACAGCCATTTGTTCTTCCGAGGAAGCTGGCGAAAACAAAGAAGGCAGATACGCAGCTACCGTTGTCAATGGTATCCTCTTTGGAAGCTTCGGACTCATTGCCAGTATTGCTGTAGCCTTTGTCACAGGCTTACCTAAAACATTAATCGCCATTGTGGCCGGGCTGGCCATGGTGGGCGTTTTGATCAGTTCTTTTGAATATGCCTTTAGTACCAAAAAATTCAGAATGGGTGCTTTCTTCGCCTTAGTAATCGCCATGTCTGGCGTAACTATTCTTAAAATCAGTTCTCCCTTCTGGGCTTTACTGGGGGGCGTTGTTGCCTCACTGATTGCCGAACCCAAAGATTTTGACAGTTAAAAAACAGGTCTATAGGAGGTCATAATGCACATTGCCCAGGATTTGCGGGACGATATATTTCTCTCGGTAATGCATAAAAAAGTAAGGGCCAATATTACTGTAGAAGACAGTGGTATCGTCTGTGGCATGAAATTTGCGGCAGAAAAATTAGATTCTTTGGGAGCCGTCATTCACCAAATGGTGAATGACGGCACTCCTGTAGAAAAAGGGGATGTAATCCTTTCTTTTTCGGGAGATCCCAAAACTATTGCCATGGCGGAAGATCTGGTGATGGGCTATATTGCTAAGCCTTCCGGTATTGCCAGGGCGGCTCGGAAAGCAGTGGATTTAGCACAAGGTAAAATAGAGATAGTTAGTGGTGCCTGGAAAAAAATGCCCTTTGACATCAAACACCTGGTCCGTCACGGGATTATGACCGGCGGCTCCGCGGGCAGGATAGTACAAGGCCCTTTTATCTATCTTGATAAGAATTACGTGCGGATATTTGGCAGTGTCAAGGCGACCCTGGAAGCAGTGCGGGGATTGGAAGACTATGCCAAAGTCATTCAACTGCGGGGAGAAATTGAGGATATTACCACTGAAGCAAAGGCGGCAGTTGAGGGAGGAGCCTATGTCTTAATGGTGGATACCGGCTCTTTAGATGATCTGGCTGCTGTCAGTGAGATTGTTAAGAGGATGGGAGCGAGGCAAAAAGTAAAAATTGCTTTTGCCGGGTCAATCAAAATAAAGGACATCCCCAAACTCCTTGAATATGACGTGGATATTTTGGATATTGGGACCCAGATTATTGATGCTTCTTTATTAGACCTGAAAATGGATGTTGTCCACATTTATTAGGGGGATTAAGCCAATGGAGCTAAACCTATTAGAAAAAACCGAAGTGAGAATAACGGATATTGAGCTGGAAAATGCAAATTTGACTGACCTGGCTCAAACTGTGGCCGATGTTATGCAATTACCAAGGGATAAAGTGCTGGTAGTAGATGTAAGAAATGACCACATTGCCCTGGATATTCTCCAGAGAACCGTTCAGGCAGAACAAATATTTGGGAAAAAAGGGGTTTTATTGGCAGCACTCGCCAAGTTGCCGGGGGTGCGTATTAAAACCTCAACGGATATCCATTCTGATGGCATCCTGGGTTATATCGGCTTAGATGAAGCTGAGGCCCACGTTGTTTTAGAACGGACCAGGTCCATGGTCAATAACATCATGTCTCAGAAACGTTCTAAGGCAAGAGTTTATCCAACGGGCTTTGAGATAATTGAAGGCAAGATTGAGGATACCAATACACCTTATATCGCCAAAAGAATGGAAGAGGCAGGGTTTATTGTTGAGATCGGGAAAGCCATCCATGACAGTAAAGAGGCTATTGTCCAAAGCTTAAAAGAGGCCGCCAGCCACTGTGGTGTTATCATCACTACCGGCGGTGTAGGTGCCGAAGATAAGGATTTTACTATTGAAGGGATACTGGCTTTGGACCCGGAGGCTGCCACACCTTTTATCGTGAAATTTACTAAAGGACAGGGGAGACATGTCAAAGAGGGCGTCAAAGTTGGGGTCGGGGAGTATAACAACAGCTTGTTAATTGCTTTGCCAGGGCCTCATGATGAGGTAAAGATAACCGTGCCTCTAATCATTGAAGCTTTGAAAAATAATTATGACAAACATAGACTGGCTCAAATGTTAGTCGATGCGCTGCGGCACCGTTTACAGGAAAAAGCAGCCCATTGGCACCATCATTAAATAAAAAGAGGTGAAGAAAAATGGATAAGGAGTTTATCGTCAAAGCTGCCGAGGCCTTAAGAGTGGCCATGACAAACAAAAAACCTATTTCCGCTTTAACTGAACAAAAACCCGATATCACCATCGAAGAAGCTTACCAAGTACAACTGGTTAATGTGGAAGAGGCCGTAAAAGCTGGAAAAAGGATTGTGGGTAAGAAAATCGGCTTAACCAGTGTGGCTATGCAGAAGTTTTTAGGCGTTAATGAGCCTGATTATGGACATCTTCTGGATACCATGATCTGGGATGAAGAAATCCCCATTAGTTTAAGTAATTTATTACAGCCTAAAATTGAAGCTGAAATCGCTTTTGTCCTGGGTGATGATTTACAGGGACCTGGAGTAACTCTTACCGATGTATTAAGAGCTACTGCAGGAGTCGTTCCTTCTTTTGAAGTAATTGACAGCCGTATTAAGGATTGGAAAATCAAAATACAGGACACCATAGCTGATAATGCCTCCAGTGCAGGCATTACTTTGGGCAGTCAGCTTATACCTGTTAACCAGGTGGAGCTAAAATATGTGGGAATGGTCTTACAGAAGAACGGGCAGATTATCGAAACGGCCGCAGGTGCCGCTGTCATGGGGCATCCTGCGTTAGCCGTAGCCTGGCTGGCTAATAAATTAGGTTCTATGGGCATCGGTTTGAAAAAAGGAGAAATAATTTTGTCCGGTTCTCTTACGAAAGCAATAGAAGTAAAAGCAGGAGATGTGTTTGTAGCTACTTTTGGCGGATTAGGTTCCGTTAAAGCAGTGTTTACAGAATAAAGATGAGGAGTGACACGAGTGGAAAAAATAAAAGCAGCCATCATTGGCCCCGGCAACATCGGAATGGACCTCATGTACAAGATATTGAAACGGGCCAGAAACATCGAACTAGATACTGTAACAGGTATTATTGCGGATTCTGAGGGACTGATGCTGGCAAAAAGTCATGGGTTTAATACTTCTGCCGAAGGAATCGAGGCCATTATCAAGCGGGACGACATTAAAATTGTTTTTGATTGTACCAGTGCCAAAGCCCATCTCAAGCATGCTCCGATCCTTAAAGCCCATAAGAAAATAGCCATTGATCTGACCCCGGCGGCAGTGGGACCCTATGTCTCCCCCGCTGTCAATATGCTGGAGAACTTTGATAGTGACAATATCAACCTGATTACCTGTGGCGGGCAGGCTACTATACCTATAGTTGCCGCCATCAATAAGGTTGCTGATGTGGAATACGCGGAAATAGTGGCCACCATTTCCAGCCGCAGCGCCGGTCCCGGGACCAGGCAAAACATTGATGAGTTTACCCAAACAACGGCTAACGGTTTGGTTAAAGTAGCAGGGGCAGATACCGCCAAGGCTATTATCATCCTGAATCCTGCCGAGCCACCTATTATGATGAGAAACACCATTTACTGCCGGGTAAAAAATCCCGATCATATGGCCATTATGGCTAGTGTTACTGAAATGGTGAGCAGAGTTAAAGAATATGTACCTGGGTATACCCTGAAACTGGCGCCCATTGTTGATGGAAACAAAGTGACCACAATGATTGAAGTGGAGGGTGAAGGTTCATACTTACCCAAATATTCGGGCAACCTGGATATTATTACTGCCGCTGCCCTGGGGGTAGCGGAAAAAATCGCTGAAAACATGCTAAAAGACGCAGAAAAAGTTGTAGAAAAGGGGAGGGCTGCCCAATGAAAAAGGTTAGAATATTTGATTCCACGCTGCGCGACGGTATGCATGCCGTCAGCCACCAATTTACTCCCGAAGATATGGCTGCAATTGCCCGGGCTCTTGATGAAGCTGGTGTAGATACAATCGAGATGGGTCATGGTGACGGTTTGGGCGGCTCATCCTTCCAGTACGGGTTTGCCAAGGCCTCTGACGAAGACTATCTCAGAGCAGTTTCTTCCGTAATCAAAAGAGCTAAACTGGACATTCTTTTAATTCCCGGTATAGGGACGAAAAGAGACTTGGAAAAGGCGGCCAAATACAATGTAAAAGTTGCGCGGATTGCCACCCATGTTACGGAAGCAGATATTGGGGAGCAGCATATTAAAATGGCTAAAGACTATGGTATGGAAGCTATAGGATTCTTGATGATGGCCCATATGGCTCCCCCCGAAAAAGTGGTAGAGCAGGCAAAGCTTTTTGAAAGCTATGGCGCCGATGCCGTTTATGTGACAGATTCTGCCGGGGCTATGGTGCCCCATCAAGTGAAAGAGAGGGTAGCCGCTGTGAAAGCTGCTGTTCAGATACCGGTAGGGTTTCATGCCCATAATAATCTAGGATTAGCCATTGGCAATTCCCTGGCTGCCTTTGAAGCAGGGGCCGATTATATTGACGGCACTGTGAAAGGTTTGGGGGCAGGGGCCGGTAATGCTCCTACGGAAGTTTTAGTTGCTGTGTTTGACAAACTTAATGTGGAAACGGGTGTGGACCTCTATAAAATAATGGATGTTGCGGAAGATGTGGTAACACCGCGTATGCACAGACCTCAGGTTATTGACAAGGCTGCCCTTACTTTAGGATGGGCCGGCGTATATGGCAGTTTCCTGCTTCATACCTTCCGTGCTGCCGAAAAGTTTAAGGTTGACCCCAGGGATATACTTGTTGAATTAGGTAAAAGGAAGACTGTCGGCGGACAGGAGGATTTAATCATAGAAGTAGCTTATCAACTGAGCCAATCCCCAAAATAGGCTATTGTGTGGGGATGTTTTACTTCCTACCTTGAATTCCTTACCGATTTCCCCAGAGAATTCATACAAATCAGTTGATTATATGATATAATCAAATAGTTATATTGTTCTCAAATTAAGGGGGATTTGGTGGATGGGTACTCAAGGCAAAAACGGTCTTACTATACAATCAGTAGAAAGAGCCCTGGCTATTCTCGAAGAATTTAGCGTCAGAGAAAGAGAACTTGGCGTGACTGAGATAGCTAAAAGGGTAGGGCTAAATAAGAGTACCTGTTTCAACTTGATTAACACCCTGCTGCAAAAAGGATATCTGGAACAGAATCCTGACAATGGCAAATACCGTTTATCTTTAAAGATTTTTCAGCTTGGGAAAATATATGAAGCAGGTTTAGAGTTACGGGAAATTGCTAAGCCTTTTCTGCAGGAATTAGTGGATAAGACGGGAGAAACTGTTCACCTGGTAATAAGGGACAGAAGAGAAGCTGTTTATTATAGAAAAAGTGGAAGGGCCCAGTGCCATTAAAATTATTTCACAAATAGGCACTAGAGTTAATCTTCATTGTACAGGCGTAGGAAAGGTTCTATTAGCTTTTTTGCCAAGTGAATATATTGATAGACTTACACAACATCCCCTGAAAAAATTTACAGAAAATACCATAACTGATAAAGAAAAATTATTAGCACATCTCAGAGAGATTAAGGAAAAAGGATATAGTATTGATGATGAGGAGATTGAGGTCGGTTTACGCTGCGTAGCTGCACCGATTTTTGACCACAGGAAAGAGGTTATCGCTGCAATCAGCGTTTCCGGCCCAACCATCAGGATGACTTATGAAAAAATCAATGAGTTAACAGAAATTGTTAAAGAAACAGCTTTTAATATTTCAGTGAGGTTAGGATACACTAAATAAGCTACCAGTTTTGGTAGCTTTTTTTATACAAAAATAAAAGGAGGAATTCTCCATGTGCTCTATCTATATTGATTGTCCATCAGAAATAAGTTCATGTGCATTATTGGCGGGTATGATCGACTGTATGCTTATAGATCTTGACAAAATTAAACAAGATTTAAGTTATCCAGTCGGGGGTAAAGGGCTGATAAACGCCAAAAAGTTAGTTAAACAAGGGTCTACGGTGACTTTGCTTATACGCGATGTGTCAAGACAAATTAATTTGAGTGAAGCATACGAGATTATTGGCAATATAACACCGGAAGCAAAGGTCAACCGCAAATTAAAAGAGTATTTAGATTATCATACCGATTCTTCTGTTGAAAAAATATCGTTACAGGATCTTCTGGTTGCTGCGATAATAATATATAGTCTGGAAAAGTCAGACATAAAAAAAGTTATTTGTTCTTCTATTAAGGGGCGAATTAATAACCCGGCTTTGCTAAAAATTTTACCAGGTATGTTAATGAAAGGAGATTTTTCAGTAACTTCGTCTCTAGACATTTCCACCCTGGCATTGTTAAAAATAATTGTCCATGAATACAGTGATACTTTCACAATAAAGGTAAAATCGGTAGGGATTGGTTATCATAGTTTAACACAAGATGAGGGTATAAAAATATTTCTCGTAGAAAGCACTTATGAAAAGTACAGGGAGGTGGATGTTATAGAAACAAATATTGATGATATGAACCCGCAATTCTATGATTATGTATGTGAAAAGATAAGAGCTCTTGGAGCACATGAGGTATATCTGACTCCAGTCTATATGAAGAAAGGTAGACCAGGCATCGTCATAAGAATTATATGTAGTCCTTCTTTAACCCATTCCGTAATTAGGTTAATCTATCTGGAGAGCTCTTCTATCGGTGTTAGAGTATATAAAGCCTTTACTACAAAAGCTGAAAAAGAACTACATGAAATTCATACTCCTTACGGAAAAGTACGTGTTAAAACAGCCCAAAATGGTGGAAGTTTAGTAAATGTGAGTCCTGAATATGAGGATTGCAAAAAAATAGCGATAAAGACTGGGAAACCCTTAAAGTTCATTTACCAGGAAGTGACAAACATATTCTTACAAAGTCAAAGTGAGAATTGAATCTCCACATTTTCTTCATAATTTGCCAACGGATTCCTCATAATTTTTTGTTAGGATAGGGGTAAAGATAAATTTACCCCGAAAAGAACAAGGAGGAATCGGTTATGATGAGATACGGTTACGGTATGTACGGTATGCCTGGAGGTGGGCTGTTTATGATTTTTGTGTGGATACTACTGATTGCCGCCCTGGGTTTTGCCCTCTATGGCTTTATCAACTGGCTGGGGAAAAACAAGGTATCTGTAGTAGAAAGACAAGTCACCCATACCGGTGAAAGTACTCCTGTGCAAATCCTGAAGGAACGGTTTGCCAAAGGAGAGATTACCCAAGAGCAGTACCTGGAAATGAAGAAAACTCTGGAAGAAAGTTAAAGGAAGACAAAGAAATCGCTTCTCCAGGCTGTTGACAAAGACACGTCAGCAGCCTTTTTCATTGGCAAATCTACTAAGGCTAGACATAGGGGGAGGCAAAAAAAGAAGGGGACAATGCCCCTTATGCTCCTACGACTTTTTCCTGCAATTCCAAGATATCCCGTTCCATTTCCAATTGTCTGCGTTTGGTGGTAATCAGGGCCCTGGATAAAAAGTCTACTTTCCCATTTAATTCGCTTACGTCGTTCTTGACTTTGGACAAGTCTTCTTTTATTTGGGTCACGTCTGTTTTCACGTTGGCCAGCTCCGCTTTTACCCCGGCCATATCCTCTTTAACGTTGCCCATTTCACCTTTTAACATGGTTACTTCGCCCTTGAGGTACTGCATGTCTTCTCCCAGGGCGGCAAGCGCGGCGGTATTTTCTTCCGTGCGGTGTTCCAGTGCTTTTAGTAAGGCGGTATTTTCCTCTGTAGCAGCTTTTAGCCCAGTGACATCATTCTTCAGCACAGTGACATCATTCTTCAGCACAGTAACATCATTCTTCAGCACAGTAACATCATTCTTCAGCACAGTAACATCATTCTTCAGCCCTGCAACTTCGGTTTTCAGCCCTGCAACATCATTCTTTAGCCCCTCAATATCAGACTTGATACCCTTTAGTTCTTTGGTTACCGTATCAAACTGTTTTGCAAAATTGTTAAACTGTTCCAACACGACTTTTTGGAATTCTTCATTAGTCATAAGCGAATCCCACCTTGTGACGGTGCTCGGCTCATGCTCCTATTATAGCACCGATGTTTGATTTAAAACAGTCCATAAATGAAGACAAATTTACTCCATAAAATACTTCATACTGGTTTTTTTCAGTTCTGCTGTACTGAAAAGTAGCTGATATTCGGTAATCCCTGTTTCCCGGGATATTTTCGCTGCCAGATTAAAACACTCTTCCTCAGTTTCACTGTGAATCATGGAGAAAAGGTTATAAGGGAATTTGGGCAGGGGCGGGCGGTGATAACAATGGGTAACCTGGGGGTAGGCAGCAATTTTTCTGCCTACTATATCAATGAGCTGTTCAGGTACCCGCCAGACAATCATGGGGTTGGCTTTGAGACCCATTTCCCTGTGGCGGAGTGCAGCCCCGAAACGCCGGATATATCCTTTCTCCCGGAACTCCCGGATTTTTTCCAGGAGCATTTCTTCCGGGATATCCAGTCGCTGGGCAATACGGAGAAAGGGCCGTGGTTCCAGAGGGATGTTGCCCTGGAGTTCGCGAATGATGGCCTTGTCCAAAGGGCTAAAGGGCATGGGACTTCTCCTCCCGTCCGGGAACGGTGAAATTTACTTTTATTTTGAAAAGCTTGAGGGCGGGCAGGTTATAAACCTTTAAGCCCGTCTTTTTTTCTATCTCACCGATGATTTGCTGTAAAACTTCAGGCGAAGGTGTAATGAGGGTAAACCAGAGATTATAATCATGCTGGCGTGTATAGTTATGGGTAACCCCGGGGTAACTGTTAATCACCCGGGCTGTTTCCGCTATTCTTTCCTCAGGAACTTCCATGGCACAAAGGGTACTGGTATAGCCCAGGGCCCGGGAATCGAAAATAGCGCCTATGCGGCGAATGAGTCCTTCTTCGCTCATTTTCCTTAAACGTGTAATAACTTCTTCTTCCGTAATTCCCAGTTGGATGGCTAAATCCAGGTAGGGCCGGGGGGAGATGGGAAAATCACTCTGGATGAGGGTAAGAAGCTCTTTGTCTAAGTTATCCACCGTCATGCACCTGTCCTTCCGTGGTAAAGGCACCATGGTTCTTCCGCCATGTAATCCCCTTCATGGTAGAAATAAGCCCGGGCCCGGCATCCTCCACATACTTTTCGATATTCACAGCCACCGCATCCCCCACCGTACTCTTCAGTACGCAACTTTAAAAAGAGCGGACTTTCCCGCCAGATCTGGTCGAAAGGGGTTTCTCTCACGTTGCCGGCCAGGATGTTTAAATAAGCACAGGGCTGGACGTCACCTTTAGGGCTGATGATGCAGTAAGAAGTACCGGCCAGGCAGCCCTTGGAGAACCTCATTTTTAAACCCTTTTGCCTGGCAATACGCATAAACTGGGGTGCGCAGGTAGGCTTTAATTCGATAGGCACCTGTTTTTGCTTCTCGAGAATGCGCTCAAGGAGGTCTTCATATTCCCTGGCCCGCAGGGATTCCTCCTCAATATTGACGGCACGGCCCGTGGGAACCAGGAAAAAAATATGGTGGGCTACGGCTCCCAGTTCTACGGCCAGGTCCGTAATGGCTTCAATTTCAGCCTGATTCCAATCCATCACCGTAGTGTGAATTTGAAAGGGAAGGCCAGCCTCCCGGCAGTATGCCATGCCGCGCAGGGCTTGTTCCCAGCCACCGGGATAGACCCTTAATTTGTCGTGTTTAGCCGGATCGGTACTATCCAGGCTGATACCCATGCCCATAGTTCCCGCTTTCTTAAGGGCGCGGGCTAAATCTTTGGTAAGGAGAGTGCCGTTAGAACCGAAGACAGGTCTTAAACCCAGGTTTGCGGCATGCTGGACCAGTTCAACGATATCCGGCCGCATCAGGGGTTCCCCCCCGCTGAAGATCATGATTTTAAAGCCTGCCCTGGCGATTTCTTCCAGGAGTTTCTTGGCCTCAGAGGTATTAAGTTCGTCCTCGACTTTTTGCCCTGCCTCCCGGTAGCAGTGGGCACAGTACATATTACACTGGTTAGTCGCATTCCAGGAAATAATCATCTTTTATCTCCTTAAATCTAAATTTAGGTAAGGCTGATTTCGTCATCAGTGAGATAACAGGCCGGGTCTGCTTCCCAGAAGTCACCGGTGACGGCCTCAGCCCGGGCCCGGAAGTTGCCGTTACAAATGCTGAGCCAGCGGCACTCCCGGCAGCGGCCCTTCAGGAGAGGCTTGCGGTCTTTTAAACCCCGCAAAATAGGATGGGAAAGGTCTGTCCAGATTTCCCCGAAAGGTCTCTCCCGCACATTGCCGAAGGTGTGGTTTTGGGTGAACTGGTCGGGGTGGACGTTGCCGTACCAGTCCACGCTGGCGATGGCAATGCCGGAACGGTTGCCTCCGTTGTTTTTCAGGAGATTCCAGGCGATTTGAGCCAGCTCCGGATGAATTTCTTTTAACTTTAGATAGATATAAATCCCGTCGGCATGGTTATCTACGGTAAGAATTTCTTTATCCAAACCTTTCTCATGAAAGCGAAGAGTTTGTTCCATGATCAGATCCAGGGCCCGGCGGGATTCCTCATGGCTGATATCTTCTTTGACCATCTCACTGCCCCGCCCGGCATAAACCAGGTGGTAAAAACAGACCCGCGGTATGCCTACTTCCTCAATTAAGGAAAAGATGCCCGGCAGTTCGCCGAGGTTATGTTTGTTGATGGTAAAGCGCAGGCCCACTTTCTGGCCTACGGCCAGGCAGTTTTCCATTCCTCTTAAAGCCAGGTCGAAGGCTCCCTTTTGGCCCCGAAAACGGTCGTTGTTCTCGCCAATGCCATCTAAACTTATGCCGACGTACCCTACACCGATCTCTTTTAATTTTTGGGCTACCTTGCGTGTGATGAGTGTGCCGTTGGTGGAAAAAGTAGTCCTGATGCCTAGACTTGCTGCATACTGGGCCAAGTGCAGGACATCTTCCCGCATGAATGGCTCCCCCCCGGAAAGGAGGAGAACAGGGACCTTAAATGACTTTAAATCATCAATAAAGGCTTTGCCTTCTTCAGTCGTTAGTTCACCGGCATATTTTTGCTGATCAGAGGCTGCATAACAGTGAATGCATTTTAGATTACAGGTCCGTGTACAATTCCAGACCACCACCGGGCCCACGCCGTGGGTAGTCCCGTGGGTGGCCCCGTGGGATGAAGTACTGTAGCGCAGGGAGTCACCGTAATTATCACTGTTACAGAGGAGTTTCGTTACACTTATCACAATGAAGCCTCCTGTCAGTCAAGTAGAAGCATTAAATTTATTATATCTTAATATGTGGATGAAAGACAATGTATGTTAGTTGTTAGCTGCTAGTTGCTAGTTGGTAGTTGGTAGTAATCTTTAACGTGAACCGTTAACAGTTAACCGTAAACCGTAAACCGAATTCCGACTACCGAATTCCGTTATCTGTAAATTAATAAGCATAAATTTAAAAATACGGATATGGTACGTCGGATAGTGGATGTCGGATGTCGGAACTCAAGAAGCTGTAAAAAAAGGTTCACTGTTCACTGTTCACGGTTTACGGATATAGATAACCGGACTCAGGACACTGGTCACTGGTCACTTGCCGGACCGTCATCTGCCAGTTGGCCCTTCTTTAAGAGCAGGGTTTGCTCCGTTAATCCCGTTAAAGGCTTCTTCCCTAACGACGAAAAGGTAACGATAAGTGAAGAAACCAGCTCCCGGGGCACTCCCAATCTGGTTAAGGAGGAGAGGGGCTGGGGGAAGGGGCTTAAGGCATTGATTGTGATTAGTACAGAAACAGCAAGGAAGGCTTTATAGATTAGAGACAGACAAATTACAAAGCATGTCTGGCTTAAAGCAAAGGAGATATTATACAACCGTAATATGACTTTACTGTACGGGTATAGGTGTCCATGAGGACAGGGAAGTTTAACATCTGGGTAGCAAAAATGAAAGCTCCTGTTATTCCTAAAAGGGGAATATTTTTTTCTTCCATAGTGGCACGGCACTTTTTAAGAGCATAGCTCAGAAATTCCGCAAAAGTTATACTTGTGGTGAGTAATGTAGGTGCATTCAGGAAGTTATCGGGTATATGCACTTTAATCTTCCTTTTCAGTAACAAAGGTTTTATAGCCTAAAGTCATGGCTTCCTGGTAGATTTCTTTTAGGGGGATTCCCGTTTCCCGGGCGATAGTACGGCAGTCTTCGAATTCGGGAGCGATATTTACGATTTTTCCTCCTGTTTTGGCTGCTTTAATCCGGACGGGACCGTACTTTGTTTCTAACACATGGGAAGATCTGACCAATTTACGGCGGGTTACCTGGTACATCCGTACGCCTATGGTGGTAGATTCCGTAAATATGATATCGAGAAGAGGCTGGTGATCAGCCAAGTTGCTGGTCACGGATAAGAGCGTCCCCGGCCTGTTTTTTTTCATGTAAACGGGGGTAAGGAAGACATCGGCGGCGCCGGCCGCAAAGAGTTTTTCCATCAGGTAGTTGTAGAATTCAGGGTTCATATCATCAATTGTAGTTTCAATAATGGTGGAAGCATCTTCTTCTTCGGCTTTATCCACCAGTTCACCGACAAAAAGTCT
Organism: Thermanaerosceptrum fracticalcis; assembly: GCF_000746025.2. Taxonomy (NCBI): domain Bacteria; kingdom Bacillati; phylum Bacillota; class Clostridia; order Eubacteriales; family Peptococcaceae; genus Thermanaerosceptrum; species Thermanaerosceptrum fracticalcis. The sequence continues at coordinate 3,700,888 of NZ_CP045798.1, forward strand.
CAGGACATTAGGAATGGGGAGGTCCCAGGTTCCCGCTCCATAGGCAATTGACTCTGTTTTCAAGGGAGGCAGTGGGCCGAATTCCCGGGCAAGGGTGCTGATGATGGCAGCTCCCGTAGGTGTTACCAGTTCGCCTTTGATTTCACCGCTGTAAAAAGGGATACCTTTTAACAGTTCAGCAGTGGCAGGGGCGGGAACAGGCATGAGGCCGTGGGAGCATTTTACCATGCCGTTTCCCACATGGAGATGGGACGCATACACTCTGGGAGCACCCAGGTAATGAAAACAAAAGGCAGTGCCTACAATATCAATAATGGCATCTACGGCACCTACTTCGTGGAAGTGGACTTCGTGCAAAGCACAGTTATGGACCTTGGCTTCCGCTTCTCCCAGGCGCTGGAAAATTTCAAGGGACATGCCTTTCACTTTCGGGGACAGGGTGCTGTTTTCAATTATTTCTGTGATGTCCTGGAGGTTCCTGTGCTGGTGATGGCCATGCTGGTGTTCTTGGTGATGGTGGTGGGGAAGCTTCACATCAAAATAGGCGGCGCTTATTCCTAATTTTTTTACCCGTTGATAAACCAATTCGTATTCATTATGTAAGGGCAGTTTTTGCAGTTCCCGGGCCAGGCACTCCAAGGGTATCCCGGCGTCCAGAAAGGCACCGATGACCATGTTGCCGCTAATACCGGAAAAACAGTCGAAATATAGAGCTTTCATTGTTGTTACCTCGCGTCTTCGTTAATAATGGCGGCTAATCTTCCGGCGCCGAAACCGTTATCGATATTCACCACGCCAACTCCGGCAGCACAGCTGTTTAACATGCAGAGGAGGGCGGAGAGGCCGTGAAAGTTGGCGCCATAGCCCACGCTGGTAGGTACGGCAATGACCGGGCGGGAGACAAGGCCGCCTACCACGCTGGCCAGGGCCCCTTCCATTCCCGCTACGACAACCAGGACATTGGCCTTTCTCAGCTTATCAAGATGGGCCAGGAGGCGGTGCAGCCCGGCTACGCCTACGTCATAGAGACGCTCCACCCTGTTGCCCATGATTTCCGCCGTGATGGCTGCCTCTTCCGCCACGGGAAGATCGGCTGTGCCGGCGCTTACGACCAGGATGGTCCCTTTATTAAGCTGGAGGGGTTTCCGGTTCACCACCACCATCCGGGCTAAGGCATGATATTCGGCTTCAGGACATACTTCCTTAATGGCTTCATAGGCCTCCAGGCTGGCCCGGCTGGCCAGGATATTGTTACTGTTTTTGGCCAGGTAACCGACAATTTCTTTAATCTGCTGGGGAGTTTTACCCTGGCAGAAAATGACCTCAGGATGATTTTGCCGCAACGCCCGGTGGTTATCTACTTTGGCAAAGCCCAGGTCCTTAAAGGGTAATTCCTTAAGCTGTTCCATTCCTTCCTCGACAGTGACTTTTCCCTGCTGGATAGCTTGTAGAAGTTTTTTGATCTGTTCTTGCATACATTGTCCTCCAATCGCTGATAATTTAAAAGCAACGGGTTATAACTATTCTTGCATACGTGAACCCGTAAACCTTGGCCAGTATCTGGTAATCAGTGACCGGTGACCAGAGTCCAGAGTCCAGAGTCCAGTATCCGGTTCCCAGCGAAAAAAACCAGTTTTTACAAAAATTCGGTAGTCGGAAATCGGATGTCGGAAGTCGAGGCCGCCAAGGGGACTACAGTGTCTCATTCATACTTCCCTGGCGGTAGCCAAGAAGGTCCAGGGTCACATAGGTGTAACCAAGTTTTTTTAATTCCCTAGTAACCTTATCACCCATATCAGGCGCGGTAATCCGGGGAAAAATTTCCGGGGGCAGTTCTATGCGGGCCAGCTGGCCGTGGTCCCTAACGCGCAGTTGTTTTTCTCCTAAAAGGTCTATGAGGTAATTCTCAGCCTGTCCCACCCGCTGTAAGATTTCCCGGGTAATAGTGGTGCCGTAGGGGACCCGCGTGGCTAAACAGGGTTTGGAGGGTTTGTTCCATACGGCTAATCCGTAAGAGCGGGCCAATTCCCTGATTTCTGCTTTGCTTAATCCCACTTCCAGTAAAGGACTTTTCACCCCCAGTTCCAGGACGGCCCTGTGCCCGGGGCGGTAGTCATTTTGATCATCGGCGTTAGACCCCTCTATGACCCAGTTTAATCCCTGTTCCTTGGCCAGTTCTAAAAGACCCAGGAAGCGGAACTTTTTACAATGATAGCACCTATCCGGCGTGTTGGCGGTGAAGTTTTCATTCTCCAGGTCGGCCACCGGTACCAGGAGATGTCTGGCTCCTATCTGTTGGGCATAGAGCTGGGCTTCTGCAATTTCCTCTTCAGTGGATAATTCGGAAGCTGCTGTAACGGCAAGGACCTTTTCTTCTCCCAGACTTTGCCGGGCTACAGCCAGGAGCAGGGTACTGTCTACTCCTCCGGAGTAAGCCACCAGCACACTGCCTAATTGTTTGAGGTTATCCTGCAATCTTTTAAGTTTCTCCATATTATCACCCTTTCTTAAAGAAAAAGCCACGAAAGCAAAACCCTTTTCTGGGCAGCCTTCATGGCTATCGTCAGTTATTAGTTACTGGTAATTTAGTTGTTGGTTGTTGATAGAAACGAGGTATTATCTAATAAATCGTTACTAGTAACTAGCAACTAGCAACTAGTAACTTACAGCAGGCCTTCATGGTCCTGTTAAATTTAAATATAACACTGGTGAGAAAACAGTGTCAATCTTATTCCTATTTTTTTCAGAATAGTACTACTTGCACCTTGTCAAAAGGGGGCCAGTTCATATACTCTTAAAAATAAAGAATATGTAATGGAGGAGTGCTATGGGTAAGAAAGTCTTAGGCCTGGTGGCTTCACCCCGAAGGATGGGGAACTGTGAAATGCTCCTGAAAGAAATCATGCTGGCGGGAGAGGATTGGGAGAAAGAGATTATTTATTTACATGAGCTGGAGATCAAGCCTTGTAAAGCCTGCTATCGCTGTTTGCCCAGTGGCGCCCTCTGCCCGGAGAAGGATGATTTCAATTATCTCCTGGACAAAATAGCCCAGTCCGATGGTATTATTCTGGCCGCACCCTGTTATTTCTTAGGCCCTAACGCTATCCTGAAAAATATCATGGATAGATTTATTTCCGTGGGGAATGAAGCAGACAGGTTTAAGGGGAAGCCTTGTTTCACCGTCACTACCTACGGTGTAGAGGGGTGGCAGGGGTTTAGCAGGGAATTTACCAATCTCTTTGCCCGTTTTCTCCACTTAGACCTGAAAGACAGTTTCCTTATTAAGTCATCCTATCCCGGTGAATGCTTTACTGATGAAAAATTGCTGCAGGCTTTAAGAGAAGCAGGAAGAAACCTTTTTAAACCCGGCTATATCTCGCAACCTCCTTCCCTGGCCTGCCCTGTTTGCTGGAACCCTTATCTTTCCCTGCAGGCCGAGGGGGTGGTATGGTGTCCTGTCTGCGGCAGCCGGGGTAAAATAGACCTGAAAGAGGGCAATATTTTTCTTGAATTTACAGATGCAGGGGAACACCGTTTTACGCCTGAGGCCATGGGCCACCATTTTGGAGAGGTCTTGCCCGCTACCATGGAGACCTTTTTAGCCCGGCGCCAGGAAGTCAAGGAATTGCAAAAAAAATACCGCCAGTTTAACTGGGATGTAGAAAAACCCGCTCAAAAATAAGAGCGGGTTTTTAGCGTTTAAGGCCGATACGGGTAATACGGGCATCGACCCGGACTCCCACTGGGACCTGGGGAAAGATCTCTTCCCACTTGATATTCCGATAAACTGCAGGATAGGTGTTAAACAAACTCTGGCCAATGTGCAGATAGTCAATCAGGTCTTTAATACCCTTCCGGCCGAAATCCTCCCCGATGATGACCGCTCGCAGGTGAGCCAGGCTGATTTTGCGTTCGATTTGTCCTTGGGCCGGCCGTAAAGGTTATTAAAATTGTTTATTCTTGTTATGCCTGAGGGAAATATTTCTTATTTTTCTAAGACATACTAAGTGTAGGCTGGAAAAACGGGGGATTGCTGTGTTCTGGCAGAAGAAAAAGAAACCGCAGGCACAAGAAAATAAAAGTGAACAAGAAAAGCAAAAAAGGAAAGTTAACCAGCCTGAGGAGTTTACACTATGCCTGGAGGCCAATATTAAAGCCTTGCAAGACATTTTGCATAATTGCTCCGACGTAGTCTTTCGCTGTCTGACCGTAGCCAGGCGCCAGGCTTATCTTGTCTATGCCCAGGGGATGATTAACACCGACCTGCTAAGTAAAGGCATCCTGCAGATATGTTTTGAAGACTTCACCCAGGAAGCCCGTGACCTCCTGGAAGAGTTAAAATACCGGGGGCTGGCCATCGGTCGCATCACCCAATCCAACAAAGTGGACTCCTGTATCAAAGACCTGCTCGCCGGGAAGGCCCTGCTCTTACTAGAGGGTTACCGGGATGTTTTAGTGTTAGATATCCCTGGCGGGGAAAAACGCAGCATCGATACGCCCCAGGCCGAACCCAGCGTACGGGGGCCCATGGACAGTTTTGTTGAAGCCCTGGAGGTCAATATTTCTCTCCTGCGGCGCCGCCTGGCCACCCCTGATTTTAAAGTGGTTTCCCTGGTCCTGGGAAAAAGAAGCCATACCAATGTCCGGGTCTGTTATATGGAATCTATTGCCCACCCCAAACTCCTGGAGGAAGTCCTGCGCCGCCTCCACTTGATCAATATCGATGCCCTCCTGGAATCTTCATATATCGAAGAACTTATCGATGATGAACCATACTCACCTTTCCCCACCATCCAGACTACGGAAAGGCCCGATAAAGCGGTGGCCTCTCTCCTGGAAGGCCGTATTGTCATTATTCAGGAAAATACATCCTTTGTCTTAATCATGCCCGCCTTTTTCCAGCAGTTTTTTCAGGCCGCCGATGATTACTATAACCGCTATTTCTTTGCCACTTTTATACGAATTCTCCGTATTGCTGCTGTCCTTATTTCCGTTTATGCCCCGGCCCTGTATGTAGCCTTTACCACTTTTCACCAGGAGATGCTGCCTACTTCCCTCTTGATTAGCCTGCAGACCCAGAGGGAGGGTGTGCCCTTTCCCGCTGTCTTGGAAGCTATTTTAATGGGGATTGCCTTTGAAATTTTGCGGGAAGGGGGTCTGCGCCTGCCCCGTCCCATAGGCCAGGCTGTCAGCATTGTAGGGGCTTTGATCATTGGGGAGGCGGCCGTGAGAGCCAGCCTTGTTTCCGCCGCCATGGTCATTGTGACTGCCCTAACGGCCATTACTTTTTTTACCGTACCCACCTTAATTATTGGCGAGGCTTTTTTAATCATCCGCATTATCCTTGTTATGGCTGCAGGTGTTCTGGGCCTGTGGGGTATCTTGATCATCACCCTCCTGTTCTTAGCCCATCTTACCTCCCTGCGTTCTTTTGGCATTCCTTATCTCAGCCCCGCGGGGTCTTTAATTAACCTTAACCTTGATGAGTTCCTGGTGAGGGCTCCCCTCTGGGCCATGCGCAAGCGGCCCAAACTATTAGGCCAAAGAAATCCCACCCGCCAGGGCAGACGTCCTTCTCCCCAAAATACAGGCAAAAAGTAGAGGTGAACTATGCGGATGAGGAAATTGTCAGCCATGGTTTTATTGTTTGTTCTGGCCCTGATCACGGTTTCCGGCTGCTGGAGCAGGAGAGAATTGAACCACCTTACCATCATCCTGGGGGCTGCCTTGGACCTAAAAAATGATCATCATTACATCACGGTGATGGGCACGGACCCTACACAAGGAGGCGGCGGCAAGGAAAGGAGTCAGGGTAGTGGGCAGGGCAGCCCTTTTGTTGTCACCTCCGCCGAGGGGAAAACAATCTTCGAGGCCGCCCGCAACCTTAGTTTAATTATGCCGCGGCGCAACTACTGGGCCCACTGTGAAGTTGTGCTGGTCAGTGAAGGCTATGCCAGGGAAAAGGGCCTAAGGGAACTCCTGGATTTTTTTACACGGGACCATGAGCGTAGGCGGGAAACCTATCTCATAGTAACCAGGGGGCAGGCAGGAGAGATGTTAAAAGTGATGCCAACCTTAAGCCAGTACCCGGCCAGGGAAATCATCGAACAGATTCGTCTGACCAGGATTTCCGCTAAAGGTTTAGTTACGATACTGAACGATTTTATTGCCCAATCCGAGGGAGTTACCCGGACCAGTCTGGTCAACTATATGGATATCCGTAATTACGGGGGGAATCCGGAAATACCGGGTCAAGGGGAGGAAAAGGTTCAGGCCGGGGCAGGCGTGTTTTATAACTATAAGCTGATAGGTCTTCTCAATACCAGGGAGACCCGGGGGGCCAACTGGCTGCGTGATAATATCAAGACAGGGGTGATCTCCTTTGCTCCGGAAGGGGAAAGGGAAAAAAATACCGTCCTGCAGATTGACAGGGTCAAGACAAAAATGAAACCCCTGCTCAAGGAGGAAGGGGGACAGGTGAAGTATACCATTGAGGTTACAGGGTCCCTGGTGGAATATGGGGGAAAAGCGGATATTACTAAAAAGGAAACGGTAAAGATGCTGGAAAAGGCCTGCAGTGAAGAAATAGAAAAAGAAATCCGGGAAATCTGGAAAAAGGCACAAAGGGAGTTGAAGACGGATATCTTTTTACTGGGGGACAAATTCGCTCATGCTTATCCCTTTTTATTAAAAACAGATCCCTCGGAATGGCAGGAATTCTTTATGGCTTTGGAACTGGAGCTGGAGGTCAAAACCAAGATTAACAGTGCCGGCGTGCGGGGGAAACCGGTATAGGAGGTGAGGGGGTTATCTTTTATGTGGTTTTAATTGTTTCAATCTTAATTATGGCTGTGGAACTGCCGCCCTTATGGAAACATAAGCAATGGCTGAATCTCATATTGGCCGGGGTGTTTATTTCAATGGGGTTTTTTCTCACTCTGCTTTTCCACTTAGGCATAGAACCCCCTTCTCAGGCGGCCATATTAAATACGGCGGTAGAAAGGCTTTTCCCCTTTATCCCGGCTTTTTTTGGATTCTGAGGAACTTTTGGCGTTTTTTTAACTGTTCCCTTTTCTTTTTGCCTGGTTTTAACCTGGACAGGAGGAGTAAAAAGGGTAAGAGGACAAAAACCTGGGGCAGGGTCAAAAGGGGCCATACAGAAGCTACCAGCGGTTCAACTTCTGTATGATCGGCATAAGCCCTTAGGCCTAGGGGAAAAAGGAAAAGGCTGAAGGGATAAACCAAACCCTTAATGTCTTTTAAATTAAATAAATAGGCTAACCCCCATAAGCTGGCCAGCATGCAGACAGCCAGTTTGATGAAAGTCGTAAAAAACCAGGCAAATACCAGGAGGATTTCAACTCTTTCCACGAATTCACCCAGGACGATGCTGCGGGCCACAAAGTAGACAGGAAAATTGAGCTGAGCGGCCTCATGGGCGCCGAAAATGCCGATGGCGTAGACAGGCCGTAAAATAAGAAAAAAACCGGATAAAGCCGTGCCGGACAGCAGTGCTGGGAGTATCTTTTTTGTGTCCTGCACCTGGGGAGCGAGAAAGGAAAGTAAAATCATTTCTCCATAGGGGAAGGCCGTAATAATGATCACTACTTTACTTATATTTACAAAGCCTGCGGCAAAAAAGGGCCGTAAGTAATTAAAATTCAACTGGGGGGCAGCGGCCAGGACCATAAAAGAAAAGGCTAAAACCACCAGGGGAGTAACCACGTGACAGCAGCGGGCCGCAACTTCCAGGCCTTTAGCCACCACAAACCCGGTAGCCAGGGACATGGTTAAGGCAAAAACCCATCGGGGTGTTTCGGGGATAATGACCGTACTAAAAAGAGACTCAATGTTGTTAAGCACAAAAGCACCTAACAGGATGGCGTAGAGAATAAAACCACTGAGAATTACCTTGCCTAACAGGGGACCTAAAAGGGCAGTAAGGATTTCCCCCAGGTTTTTACCCGGAAATTTACTAATCAGAAGATAAAGCATGAGGGAGATAATCATACCGAGACCTGTGGCAATGGTATTTCCCAGCCAGGCATCTCTTTCGCCGTAACGGATGGCAGGGGTTAAGATAATGGCAGTTCCCAGGTTAAAGCTTATGGTTAAACAAAATAACTGTAAGGAAGAGATGTGCTCCTTTTGCATAGTCCGGGGCACCAGCCTTTAATACATGGTATGGAAATTTTATCCTTCCAAAGGGTAGTTGTTTCCCGGGAAGGATTTTTTATGCATCATTCGACTTCAGAATCGTCAGTAATGAGTCATGAGTAGCGAGTATTTAGTGACCAGAGTCCAGTTAAAAAGCCGGTCACAGGTCACGGGTCACCGGTCACTGAAAAAGTGTTTACTCGCTACTTTTCTAAATGCTACGAACTGCCAACTGTGAACTGTGCACTACTACACGGGAATGATATAATTATCTAAGTAAAATTCAAAGAGGGGGGAGAATCATGTATCTCCGCCTTGGTGTCGTGATGGTTCTCGTCGCCTTTATTAATATGATTGATACCCTGGCCTTTGGTGCACGCCTGGCGGGAGTGCGAACCCATAGCCCTTCGCTGGCCATGTCACTGTATAATATTGTGGCCCTGACCGCCCGTACGGCTAATTTGATCCAGCTTCCCCTGGTGGCCAGTATCGTAGATAAGTCGTTACAGGCGGGAGAGGGGGCTCCGCTCCTTTTTGTCTTCCGCTTTATTATTTTTGCCAATTCTCTAGGGACCCTCGTTGGTATTCTTTTCCTACCTTTATCTGTAAGAACTTTTACCTGGGGCATCGGTAAAATGGAGAAATTCCACTCTGTTCCGGTAGTGGCCATTGAATTTTTACGTCCCGCCAATATCAAGAAAGCTGTCCATGTGCCCCTGGCCAGCCTGCGGCATTTAAAATCCATAGAGTGGTCCAGGATACCTCTTACCTTTATTTTTACTAACCCCATCCTCGTTTCTTTTTATTCTGTAGGCGTATTGGCTTCCATCTATGCAGGATATTTAATCCCGGAATACCGCCTGACTGCCAGTCAATTGTCCGGCATTATTAATGGTATTGCCACTGTTTTACTGGTAGTTATCGTGGACCCCATATCGGCCTTAATTTTGGACGAGACGCTGAAAGGAAAGCGGGAGGAAGCGGAATTAAAATCGGCTATTGGTCTTTTGGCTGGCGGAAAATTCCTGGGAACACTTCTTGCCCAGATTCTCTTAGTTCCTGCCGCACAGATAATCGCTTTTATAACCAGGGTGATTACCTGACGGTAAATAGTTAGTTGATAGTTGATAGTTGTTAGTTGTTAGTTGATAGTTGATAGTTGAATTCGGAAAACGGAAGTCGAACTATGGAAGTAGGTGTAAAGGTTGTTTATCAGTGAAACCTATGCTTATTGCAATGGCCTGCGCCATGTACACCCCGGTGAAAAAGGGCTCTTTTTCATCCTTACCCTGTTTATAGCTTTGGTTAACAAATCTTTATTGATTTCCCTGGTCTTGGCAGGTTTTATTATGGCAGTACTGGTGGCGAAAGCCCGGATACCGCTCTTAACCATCCTGGGGTTTATGCTGATACCCGCGGGTTTTGTTTTTTTAAGCCTTGTCATGCTGGTTCTCTCTATAACGAGAGAAGCTTCCGGGGGGTTAGTCCTGGGGGCATGGGCAGGATATTACCTTGTTATTTCCTATTCCGGTATATGGTTAGCCAAGACAGTCTTGGCTAAGGTAATAGGCTCGTTAACCTCTATGATCTTTTTGCTCTTTACTACACCTTTGGTGGATCTTATGGCCCTTTTACACCGTTTGAAAGTGCCGGGGATCTTTCTGGAACTTATGGTGTTAACTTACCGTTTCATTTTTGTTTTCCTGGAAACTGCGGGGCAGATTTACCGGGCCCAGGAAGCCCGCTGTGGGTTTACTACCAGGTCAAGTGCTTTCCGTGCCTTACGGCTTTTGATCGTTAACCTTTTTACTAAAACTTTACATCGCTCCCGCCAGCTTACTTTAGGTTTAGCCGGCCGTGGCTATAGAGGTGTACTTCTTGTGCCTAAAGAGCTTCCGCCCCTTTCTGTAAGTCATCTTTTAGGTATTGTGGTTTTCGTTTTGGTGCTGGGCATAATCGTGCTGGGGGCAGCAGGAGGTGTTTTGTGATGAGTGACTACATCATGAGAGCGGACAAACTGGAATATACATATCCCGATGGTACCAAGGCCCTCAGAGGACTTACCCTGGCCCTGCCGCGGGGGAAGAGAATTGCCTTTCTGGGACCCAATGGGGCGGGAAAATCCACATTCTTCCTTCATTTGAACGGCCTTAACCGTCCCAGCAGGGGCAGTCTGTTCTTCCAAGACCAGCCCTACCGGTATGACGGGAAATCTCTAAAGCAACTTCGCCAGCAGGTGGGGTTAGTTTTTCAGGACCCCGATAATCAGTTGTTTTCCGCCAGTGTAAGCGAGGATGTGGCGTTCGGGCCTTTTAACTTAGAGTTGCCGGCTCAGGAAATTACCCGGAGAGTAGAGACTGCCCTTAGAATAACAAATTTATGGGAATTGAAAGATAAACCTACCCATTTTCTAAGTGTTGGACAAAAAAAGCGTGTTGCCCTGGCTGGAGTCCTGGCTATGAAGCCTGAGGTTATTGTATTGGATGAGCCCACAGCCAACCTTGATCCTAAACATACGGGCATCATTATGAATATTTTAACGGAGTTAAATAACGCCGGTAAAACAATCATTATTTCCACCCATGACCTGGATATTGCCCTCTCCTGGGCTGATTACCTCTTTGTATTAAAGAATGGCGGACTGCTCGCAGAAGGTACGCCCCGGGAGATTTTTGCCAATGAGGCGGTATTACAGGAGGCCGAACTGGAAAAACCCCTCATCTGGAGAGTGTACCAGGAACTTCTGCGTAAGGGTTATCTGGAGGAGGGTAAAAGAATTCCTCATAGTATACATGAGTTGCTGACAATCTTAAGGTAGTCCGGTATGAATCCTTTCCTTTATATTACATAATAATAAGTGTGAAAGGAGAGGATGGTATGGACAAATTCCTGGAAGCATTATTTAGGGGAGCGCTTGTGTACATGACCCTTTTGCTTGTATTGATTTTTGCTATTTTGACTATATCTACGGGATATTTATCCTTAAAGAACAGGACTTTTCGCCGGGTTGTGCTGGTAGCAGACGGCGAAATCATCCATAAAAATTTGCATGCTCTAGGCCTTGATGAAACTTTTGTCTGGGAGACCATCCAGGATCTGGGTATGGAGGACCTCTCCCAGATAGATGTGTTGGAAATGTCAGAGGATGGGTCTATTTACCTCAATAAAAAGAAGAATCTGTAATAAGACATGATAACTCTGGCAAACCTATCATTGAGGTGAGAACATGAAAAAAACACTGCTTATAGGATCATTGCTGGTGATAGGTTTGTTTGTTTTTTGGGCATATAACAATGAATATGAATTACGCTTTGTCCCTAATAAACCGGAATTACGCCCGCCCCAGAACACTTCGCCTTCTCCCAAAGAAATGACTGAGGATTTCGAACTGGCGGGAGGGTCGGAGCGAGATAACCGGGGATTTCCACAGCGGAAGATTGTGGATTTGAGCAGTATGTTTCCCGAACTTTTTTTCCGGGAAGGGTCCAAAAATGTAAAAAGAGCGGCCTTAACTTTTGATGATGGACCCGATTCCCTTTATACCCCGCAAATGCTGGATATATTGAAAGAACAAAACGTAAAGGCAACCTTTTTTTTAATTGGGAAACGGGCAGACCTTTTTCCCGATGTGGTGAAAAGAATGGTCAATGAAGGACATATTGTCGGGAATCATACCTGGAGCCATCCCAATATCGTTAAGTTAGACAATGCTGCAATGCTTAAAGAGATACTGGATGCAGAAGAGGCTTTAAGTAAATTGACAGGATACCGTACTGCCCTTTTCCGTTCACCTTATGGTTCCATTGACGAGAAAAGAATTAAAGAAATAAGAAAGTTAAATTATAAGATTATTGCCTGGAACGTGGATTCCCTTGACTGGAAGAGCTTAACGGCGGAACAGGTAAAATACAATATTCTGGAAAATGTGAAAGAAGGCAGTGTGATTTTGCAGCATTCCTCGGGCAGCAAAGAGGAGAACCTTACAGGTTCTGTAGCTGCCCTGCGGGATATCATTGTTACTTTAAAGAAAGAAGGTTACCAGTTTGTAACCATACCGGAAATGTTCAATATCCCCTATAAAAAGTGAGACTAGTTCATGGTATGATTATCCCCTTTAGGTAGACAGTAATTAAGAAAGAACATCACTGTATACTTGGAGGGGATAGTTTTATGTTATAAAACTCGACTTGTATCGAGCCAATTAATTGTTACAATTGCAAACAAATATTTTTCTGCAGGCATGATAAGAATAGGTTACAATCATAATTAATAATAAGCATAAAAGTTGTAAGGAGCGACTGTCTTGATAAGGGCGTTAGGGATTGGCCGCGATAAAAATGTATATTTTACGGAATCGCTAGAACAAATCCGGCAGGTACAGGAAAAACACCAGGTACTCCTCTGGCTGGACGTATTGGACCCTACCCCGGAGGATTTGGAGTTTTTAGGCAGCACTTTTGGTTTTGCTGAAATCTGCCTTAAGGACTGCGGGGAATATACCAAAAATCCCAAGCTGGATGAGTACGATGATTATTTGTTTATTGTTACCCACGTTCTCCACGAAGCGAAGGAACTCATGTTCCCGGAAATGGATATTTTTTTGTCCCACAATTATCTTGTAACGGTGCACTACTATCATGTAGACGAACTGGAACAGTACTGGCACCGTCTTTTACAGCGTCTCTATGACGGACCTATGCGTACGGATTTTCTCCTATATCACGTTATAACGGCGGTGGCAGACAGTTTCCATAAAGTAGTGGAAGAAATAGCTGCCCAGATCGAAGACTTAGAGGAAGATATTATTGTAGGAAATTTGGATAATATCTTACCCCAGATCACAACGTTACGGCGAAGACTGATTTATTTCCGACGCCAGCTTAGCTCCGAAGTGGCTATGCTGGAAAAACTTACCCAGCCTGATATTGAATTTTTTACAGAAGAAAGCAGGGCTTATCTCCGGGATGCCATGGAACGTTTCCAACGGGTGCTCCATTTTGTAGATGTTAACAGGGAATTGATCGCGGCTCTCTTTGAAACCTATTTATCCGTCATATCCCTGAGAATGACAGAGACTTCGGCAGAGCAAAACAGGATTATGCAGCGGCTCACTGTAATCACGGCGGTATTTATGCCTTTAACCCTGCTTGCCGGTATCTACGGTATGAATTTCGAGTTTATGCCCGAGTTGGACTGGAAATATGGGTATTTTGCTGTGCTCCTGGTTATGTTACTCCTGGGGCTTGGATTGTACAGGCATTTTAAAAAGAGAGGCTGGCTGGATTGAGTAACGATATCCGTTATCCAACTTCCGATATCCGAAACAAAAGGAAAATTCAGTAGGGGGACTTGAAATAATCTTAAGAAAAGATACAATAGAAAAAAGTATATATCCCTTAAGGTAATAACTAGGCCGTAAAACCTGAATATATTCCGGAAATCGGAAAACGGAAGACGGAAATCGTTAATATAAAGGAGCTTGAGTTATGTATATCAGTACTAGAGATAATTATGAGAAAGTATCAGCCGCCCAGGCTATTAAACTGGGCATGGTTCCGGCAGGCGGGCTCTTTGTCCCGGAACAAATTCCCACGCTTTCCCTGGAGAAGATATTTGCTTTAAAAGGGTGCAGCTATCAGGCGGTGGCCGAGAAAATTATTTCCCTTTTCCTTGAGGATTTTTCCTCGGAAGAAATAAAAGGGTGCGTAGCCAGGGCCTATAACGGAGAGAATTTTACCCACCCTGAGATAGCCCCTCTTTCTAAACTTGATGACCGCACTTTTATCCTGGAACTTTGGCACGGGCCTACGGCAGCTTTTAAAGATATGGCCTTACAGATTATGCCCCATTTCTTGTCCCTGGCCGTAAGAAAAGTGGAAGCCCACAAAGAAATCGTCATCCTGGTGGCAACTTCGGGAGATACGGGTAAAGCTGCTCTGGAAGGGTTTAAAAATGTTCCGGGCATTAAAATTATCGTTTTCTACCCGCACCAGGGGGTAAGCCGGGTGCAGGAACTGCAGATGAGCACTACCGATGGCAGTAATACTTATGTAGTGGCTGTCAGAGGCAATTTTGATGACTGCCAGAGCGCTGTCAAAAATATTTTTGCCGATGAAGAGTTTAAGGCTGTCCTGGCAGGGCATGACTATGAATTATCTTCGGCTAATTCCATCAACTGGGGTCGGCTCCTTCCCCAGATTGTCTACTATTTCTATGCTTACCTGAACCTTTTAACTCAAGGTGAAATAAAAGCAGGGGAAAAAATTAATTTTGTCGTTCCTACCGGTAACTTTGGCAATATCCTGGCCGGCTGGTATGCCCAGAAAATGGGCTTACCTGTATATAAATTTGTCTGTGCTTCCAATGAAAACAAAGTCCTTACTGATTTCTTCAATACCGGGATTTACGACCGGAACCGGGAGTTTAAACAAACTAACAGCCCCTCTATGGACATCCTCATTTCCAGCAATTTGGAGAGATTTCTCTTTGAGCTGACAGGTCACGATGGGAAAAAGATAAAAACATGGATGGATGAGCTCAATAAGACGGGTCGTTTTCAGGTTGATGCAGATACCAAAAAAGCCATGGATGAGATCATGGCCGCAGGTTTTGCCACAGAAAGAGAGACTCTGGACACAATCAAAGAAGTTTTTGCAGCCGCCGGCTATACCCTGGATACTCATACAGCCGTGGCGGTTAAGGTTTATGAAGATTACCGTAAAGAAAGCGGTGACATGCACAAAACAGTGATTGATGCTACTGCCAGCCCCTTCAAATTTAATACCAGTGTCCTGGAGGCCATTAAAGGTGAGCAAACTACTGATTGTAAGGATGAGTTTGAAGTTTTGCAGGAATTGAGTAAAGTGAGCGGTATGCCCCTTCACCCTGCTCTGAAAGACCTGGATAAGAAGCCGGTCCTCCACAAGCGGGTTTGTGACAAAGGGGAAATCAAAGAGGTTATTGGGGAGATACTGGGAATCTAAGAGGACTGTCCGCTTTCCGAATTCCGACATCAGATAATTTCCTTAAAAATTAAAGAGGGGATATTCCTTTAGTAATTAAATAGCAAACCCAGGTTTAAGACCTGGGTTTTACTGTTTTTATTCGGATGTCGGGTGTCTCCTACTTATTGGCTATTTTTTTCTCAAGAGCGGTAATCCGTCTTTCATGATCATTGATTCCTTCGTCAAGGGCAGCAACAAAAGATTTAATAATTTTTACATCAGACTTGACTTTTTTCATATCACTTTTAAGTTCTTGTACGTCTGATTCTATGTTATCAAGCCTTTTTTCAATACCTTCGAATCTTTTTTCAAAACGTTCTTCCATACTTTTTTGGCCTTCGGCAATAGCATTTACTTTGTCGAGAATATTTTCCAAAAGCACACCAAATTGATTTTCATTCATCATGAGAACCCCCTTATCCGCGCTCCGGCTAAAATCAGGATATCTAATGGATACACTTGGCTCCAACCATATTATACCTTTTACCGTTGCCCGTACACAAGGAAGTTGAAAAAAACTTGTGTATTCGGCAATCGGAGATCGAACCGCGCTGCGGCTACTTGCTTACCAGTCCCATTACCCGGGCCTTTCCTTTATAAACAGAGACCTGGGCGTAAACGACACCTTCCTGGATCTGTTTTTCTATTTCTTTGCCTTTACCCTCGGGGACAAAGAAGTTTTCTATGTTGAATTTGAGGTGCAGTATGGGCTGGGGTTCCGGGCGGAGATAGAGAACCTTGCCGGTTAAATAAGTTTTATCCTTAACTCTGGCAGGGTTCTGGGTAGCCAGGACAGGTTCCCAGGCCTCTCCTTTGGGTTCCAGGGCCAGGTAAATATCCTGCTGGTAATTGATTTTGTCCAGGTCCAGGTCGTGTTCTACTTTATTGAGGTTCAGGTTATTAAAGGGATAACTCAGGATAACGTAATCTCCCTGGAAGAGGCTGCGGGGATCCAATGGCTCTACCTTCAGGGTAACTTTGTCACCCCGGGCGATAATCTGGTAGCTGTTTACCACCATAGCTGTCAGGATGCCGATCTGCAGGAGAATTACCAGGATCAACAAATATTTTTTATTACCGGCTAATGTTTTAAGCATTTCTTTTCACCTCACTCCATGGTCTTAATGAGCTTACGTCTTTTGTGTTCCAAAAGGATACTGCCCAACAAAAGGAGTAAGCCTCCGGACATGAAAAAGACGGAGCGGGGGAGAAGAGCGAAGAAGAAGTCAAAATATTTAAGGATCACGGCCACAGCAAACATCACCATGCTGAGATTGAAGATAAGGGGACGTTTCAGCCAGTAACCGTAGTAGATGGCCAGTAAAGTGTAAACAAAGAAAAAGATGTTATTGAAAATGAGTAAGAAGCTGTTCCTGGCAGTTTCCGGGAAAAAGGGAAAAACTAAAAGGTACAGTAAGCCCAGGGGTAAATCACGTACAGTAAGGGATTTCTCCTTGAATTTCATCACGCCTATAACCAGCAAGACGGCAGCCACAAGATATGGGAAGTTATAGAGCGGGTGTTTATCGAGAAATTCATGGAGAAAATCGTTAAAACTAAAGGCTGCCAGGGCAGTGAACATACCAACCAGGGAGAGGGAGAAGAGTAAGTTTTCCCCAAAGATCGATTTTTCCTCCCGGAACAGCTGGAGCAGAAAGTAGAGAAGCAGGCTGAAAAGGAGGAGGCTGATGATCCCCAGTTGGAAACTAAAGTTTACACGGGCCAGTTTCACTCCCAGGGGGATAAACCAGATATAACCTGCGATGACGGCAGCAGTAAAATTGAATTGATCTTTCTTGCGCAGGGCCAGGGGCAGGATGGTGCCTGCCAGGAGCAAGGGGTAAAGGAGGAACGCCCAGTTCAAGGGGTATTTTCCGGCGATAAACCAGGAAGTCAAGGTGGCCAGGGCCAGGAAGAGGTTAAAGGAAGAATGAAAAAGATAGGCTATGGGAATCACACCCACATACCAGAGCATAAAGCCTAAACCTCTCTCCGCTTCAATATGGAAAATCTGGGCAATGAGCCAGATGCCCGAGCCATAGAGTAGAGAACCCAGGCAAATCAGGGCATACCCTACCTTGGGGTAAGTGCCTTTCGTATAGCGCAGGTAATACCCTCCCAGGTAGGCCAGAGTAAAAGATGAAACCACTACAGCCACCTTAAGGGTACGGGACATGCTTTCCCAGTTGGCTGCAAAAAACAGAATAACGCCAATACCCAGAAGGATACTGCCCAGTAAAGCCAGGGTCTGGGTCATGCTGGTTTTGGTTACAGGGTAACGCTGCCTCAAAGCATCCCCTGTCTCGGGAGTAATGAGGCCTTCTTTTACCCAGCGGTCCACTTCCCGCTGCAGGTTGCTGTTAAAAGACATGGTTCCTCCTCCAAAAAACATATTCTTTGGCTAACTATATCAGAAAGAAGCGGAAGGCGTAAGCCTCTCTTTTATGGAAAAACAATTTAAGGTTCGGGCACATCACGGCAGGCATTGACGATCTGACAAAAGCAGCAGAACTGGCCCGTTGGTCCTTCCTTGACGAAAACAGACCCTTTGATGCTTTTGGCATATTTTTTGGCTTTGGCTGCATGTTCCGCCAGTTCCAGGTGGTTTTTAAAGCGGCCGGGAGTTGCTGCTATAACAGCCAGTGAAGTAGAAACCGTATCTTTCTTTAACTTATGCATGATTTTGATGATTTTGGTATTAATCAGGTCGGAATACTGAGGAGGTGTAATTAGAATAAAATCATCCCCTCCGATATGACCCAGGAAACACTCATCATTGCCGTAATTTCTTACCACATGCTTTAATACTTTGCTTAAGAGAAGGAGAATCTCATCCCCCCACTCGAAACCATAAGTATCATTTAATTGTTTGAAATTATCAATATCAGCGTAGGTTACTTCCATAGTTCTATCACCGCTGATTATCTTGTTCAGTTCTTCCTGGATCCTGATATTGCCGGGGAGCCCGGTAAGGGGATTGGCATACTGGGCCATCTGGATTTTGCTTTGGGTAATTACTTCTAGAAGGTGTCTGATGGAAACTATCCCCAGAATATTGCCGTTCTTAGTAACCAAAATGTGGTCGTAAAGTTTTTCCTGAGTCCTGTTGGTGGCTATTTGTGAGGCTTTTTCCAGGGTGGTTTCATCTTCCACCATCAGGGGGAAGTGGTCCATCACAACGGTAACGGGTTTTTTATAATACAAGGCCACACCGTAGCGGGAACTGAGGAAATTGAAGAAGTGGCTGCGCATGACCAGTCCCAGGGGGATCATTTCTTTGGTCACGATGATGCCTTCCAGATTTTTGTCACGCTGGAAATACCGCAAAACTTCTTCCACCGAGGTTTCGGGAGCAACCATAAGGGCAGGTTGCACAATGCTTCCGATGGTGATGGTGTTGTGGGGAAGTTTTTCTTCATTTTTTTTGCCAAATTTGCGAATCAGGCTGGTAATACTTGGAGAAACCTGAGAAGCGGGAAAGTGGGGTTTCCCCAAAAGATAGCCCTGGCCGTAATGGACTCCTAATTTGATAAGGGTTATCAGTTCTTCTCTGGTTTCAATGCCTTCGGCGATCAGGGAACAGTTTATTTTTTTGGCAAAAGTCACAAAAGTATCTACTAAGGCCTGTTTAACGGGATCTTTGTGAATATTGCGCACAATGGACATATCCAGTTTAATATAATTGGGTTCAAGTTCGGCCACGGCCTGCAGGCTCGAGTAACCTGCCCCCGTATCGTCCAGGGCCAGGGAAAATCCCAGGTTTCTCATATTCTGCAGGGATTTTTTGAATTTCTGGAAATTAAGGATGGAAGTGCGTTCGGTAAGTTCCAGCACCACATTTTGGGGTTTCAGACCCTTTTCTTCCAGGACAGAGAGCAGATTCTCCCTGGTAAATTCCAGGGTGTGGGCAGTTTGGGCATTGATGTTGAGAAAAAGCTTTTGCCTGGCCTTAAGTTCACCTGCATTGGCCAGGGCTTTGCGCTGAGAAATGTTTTCCAGGGTAAGCAGGGTTCCTGTTTCTTCGGCATAAGGGAAAAGAGTAACCGGAGCATAAAAATAGGAATTCAGGGGACCCCGGGCCAGGGCTTCCCAACCGAGAAGGGAGCCACTGCGCAGGGAAAGGATGGGTTGGTATAAATGGGAGATCTTTTCCTCGCTTAAGATGTTCTCAAACTGGGCAATCATGGAAGCATTGAGTGATTTTTCCTGGTTTTTGGCGTTTTTTAAGGCGTATTTTAAGGCAGGAAAAAGCTCTTTATGGATATTACCCAAATTTTCCTTAGATAAAAAATGACCAGTGTGCACTACCAGGTATTCATGACTGATCATAGGAAAGATTTCTTCCAGTTTGCGGTGAATATGGAGGCGAATTTTCATGTCCAGGTCATAAAGCTCCTGGAGGGGCGGTATTTCTTCTAAAGCACTGAAAATGGCAATATCATCCGTTAATAATAATCGGATTTGCCTGCAATTGATATAAGAAGGGAATAGTTGGACATATTCTTTTGCCGCCAAGACGGCCGTTTTTACCGCCTGGCTGTAGTAAACCGGACCGTAGTTATGTTCTATTTCATAAAGATTGGAAAGATCGATGTAGTGGATCAGGAGGCCCCTGGATTTGGTCAGTGTTTTGCGCATTTCTTTCAGAAATTCTGTGTTGTCAGTGGGGGATAGGGATTGGGTACCGTTACCCAGATTCAAATTAAGTTTTTCCAGCAGTATTTTGGCTGCTTTGTCAAGTTTCCAGCCTTCCATATTTTTCAATTAACCTCCTTCAAGGCGGGTTAATATGGAAAAAATCTCATGAAAATACTCTGGGAAAATTATATCAAGAGGAAGTTAATTTCTGTCGGATTTTGTGTAAATATTGTAAATTATAAAGAAGTAAAAAACATTATGCCGGATGGAACTTTTTACTAGTTTTACCGTCTATAATTTAGTTAAGGAGGTGTACAAGTGGCCGCTTTCATTGAAATCAAAAATCTCACGAAAAAATATCGTCTGGGGCAGGAAATTATCACTGCCCTGGATAATGTGAATTTGAGTATAGTGCAAGGTGAGTTCCTCTGCATCCTGGGGACATCGGGTTCGGGAAAAACCACCCTTTTACATATCATGGCGGGCCTGGAGAAACCTGTACGCGGTGAAGTGCTGGTTAAAGGAGTATCGCTGACGAAAATGAAAGAAAAAGACATGGCTTATTTCCGTAGAAAACATATGGGGTTTATTTTCCAGTCCTATAATCTGATACCCACCCTCACTGCCGTGGAGAATGTGGCTTTACCCCTCATATTTGACGGCGTGGAGAAAAGGGAACGGGAGAAACGTGCCCGGGATCTTTTAATTCAACTGGGTCTAAAAGAGCGCCTGAAGAACAAACCCACGGAGATGAGCGGAGGGCAGCAGCAGCGCGTCAGTATTGCCAGGGCTCTGGTTAATAACCCTAAAATCATTTTTGCTGATGAACCCACGGGGAACCTGGACAGTAAAACGACCAAAGAAATCATGGATATCCTGTACGAAAGGGTGAAAGCTTCCGGGGTAACCCTCATCATGGTTACCCATGACCTGGATTTGGCCCACTATGCAGACAGGGTAATCCATATGGTTGACGGGCAAATAACGAAAATAGTAGAAAAAGGAGTGTCGGCATGAAAACCCAGGGGAAAAAGGAGATTTTCGGGAGTCTGATGATTGTATTGTTTTTAAGTTTCATTCTTATTCAGGCGCCGCTGCCCGCTAGGGCTGGGACCATAACCATCGATTCTATTGATCCTGTTCTTTTAATCGAAAAGGTAAGCAGTGAACAGGCTGTAGCCGGAAGTGACTTTAACCTGACTCTGTCTATTCGCAATATTAGTAATAATCCGGGATTTAACCTCAATCTCTCTTTTAAAGTAGAAGGCACGGACAGCCTTGATCCCTTTACCGTTAAAGACAGTCAGGCCACCACCATTGATAAAATAGACGGCAATGCCACCAGGACTGTGATGGTAGCCTTTACGGTAAAACCGGAAGCCCAAAACAAAGATTATAAGCTTATTGTGAACTTAAGCGGGCAGAATGCCTCTTTCCAGAACACAGTAAATGCCTCCACCACTATTACCATACCTGTTACTTATGATCTGACCAAACCGGTTCTCCTGGTAAAATCAGCTTCCATCAGCCCCGAGAATCCCGACCTGGTGGAAGGCTTTGATGTTCACCTGCAGATTTGGAACATGAGTAAAACGACGGATGCCAGGAACGTGACACTTCTCCTGGACGGTACCGATAATTTTGAGGTCATGGAAATTTCTAATAAAAAGAATATTGTCAAATTGGAGAAGAATACTTACGAAACAGTGACCTACCGGCTGCGGGCCAAGGATACCCGGGCTAATAATACAATGAAACTGACCCTTAAATTTGACTACCTGGGTGATAAAACAGAAAGTGTAGAGGAAACCATTAATCTGCCTTTACCCCGGGAAGATGTGGGGATAGGGGCCACCCCCTGGGTCATTATCAATAAATATACTCTTTCGGCGGAAAGAGTGCTGGCCGGCAATACTGTTACCCTGCGCCTTTATATTGAAAACACCAACCAGCGGCCCGTGAAGAACGTAAAGATTTCCCTGGGAGTAATTAAGATTGAAGATTCTTCCTCTACCGGTACTACGGGCGGCAAAACCACGGGGGGGACCGTCTTTTCCCCAGTGAACAGCAGTAACAGCTTCTTTATTGACTATATACCGGGAAAAACCGTCCTGGAGAAAGATATTGACCTTTATGTAGATCCCAATGCGGCGGCGAAAACATACATCGTTCCGGTGGAAATAAAGTACGAGGACAGAAAAGGCACTACTCTGACCAGTGAAGAACTGGTGAATATCCCCGTCACCCAGGAGTGCAAACTGCAGATCCTTTCTGTTCAGGTACCCCCCACGGGTTTTATGGGCCAGCCCATTCCTGTGACGGCGGAATTTGTCAATGTGGGTAAAGTAGCCCTGGGAAATTTCATAGTTACTTTAGAGGGCGATTTCGAAAAAGATAACGGGACTTATTACATCGGGAATTTCGATATCGGTGTCAGTGACATGTTCCAGGGCGGGGTCATCGCCAGGGATGAAGGCAAAGTTGAAGGAAAGCTAGTCTTTTCCTATATCGACAATAACAACAAAGATGTACGGGTAGAACACCCCTTTACCATCGAGGTACAGGGAAGGCCTGTGCCGCCTCCCGGTCAGGAAGGGGAAATGATGGGGCCTGACGGACTGGTGAAACCGGGGATGCCTGTTAAAGGGATGCCGCTCCAAAAGGGGAGCTTTCTTAATACGGTAAAAACCAAGTGGCCTACCTTCCTTTTAGGCCTGGTGATCATCCTGGAAGGCATCTATATCTGGCGTTTAAAGAGAAAGAAAGCAAGTGAGGAATTCTTTAATGAATAAGCTGGACATCTTAAAACTAGCCCATAGAAACCTCTGGCGGAGAAAGGCCCGTACCATCCTTACCGTCGTGGGTGTGATGATTGGCACCACGGCTATCGTGGTCATGCTCTCCCTGGGTATAGGGCTGAAGGAGAGCCAGCGTAAGAGCATGGAACGCTGGGGGGATCTGAATATGATTCGGGTCCAGCAGGGCATCAACTTTGACCGGGAAGGCAAGCCTTTGGGGGAAGCAAAAAAATTGGATGATGCAGCGGTAGCAGAGATAAAAGCCATTGAGGGGGTTATGGCCGTTTCTCCTGCTTATGAATCCGGTGGCGAAGCTAAGTTTGGCCGGAAACGGGGACATATCCAGTTGATTGGCATCGACCCCGAAGAAATGGTGAACCTGGAATTCACCGCTTCCCTGGGCCGTCTTTTAAAAGCCGGGGACCGCAACGTCATGGTAGTAGGCAGCCAGGTCATCAACAATTTCCGGGATGAAGCGGAGATCCGCAAGATGCAGCGCGGGATGATGTTTTACGAAGGTCCCCGACGCCTGGAAAGAAAGGACCCCGGGGAAATGATGGACCAGCGCATTGCTATGGAAATCCGTAACAACAGCAACCATGAGAAAAAAAGGATTTTCAACTTCCAGGTAGTGGGTGTGCTGGAAGGGGAGTTTAAACAACATGCCTACCAGGCCTATGCGCCTATCGAAGATATTAAGAGGATGCGCAAATTCATGATGGAGGGAACCCAGAACGGTGGTGGCGATCCTCGTATGATGCGGGAGATAGCCATGAAAACCGGAGGTGAAGTACGTGCCACCAGCAGCAGTAGGCGGCCTATGCAGGGCTATGATCCCGACGACTATAACTTCTTATTGGTGCGGACTGAAGATGTGACGAAAACCCGGGAAGTTTCCGATATCCTAAGAGAGCGGGGCTACAATACCTATTCTATTGCCGACCAGCTGGAAGGCATCGAAAAAACTTCCCGCACCATTCAGGCTATCCTGGGTGGCATTGGCGGGATAACCTTGCTGGTAGCGGCTATTGGGATTACCAATACTATGATTATGTCCATCTACGAGCGCACCAAAGAAATAGGGATTATGAAGGTTATAGGGGCGACTTTCCAGGACATTCATGCTATGTTTTTGGCCGAAGCCGGTCTCATCGGTCTTATGGGAGGAACCATCGGCCTGGGGCTCAGCTATCTGGTTTCTTACATTATTAATCATTTCAGCCGCAATTTTATGAGCCGGGGGCTGCCCCCGGGGGAAGAAGTCATGGGAATTTCCCTGATACCGCCTTATCTTGCGCTCTTTGCCATGGCTTTTGCCTTTCTGATCGGCGTTATCGCCGGGCTTTATCCCGCCAACCGGGCTGTACGTCTAAGCCCCATCAATGCCATCAGGAACGAGTAACCTTCCAGGGACGACATCTGCTTTCCGATATCCGACTTCCATTTACGATCACCGTGTTCTTTGACCTGTTAACCGAATAATAATACTTACACCCGGGAATACCCGGGTTTATATTTTTAATGAGTACTGGACACATCATTCACTTACAGCTATCATAATTACATCGAAGAAATGAAAGGATGGTATTAGTTGCTGCAGCGAATTGTTGCTCCCGGCCACTATTTGCGTGAAGCGGGAATGATAAAAAAGGCGGGCAGCCATTGCCGCCAGGTAGGAAAGAAGGCTTTTATCATCGGCGGTAAAACTGCTCTTTCCATAGTAGAAAAAGACTTGACCGGCAGTCTGGAAGAGAAGGGCGTAGAAACGGCAGCCGTTAGTTGGTACGGTGGTGAATGCTGTTGGGAAAATATTGAGGCTCTTGCCCAACAGGTGAAGAAAAAGGGCGCCGATTTTATTATTGGCGTGGGCGGAGGCAAAGCCCTGGATACGGCCAAGGCCGTTGCTTTTGCTTTGGGTTTACCCGTAATTACCATTCCCACCATTGCCGCGACCTGTGCGGCCTGGACGCCGTTAGCGGTAGTGTATACCCTGGAGGGGATGTACCTGGAGTTATCCTCTAAAGCCCAGAATCCGGCAAAAGTTCTGGTTGATACCGAGGTTATCGCCCAGGCGCCCATCGCTTTTTTAAGAGCGGGTATCGGTGATACACTGGCAAAATGGTTCGAGTCGGAGATTTCCAGCCGTAATACTGGGGGCAATGCAGCGGTTTCTGCTGCCCTAAGCCTGGGAAACCTGTGTTATCAAATTTTATTAGAATATGGCACTGGGGCCTGTCTTAGTGGGGAAAAAGGCCAGGTATCACCTGCTTTGGAACAGGTTGTGGATGCCAATATCATGCTAAGTGGTTTAGTCAGCGGGTTAGGCGGTGATGAATGCCGGACCGGGGCTGCCCATTCCATTTATAACGGGCTCACGGTCTTAGAAAATGCCCACCGGCGTTATCATGGGGAAATTGTGGCATACGGTATTTTATGCCAGTTGGTTTTGGATAAAAAAGAGGATGAATTAGTTAAACTATTGACTTTCTACCATAAGACGGGACTGCCCATGACCCTGGAGGAACTGGGAATTCATAGCCTGAGTAAAGAAGAGGAACTTGCTGTGGGAAAGGCTTCCGCCGAAGTGGAAGACATGGCGAATATGCCTTTTACGGTAACAGCGGAAATGGTTGTCGATGCTCTTTATCGCGTAGACCAACTGGGAAGACGTTACAGGGGAGGTGAAAATCTTGTTTAACAGTTTTACAAGAATGAGAAAGGAAGCCAGGGGACTACAGCCTTTTATTCCAGAGCTGCCGGATATGGCCCTGGAGCAGATTAAAGCCCTTACCGGGTTGGAGAAAATCGTGAAATTATCTTTTAATGAAAATCCTTTTGGCCCCAGTCCCAAAGCTGTGGAAGCCATCAGGGAAGCAGCGTCTCAGCTTAATTTATACCCGGATGCCGTGGCCAATGGACTGCGGGATGTTTTGGCCCAGGGCTATGGTTTAACAAAAGACCACATTGTCCTGTCTAATGGTGCCGATGAAATGATTGTTTTAACAGCCCAGGCCTTTTTGGAAGAAGGAGACCACGTCTTAATACCTTTTCCCACCTTCGGTCAGTATTTTGCTTCCACCATTTTAATGGGGGCAGTGCCTGAAAAAGTTGCCCTGAACAATTTTAAAGTGGACATTGGGAACATCCTGTCTTCACTTACGCCCCGGAGCAAGCTGATTTTCCTGTGTAACCCCAATAACCCCACAGGTACTTATCTCAGTAAGGATGAGCTCATAAACCTCTTGGAAAACTTACCTCCGGAAGTTCTTCTGGTGCTAGATGAAGCCTATGGGGAGTATGTAGAAGCCCCTGATTATATTTCCGGTGTCAGCTTTTTATCTGCCTATCCTAATGTCCTGGTGATTCGAACTTTTTCCAAAATATATGCACTGGCCGGGGCCAGGGTGGGCTACGCTTTGGCCAATCCCGCCATTATCCAGGCCATAAACAAAGTGAGGCCGCCTTTTAACCTTAATGCCCTGGGGCAGGTGGCAGCTCTTGCGTCTTTCTGCGATCGAGAGTACATTTTAACGGCAAAAGCCCATAACGCCCGGGTTAAAAAAGAGTTGTATGATTTTTTACAGGGGCACGGGTTATCTTTTGTACCCTCAGAAACTAATTTTGTGTTAATTGACGTGGGACAGGATGCCATTAAACTTTGCTCCCGGTTGGCGGAAAAAGGGATTATGGTACGCTGCGGTTCTGCCTGGGGACTGGATTCCTATATCAGGGTTAGCCTGGGCAGTGTTGAGGATATGGCTTATTTCCAGGATCAGCTGAAGAAGTTGATAAATATTTAGTATTGCATAAATATACAGAGTTGCTTATACTTATTGCTATAAAAGAAAAATTTGCGAGGGAATAAGAATGAGAAAATTTCTATCAGTGTTTTTGCTTATCTTATTAATTTTGACTCTTGTCACCGGTTGTAGTGGTTCTAAACCGGCTCCTGCACCGGCTCCCCAAGCTAAAGAAGAACCGAAACCTGTAAAACTTGTTATTACCTTACCTACCTGGGTAGGATATGGACCTTTGTATTTGGCGAAAGAAAAGGGTTTCTTTAAAGAACAGGGCTTAGATGTGGAGTTAACAAAAATCGAGGGTCTGGCTGAGCGCAAACAAGCCCTGGCCGGGAAAAAGGTAGACGGCATGGCTACGGCCCAGGATGTCCAGGTTACCATTGCCGCAGCAGGAATCCCAGTAAAAGTTGTCTGGGCTCTGGATGACTCTTATGGCGGTGACGGCATGCTGGCTAAAAATGAGATCAAAGATATAAAAGACCTTAAGGGTAAAACAGTAGCCCTGGAAACAGGTACAACCAGTCACTTTTTTGCCCTGACCGTACTGCAAAAAGTGGGTCTTACGGAAAAAGACATTAAGATTACCAACATGAAAGCCGGCGATGCCGGAGCAGCTTTTGTGGCCGGACAGGTTGATGCCGCTGTAACCTGGGAACCCTGGCTCAGCAAAGGAAAAGCCAAGGGTAAAGTCTTGGCTTCCACCAAGGAATATCCCGGTATCATTGTGGATACCGTCAGTTTCCGTGCCGATGTAGTGGAGAACAATCCAAAAGCCATGGAAGGTTTTGTCAGGGCCATGAGTAAGGCTATGGATTACTGGAAACAAAACAAACAGGAATCCGAAGAAATCATGGCCAAAGGTTTAGGGATGGAAGTGAAAGACTTCCAGGCTGTGTTGCCTGACTTAAAATTCTTCGACCTGGAAGGCAATAAGAAGTTCTTCGGTACTGCAAGCAGCCCGGGACTTCTCTATGAAACCACACAAAAAGCTGTGGATTTCTATGCCAGTCTCAAAGTCATTGATACGAAACCCAAAGCTACGGACATTGTTGATTCTACCTACGTAAACAAGTAAGATAATAATTAAGCTCAAAGGGAGCCCGCCAAGGCTCCCTTTCCCTGCGAGTACTGAAATTTTTTCAATGGGGGTTGTTCTTTTTGCCACGCTTCAGCACAAAATTAATTACACCAAAAGCGGAAATAGACAGAAAACTATATTTCTATACCGGTATTTTCTCTTTCATTTTTGTGTTTCTAGTATGGGCAGCGGCGGCAGTGATAAAAAATGATGCCAGTTTTATCCCTACTCCGGCCAAAGTACTTTCTATAGGGCTTAACATGCTGACACGGGGGGAACTGGCAGAACATGCTGCCTACAGCATCATGCGGGTAGCTGGTGGTTTTCTGCTGGCTTCCATTATTGCTGTACCCCTGGGCATTTTGATGGGGACTTTGAAAATAGCGGAGGCTTTTTTTGAGCCCATTATCGGCTTTATTCGCTATATGCCTGCTTCAGCCTTTATACCCCTCTTTATTCTCTGGTTTGGCCTGGGTGAAAGTGAAAAAATTGCTGTCATCTTTTTCGGAACTTTCTTCCAGCAGACCCTGATGGTGATGGATGTTACCAAGAACGTACCGGTAGACTTGATTGACGTCTCTTATACCCTGGGAGCTTCCCGGAAGGCAGTCTTCCGGAAGGTAATTTTACCTGCTTCACTGCCGGGAATTGTTGATACTTTACGGATTACTTTCGGCTGGGCCTGGACTTACCTGGTGGTAGCTGAAATTGTGGGTGCCAGTGAAGGCCTGGGCTATCTCATTATGCAAGCAAGCCGTTTTTTACGTACAGATAAAATTTTTGTAGGTATCCTGGTAATTGGGCTTTTGGGAATTATCTCTGATTACCTGTTTAAAGTTCTTTACCGCGCGCTCTTCCCCTATTTGCGGAGCCAAGGAGGTACAAGTACCAATGATAAAGAGTGAGACGCCCAACATTAAATTAAGCATTCAAAATGTCTCCAAGGTCTTCGGTCAGGGTGCAAACAGGGTTACGGCCCTGGAAAAGACCTCTTTTGATGTGAAAGCAGGAGAATTTGTGACCATTCTGGGGCCCTCCGGCTGCGGCAAGTCAACGATCCTGCGTATTGTGGCCGGTTTGACGGAGACTTCTTCCGGCCAGGCGCTGTTAGATGGGAAAGAGATTAAAGCGCCGGGGGCTGACCGGGGCATGGTGTTCCAGTCCTATACTTTGTTTCCCTGGCTAACAGTGCAAAAGAACATTGAATTTGGCCTGGAACTCAAGGGTATTCCCAAAGCAGAAAGGGAAAAAACAGCCTTGCACCAGTTGGAGTTAATAGGTTTAAAAGGCTTTGAAAATGCTTATCCCCAGAATCTCTCGGGAGGGATGAAACAAAGGGTGGCTATTGCCAGGGCTTTGGCCAACAATCCCGAGATACTTTTGATGGATGAACCCTTTGGGGCCCTGGACGCTCAGACCCGTTCCATTATGCAGGAAAACCTCTTAAATGCCTGGCAGGAGACCCAGAAAACCATTCTCTTTGTCACCCATGATGTAGAAGAAGCCATTTTCTTAGGGGATACGGTTTACGTGATGACGGCCAGACCGGGCCGGGTTAAAGCCACTATTGCTGTGCCTCTTCCCAGACCCCGGCACTTTACCATGAAAAACTCTCCCGAATTTAGTGCCTTAAAACAGGAAATCCTGGAATTGATCAGGGAAGAGAGCATGAAAGCCTGTAATATGTAACTTCGGTGACCGGAGACCAGTGTCCGGTGACCCGTTAATGATTATTCCTGTGTATTACAAAATTGATTACGGTGATCGGTGATCGAGTCGTGGTATATACTACCAACTATCAACTATCAACTAACAACCAGGAGTGAGTGCATTCATGGAAATCCACCTGGTGACCAACCGGCATCTCTGTGGTGAGAACAGGTTATTGTGGGTCATCGAAGAAGCCCTCAAAGGTGGCGTAGACGTTGTACAGCTGCGGGAGAAAGACCTGTTGCCGCGGGATTTATATGCTTTAGCTGTACAGGTTAAGGCCCTGACCGATAAATACGGGAAAAAACTTTTCATCAACAGGAGTGTAGAGGTAGCCCTGGCAGTAGATGCCCATGGTGTTAACCTGAGCTTTGGCAGTTTACCGTTGCCTCGAGTTAGAGAGATTTTAGGAACGGCAAAACTTGCAGGGGTATCCATTCATTCCGTAGCCGAAGGGCAAACTGCCGAAAGGGAGGGAGCCGGTTACTGTTTAGCCGGCCACATTTTCCCAAGCATGTGCAAACCGGGACAGGAAGCCCGGGGCCTTGTCTTTTTACAGAAATTAAAAGAAGCAGTATCTATCCCCATCATCGCTATCGGCGGTATTGATGAAGAGACCATAGAAGCGGTAGCCCCCCTTGGTGTAGCAGGAGTGGCTGTAATGTCCCGCTTTTTATTAGCTGATAATCCCCGGGCTGTAGCCGAAAAACTAAAAAGTTTCAGCTTTACAAAAAGAAATTAAAGTAATATTATTAATCTAATAGAATAGTTGGGATGCTAGGGGTGCCGCAAGGCTGAGAAAGAGTGTTCACTCTTAACCCTTTGAACCTGTTGGATAATGCCAGTGAAGGGAAGCGTAAGACGAAGGAAATGGTTATTTCAGGGCTTACCCCTTGCGGGTAGGCTTTTTTAGTTGGCAGTTGGTAGTTGGTAGAAGGAGGCAAAGAAATGCAGATACGTGTCAATGGAAGCTTAGAAACCATTCCTTTTTCCCTCAGTATTAAAGAGTATCTTTTAAACAAAGGACTTAAGCCGGAAAGTGTGGTCATTGAGTTGAACGGCCAGGTGGTGAAGCGAGAGCAATGGGAAAAGATTGTGCTAAAAGAAAATGATGAATTAGAAGTACTGCGTTTTGTGGGAGGAGGTTGAGATTATGGAAGATAAATTGATTATTGGCGGACAGGAATTGGAAAGCAGGCTTTTTATCGGCACCGGCAAGTTTTCCAGCCATGAAATCATCCCTAAGGTGATTGCCGCCTCAGGCAGCCAGGTCATCACCATGGCCTTACGAAGAGTAAATTTTTCCAACGAACAGGATAATGTCTTAAATTACATAGACAAGAAATGCATCCTTTTACCCAATACTTCAGGGGCCCGTAACGCCGAGGAAGCGGTAAGGATAGCCCGTATTGCCCGGGAAGCGGGCTGTGGCCACTGGGTCAAAATTGAAGTTATCTCCGACAATAAATACCTGCTGCCGGATAACTACGAGACCATCAGGGCTACGGAAATACTGGCCAAGGAAGGTTTTGTGGTGCTTCCTTATATGAGCCCTGATCTAATGGCCGCCAAAAGGTTGGAAGAGGCGGGAGCGGCGGCAGTCATGCCCCTGGGGGCCCCTATCGGCACAAACCGGGGCCTCATGACCAGGGAATTGCTTCGCATCCTCATTGCCGAGATCAAAGTGCCTATTATTGTTGATGCAGGCATAGGCCGGCCCTCCCAGGCAGCGGAAGCCATGGAAATGGGAGCAGCAGCAGTGCTGGTGAATACGGCCATTGCTACGGCCCAGGATCCCGTACAAACGGCCCGGGCCTTCAGCCTGGCTGTGCAGGCCGGAAGAATGGCGTTTCTTTCGGGACCGGGAGCCGTGCAGGAATATGCTGTGGCTTCTTCGCCCTTAACGGGATTTTTGCATAAGTAAGGTGGAGAATAATGAGTTTTGCTGACAAACTCCTTAAGTATCAGGAATTTCCCTTTGCTTCGTACCTGGCCGGTGTGACCGGGGCGGATATTGAGAGAACACTGACTAAAGAGGCCCTTGTTGAAAGGGATTTCTTAAACCTGTTATCGGAGCAAGCCGTACCTTATTTGGAAAGAATGGCCCAAAAGGCCCACCAGCTGACCGTACAGCATTTCGGCAGGGTAATCCTGTTATATACCCCCCTGTATCTGGCCAATTACTGTGTGAACCAGTGTGCTTACTGTGGTTTTAAGGTAACCAACAGGATTACCAGGAAAAAGCTTACCCTGGAGGAAGTGGAGAAAGAAGCCCGGGCCATTGCCCAGACGGGTTTACGCCATATTCTCATCCTAACGGGAGAGTCCCGCCAGCATACTCCCGTATCTTACATAGAGGAATGTGTTCGTATACTAAAAAATTATTTTGATTCCATTTCCATCGAGATTTACCCTTTGACGGAAGAGGAATATGGGCAACTGGTGGCAGCGGGTGTAGATGGGCTCACCCTTTACCAGGAGGTTTACGACCCCGTAACTTATGATGCAATCCACCTGGCCGGGCCCAAAAAGGATTATCGCTTTCGTCTCGATGCCCCGGAGCGGGCCTGCCGGGCCCGCATGAGAGCGGTGAATATCGGCGCCCTCTTAGGCCTTCAGGACTGGCGCAAGGAAGCCTTTTTCACAGGACTGCATGCCGCTTACCTGCAAGATAAATACCTGGATACGGAAATCAGCGTGTCCCTGCCCAGGCTGCGTCCTCACGTGGGGAATTTTGCACCCTGTTCTGTAGTCAGCGACAGGGACCTGGTCCAGATTCTCTTGGCTTTACGACTCTTCCTGCCCAGAGCGGGCATCACCATTTCCACCCGGGAACGGGCAGAGTTTCGTGATAACCTCTTACCCTTAGGTGTCACCAAGATGTCGGCAGGCTCGTGTACCTCGGTGGGGGGACACCTGGAAGAGGCCACGGAAGGCCAGTTTGATATTGCTGACCAGCGCAGCGTCCGGGAGATGCATGACATGCTGGTAAGCCGGGGCTACCAGCCCCTATATAAAGACTGGCACCACCTGTAGGAGGAAGCTATGAATATTTTTGAACATGCCCTTACTGCTTACCTGGGACCCGACAATCTTGCCCTGATCCAGAGGTATCATGTGGGTATTGCCGGAGCGGGCGGCCTGGGTTCCAACTGTGCCTTTAATTTAGTACGCTCGGGTTTTAAACGATTTACCCTGGTGGATTTTGACCGGGTAGAGATAAGTAATCTCAACCGCCAGTTCTACTTTTTGGACCAGGTGGGCCAGTATAAAGTGGAAGCTCTGAAAAACAATTTGTTGCGAATTAACCCTGATCTGGAGATTACTGCCCATGTGGTCCGTGTAGACACCACCAATGTGTTAAGCCTATTCTCTTCCTGTGATATCATAGTGGAGGCCTTTGACAAGGTGGAAGCCAAGACACTTCTGGTAGAAACCTTTCTTTCCAGTGAAAAGCTCCTGGTGGCAGCCTCCGGCCTGGCAGGCTGGGGTAACAGTGATGAAATCAAAACGAGGAAGATTAAGGAAAGCTTTTACCTGGTGGGAGATGGAAAGCGTGATGTGGCGGAAGGGCATCCTCCCCTTTCCCCCCGGGTGAATATTGCTGCGGCTAAGGAAGCGGACCTGGTGCTGGCCTGGGTCCTGGGAAAGATAAGATGTGAAAAGGGAGGGTCTTTATGCGAAAAGTGTTGACCATAGCCGGTTCCGATTCCTGCGGCGGGGCCGGGATCCAGGCTGATTTAAAAACCTTTGCCGCCTTAGGTACTTACGGCATGAGTGTGATTACCGCGGTGACAGCGCAAAATACCCAGGGCGTTTTTGCTGTTCAGGAAATTGCGCCGGAAATGGTGGCCAAACAGATTTCCTGCCTTTATGAGGATATTGTTATTGACGCAGTGAAGATTGGCATGGTTTCCAAGACGGAAATCATTAAAACCATTGCCAGGAAACTAAAGGAATACCAGGCCAAAAACATTGTGGTGGATCCAGTTATGATTTCCAAAAGCGGTTATGATTTGATGCATCCCGAAGCCAAAGAGGAGCTTATCCGGACCCTTCTCCCTGTGGCCGATGTGGTGACACCCAACCTTTATGAAGCACAAGTAATCCTGGAAAGGGAAATCACAACTGTGGAAGATATGGAAAAAGCGGCCCGGGATATTGTGGCCCTTGGCCCTAAAAGCGCTTTAGTTAAGGGAGGTCATCTCCGGGGCAATGCTGTGGATGTACTTTACGATGGGGAAAGTTTTACCTACTATGACCAGGAACGAATTGCTACAACCAATACCCATGGGACGGGCTGTACATATTCCTCGGCCATTGCCGCCCACCTGGCCAGGGGATTATCGCTGAAAGAAGCTGTACAGGGGGCGAAAGAGTACATCACCGGTGCTATTCTTAATTCTTTTTCCATAGGCAAAGGGGTAGGGCCTACCCACCATTTTTATAAGTATTATTAGGGGTTAAGGGGGCGAAAAAAAGTGAAGCCTAAAGTAGATTATTCTCTTTACCTGGTAACGGACCGGCTCATAACGAAGGGCCGGGACCTGCTTCAGGCTGTAGAAGAGGCCATCCGGGGTGGTGTTACCTTAGTACAGCTGCGGGAAAAAAGTATTTCTTCCCGTGATTTCTATACCCTTGCTCTGGAGATGAAGGCCTTAACCCAAAAATACCGGATTCCCCTCATTATCAATGACCGCCTGGACATTATGCTGGCCGTAGATGCTGACGGGCTTCATGTGGGCGAAGATGATTTGCCTTTAGCGACGGCGCGGCGCCTCTTAGGGCCTGAAAAAATACTGGGTTATTCTGCCGGAAATATCACCGAAGCCCTCCGGGGGCAGGAGGAAGGAGCTGACTATCTGGGCTCGGGACCTGTCTACCTTACGGGGAGCAAGGCCGATGCGGGAGAACCCATTGGGCTCACCGGGCTGCAAGCTATTAAAGAGAGTGTAAAAATCCCCGTTGTGGCCATTGGCGGCATTGATTTGGCCAGGATCCCTAAAGTACGGGAAACGGGCGTAGACGGAATTGCCGTCATCTCGGCCATTTTGGGCCAGCCTGATCCTAAAGAAACAAGCAGGGCTTTAGCAGAGGCTTGGCGCGGGAAGGCTAACTTATAAAACAAAACCCTGGAAACAGTACTGTACAACTGTTCCAGGGTTTTTATATTAGTTTACTACCAACTATCAACTACCAACTATTTAGTATACCTGTTGGCCAAGCTGGTGGCGGCTGTGGCGTAAGGCTTAATCTTTACGTCAAAACCCAGGCCTGTCACCCGGTTCACCATTTCTTTGATTAACTCTTTGGTGGGACCATGGGGGCCAATGTCTAAATGTATTTCCAGATCCAGATGGATATCCTGGTAGCCGTTAGCCGTTATCACGTCTAAAATCATATCGATATGGCCGGGCGTAAACATATAAGCGATTTCCTGGGTAAAAGCTGTTTCCAGGCTGATTTTCTCCCGAAGTGATTTGATGTTACGGGGAACCACCACTTCTCTTAAAAACCCAAGGGCACCCTTACCTACCCGGTGCACCAGAATACCGGTTACGAAAGAGGTTTTGCTTCTTACCTGGGAATCGGTGCCAATGGCAATACGGTAGGCACTCCGGGGATCCTCTTTAATAAAGTTCAGAATACGCGCGAACATCTCGGGGAAAGTAAGAACTTCCTGCCTGGTGTTGTGGAAAACCAGTTGAGGAGAAAAGCTTACGGCAGCTTGGATAATATCACCTTCTTTTTGATAATTACAGAAGGTATAACTTTCTGTAATTAGGGGTGTTAGGGAACCAAGCATCAACGGGAACGCTAGTGTCCCGTTGCAGAACAAAGTGCACATAAGTGCCTTTCTTCTTTAGGGATAGCATAGCATAGATGTGTTGCCCATTGCAAAAAGTTTCAATCAAAATATTTTTAATTTTCTTTATTACTTCCTTTATTATAGTATATACCCAAGAAGTTATAATTTCTCTTGCATACGGGGAAATAAAAACAAAAGCATGCACTTTTACATGCTTTTAACTTAAGTTGATTTCTTTTTTCCCTCAGATAAAATATTACCTTCCTGCAGCCAGTCCCAGTATTTTTGGGGTATGGCTTTTTGCGCCAGGCGGATATTCTTACGGTCCTCGATATATTGGGATTTATAGTATTTCTCCCAGAGGGTGCTGTAGTCATCCTTTTTTGCGAGAAATTCCCGGAAAGGGCAGGCGTCCAGAGAGAAAATTTTACCCTGATAGAAGCAGAGTGCCTGTGTGTCCAGGACAAGAACCACTTTATAGTGGGGATAACGGGGGGCAAATCTTTTTAGGATAAGGTCTGCCGTATCATGGTACAGTTTGGGGCGTGCCACGAGAGTCTCCTCATCCAGGGCGGAGAAACGGATGAACCCTAACATACGATGGACTTCATGGTGTACTTCCCGGGCCAGAAGAGCCAGTCTCCGGCAGGAGGAAGAAACATTGCTCAGGCAGTACTCCAGGCCCTTTTCAAAAGCTACAAGCAGGGCCTTTTCCATAATGACATATTTTTGCGGTGTAGAATGGCGCAGGGCGTAAAAGAGTCGTTGATACAGGGGGGATGCCGCCTGCTTCTTGAGCCAGGATACATCTTTAGCATAAATAGTTAACACCTGGGTGATGAGGGCATCCAGGCTAAAAGTATCGGCATCCAGGGACTCGTGGCTGTCAAATAAGGTATTCTGTGAGGGATGGGCAGCCTTCACCCGGCAGCCGGTTTTATGAATATAAGCCAGTAAAGTTCCCTTAATTAGAGAAGGAACCTGGGGGGAATACTGTATCATCATTTTTTGTGCCTCCTACCAGAAGCTGAGCTGGGTAAATTTCTGGGGCCGGGGATTGTACAGCCAGTTTAAATCCCCCTGTTTTTTCCCGTTGATGGTGATGAAGGGGCTGGCCCGTTTGATGACCACACCCACATTTTTTAACTCTTCCAGGGAAGTAAAACGATGCCGACGGCGTACAACCAGGAGGCGCTGGGCCGATTTGGGGCCAATACCGGGAACGCGCAAGAGGTCATAAAGACTGGCACGGTTAATCTCCATCGGAAAAAGCTGGGGGTTTTTAACGGCGAACATCAGCTTAGGGTCCAGGGTCAAATCCAGATTACCCGTGGGGTCAAATACCAAATCATCCAGGGTGAATTTATACAGGCGGAAAAGAAATTCCGCCTGGTAGAGACGGTTTTCCCGTTTAATGGGTACAGGTTTAAGATTTTCCAGGGGTGTCTGGGGCACAGGCTGAAAAGCGCTGAAATAGGAGCGTTTTACCCTGTAATCCTTGTAGAGAGACATAACGGTGGTGAGGATTTCCTGGTCCGATTCCTGGGCCGCCCCCACAATAAACTGGGTAGTCTGGGTTGTTCCAGGGTTATAGGGCAAATCAGCGGCAATAGCTTTGAGGGGAGTTAACAACTCTTTATGGTAATTTTTCGTTTTGCTGATGGCCTGGAGGCGATTCTCGTTAGGAACTTCCAGGTTAAGGGAAACCCGGTTGGCCAGTTTAACAGCCTGGGCGATGAGATCAGGAGAACTCCCCGGCAGAATTTTTAAATGTATGTACCCGCCAAAACGATACTTTTCCCGTAAGATTTCTGCGGCTTTGATCATTTCTTCCATAGACTGGGTAGTACTCTGTTTAATCCCGGAACTTAAGAAAAGGCCTTCCACATAGTTGCGCCGGTAGAGTTCAATAAAGATTTTGCTAAGTTCGGGGGCGGTAAAGCTTGTTCGTTCAATATCCCTTTGAACCCGGTTGGCGCAGTAACTGCAGTCTTTTTGACACTCATTGGTCATGAGGACTTTGAGAAGGGAGACACAGCGCCCGTCGGGGGTAAAGGAATGACAGATACCCGAGGCTACGGGACTGCCCATGAGGGGATTTTTTACTTTACTCACGCCGGAAGAGGTGGAAGCGCAGATATCATATTTTGCGGCGGCACCCAACAGGGCCAGCTTGTCTATATCCATTAGCAATCACTTCCCGGGGGTTGTTTTTATCATCTTTACCTTTAGTATAACAAGAATAAAAGAAAAATACAAACATACGTTCGGTTGTGTTAAGCAAAAATTGCTTAGTAAAGCTATTTTTGGTAAAATCTTAACCATACAAAGACTAAACACAGGAGGGTACTATGAAAACTAGATTAACTGAATTGTTAGGGATTGAATATCCCATTATTCAAGGGGGTATGGCCTGGATCTCCGAGGCTATCTTAGCCGGGGCCGTTTCCCAGGCCGGCGGCGCCGGGGTCATTGCCACCGGCGGGCGTGACATTGCCTGGGTAAGAGAGGAAATCAGAAAAGTTAAAGCCATGACCGACAAACCCTTTGGGGTCAACATCGCCCTGCTTTGGAAAAACAAAGAAGAAATCATCGATGTAGTGTGTGAGGAAGGCGTGAGCTTTGTTACCCTGGGAGCGGGAAACCCCGTACCTTATATTGAAAAGCTCCATAAAGCAGGAATCAAAGTCTTGCCTGTAATCCCCAACGTAAAACTGGCCAAACGGGTAGAGGAAAACGGCGCCGATGCCATCATCATTGAAGGCATGGAAGCAGGGGGTCACATCGGAACCCTAACCACCATGGCCTTAATGACCCAGGTTATACCGGCAGTAAAAATTCCTGTCGTTGTGGCCGGGGGTATTGTGGACGGTCGTGGTTTAGCCGCTGCCCTGATCATGGGAGGAGAAGGGATTCAAATGGGGACACGTTTCCTGGCTTCCAAAGAGTGTCAGGCCCACCCCAACTTTAAGAAGCGTTTGTTGGAAGCCGTAGATACTGATTCGGTAGTGACCGGGTATTCCCGGGGACACGGTGTGCGAGGCTTAAAAAATGAGTTTACGGAAAAGTACCTGGCTTTGGAACGGGCCGGAGCGCCCCAGGAAGAGCTGGACAGGCTGGCTACCGGGACCAATCGCCTGGCTGCCGTAGAAGGTGATGTTGTCAATGGGTTCGTCCAGGCAGGGCAAAGCCTCACCCCCCTCACCGAAATCCTACCCGTGAAGGGAATCATTGAGGCTACCATTCGGGAAGCTAGGGAGCTGCTCTTAAATGCACCTAAACTGGTGAGATAGGTACCGGGGAAAGTTGTAACTACAAATTGTCGGTAAGGTGATTGGGAGGCCATTCCCAATCATTTTTTCTTTTCAAGTATTCTATATGTTTCAATGTGCTTTATAAAAAGAGAAATGAAACATGACATTTAAAAGAATACCTGATTTTTCAATCTTTTTTTTTGGCACAATCCTTGCAATATTAAAAAGGCAAGTAATCATATCTCTATGCAGTATGGTTGGAAAAATAATTTATCGTCAAGAGGGGAGAGAACATATGTCAAAAGGTGCATTAACAGGTGTTAAAGTTCTTGATTTAACAAGAGTACTGGCAGGGCCGTTTTGTACCATGATGCTGGCCGATATGGGGGCCGATGTCATCAAAATCGAGGAACCCCAAAAAGGTGATGACAGCAGGCAGTTTGGTCCCTTTGTCAATGGGGAAAGTGCCTATTATATGAATTTAAATAGAAACAAGAGGGGAGTTACTCTCAATTTAAAACACCCCGAAGGGAAAGAAATCTTTTTGGAAATGGTGAAAAAGGCGGATATTGTCGTGGAGAATTACAGACCAGGTACTATGGAAAAGTTAGGATTAGGATATGAGGACCTGGCAAAAGTTAATCCGGGTATCATCTATGCCTGCGTTTCAGGTTTTGGGCATTATGGGCCCTACAAAGACAGGGCAGGTTATGATATCATAGGTCAGGCCATGGGAGGATTGATGAGCACTACCGGCTGGCCGGATGGTGAGCCTACGAGAACTGGAACGGCCATGGCAGATGTGCTGGCGGGTCTTTCCGTAACGGTAGCTGTTCTTGCCGCCTTAAAATACAGGGATAATACGGGAAAAGGACAAAAGGTGGATGTGGCCTTGGTTGACTCTGTGGTGGCCAGCCTGGAGATTATTAATCAAATCTATTTAGTTGAAGGAAGGAACCCCGAAAGAATTGGCAATCGTTATGAATCTGTCTATCCCTATGATTCTTTCAAAGCCAGTGATGGCAGCCTGGTTATCGGCTGTGGCAATGATAAACTTTTTGAGCAGTTGTGTAAAGTTATAGGAAAACCTGAACTGGCCAAAGACCAGCGTTTTGACAGGAATCCCAAACGTGTCCAAAGGCATGCTGAATTAAAACCTGTTATTGAGGAATGGACTATGATGAAGACAGTGGATGAGATCGTAGATATGTTGTTGGAGGCCGGGATCCCCGCAGCCCCTATTAACACCATAGAGAGAGTAGTGAAAGATTCCCATATTGCAGGAGCCCGGGAGATGTTTGTAGAACTGGAACATCCTAAAGCCGGCAAGTTAAAGATAACGGGTTCTCATTTGAAATTCAGTGAAACAAAGGTTGCCTTTAGAAAACCGTCGCCTCTTCTTGGACAACATAACCAGGAAATATACGGAGAGGAATTGAATATCCCGGAAGAACAACTTAAATCTCTTAAGGAAAAAGGAGTAATTTAGGGGTGGTATTAATATGGAATTGCCAGAAAGTGTGATGATCGTAGAGGTAGGGCCGCGCGACGGTTTTCAAAACATTAAGAAATGGATCCCTACAGATGTGAAGTTAGAAGTGATAGAATCTTTAATCGCCGCCAATATTCAAAAAATAGAAGTTACTTCCTTTGTTTCTCCCAAAGCCATCGCCCAGATGCAGGATGCAAAAGACATAGTTTCTAAGCTGTTAGAAAAAAAAGTAAATATAGAATTAAATGCTTTGGTGCCAAATCTTACGGGAGCCGTTGCAGCCTGGAACGCGGGAATAAAAGAAATAACTTACGTAATTTCGGCTAGTGAGAAACATAACATGGAAAATGTGAGAAGGACCATCGAAGAATCCTTCGGAGAACTCGCAAAGTTAAAAGAGTCGCTCCCTGATATGAAAATAAAATTAGATATAGCTACTGCTTTTGGCTGCCCGTTTCTAGGTGATATCCCTGTTGAGCAGGTGATTAAGATAATTGAACAGGGCTTGACCTTGGAAGTGGAAGAAATTTGTCTTTGCGATACCATCGGTGTGGCCAATCCCAGGCAGACTGGCAGTCTGCTGAAAGAGGTCTTAGAACGTTATCCCGGCGTTGAGTTTGGCCTGCATTTTCATGATACCAGGGGTATGGGGTTAGCTAATGTTTTAGTGGCTTTACAGAACGGCATGACAAAGTTTGAAGCAGCCATTGGTGGCCTGGGCGGCTGTCCCTTTGCTCCCGGTGCAGCCGGGAATATAGCGACAGAAGACCTTGTCAACATGTTGGAAAGAATGAATGTGAAAACTGGCATTGATCTCGGAAAATTATTGGAAACAGCCAAGCTTGTTAAGGCCAAGATCATGTCGGAGCTGACGGGCCATATGGTGAATGTGTGTAGTGTTTTGTGAGAAAAGGGAATCCTTGGTTTACCATTTTTTTATTACTAAAATCTTTGTTTAATCACCCGTTGGGGTGATTTTTTTATGATAAAATTTGAGCAAGGAAGAATCCCGGGAGGGATCAAACATGGAGAAAATCAAGATTGGCTGCTTGACCTATAAGCATCTAGATGCGTTGGCTCGGAGTGCCATTAATAAAATCAACGATGACTCGATAGAGGTTGTCCTCATCGAGGGTTTAATGGAAAATTTAATAGAGAAAGTCAAGGAAGCTTTTACGGATAGCGTGGAAATATTCGTGGGCGGTGGGGCCAATGCCGAAACGATTATGCAGGCCACCCAATACCCGGTGTTGAGAATACACTTGACAGGTTTGGATTATTTAGAGGCTTTATTAAAAGCTAAAGAACTTGGTAAAAATGTGGGGATAGTGAGCTATAAATATCCTGTTTCTTTTGATTTAAATAAGCTAGAGAAAATGTCCGGAATGAAAATTGTCCCTGTCATTTTTCATGATACGGATGAGCTGGAACAAAAACTCTTATCGTCAAACATTGAAGTCGTTATTGGTGCCAGTTTATCTATTGAGATTGCAACAAAGCTGGGCCTAGGCACAGTTTTGATCTATCCCGGCGAAGATGCCATTATATCTACCATACGAGAAGCAAAAAACGTAGCTATTGCTTTGCGTAAAGAAAGAGAAAAGTCGAAAATCTCCCAGGCTATTCTCGATTTTTCTTTGAGTGGTGTGATTGCTACAGACGCTAAAGGCCAGATTAATATCTATAATCCATCCGCCGAGAGAATACTTGGTATCAGTTCCCAGCAAGTTCTGGGTAAACCTTTGAAAAGCACATTCCCGGAACTTAACATGGAGGATGTTTTAAAAACAGGGATGCCGCAAATAGAAAGTGTTGAACAGGTAAATGGCACAGAAATAGTCATAAACCGGGTTCCCATTGAAAATGGCGGGAAAATATTCGGTTCGGTAGCCACTTTCCAAAAGGTTTCCGATATTCAAAGAACGGAACATAAAATTCGCTTATTAAACAAATTGAAGGGCTTCTCGGCGAAGGCTAATTTTTCGGATATCATAGGCAGTTCTAAAATTATGCAGTCTATAATTGAAAAGGCCAAGATCTATGCCAAAACCAATTCCAACATCCTGATTTATGGTGAGACAGGTGTAGGTAAAGAAATCTTTGCCCAGAGTATTCATAATTACAGCTTCCGGCAGAATGGTCCTTTTGTGGCCATCAATTGTGCTGCTTTACCCGAAAATCTCCTGGAAAGCGAACTCTTTGGGTATGATGAGGGGGCCTTTACGGGCAGTCGTAAAGGAGGTAAAGCTGGGCTCTTTGAACTCGCCCATAAAGGGACCATCTTTTTAGATGAGATCGGCGAAATTTCTCTGGCTTTACAGGCCCGGCTGCTCAGGGTTATACAAGAAAAAGAAGTCATTAGGATAGGGGGTGATGCTGTAATCCCGGTCGATATCCGGATTATTGCCGCCACCAATAAAAAACTGGAAGATAAGATGCCTTATGAGTTTCGTGATGACCTCTATTACAGGTTAAATGTCTTGCAATTGACAATTCCGGCGCTCCGGCAGCGTAAAGAAGATATTCGAGACTTGTTTTTGCGGTTTCTCAAAAAACATCTTAATATAAATCAACTTAGCGAAGACATGATTGAGCATATACTCCCTGTATTAACATTATATTCCTGGCCCGGGAACATCCGGGAGCTGCAAAATGTTGTGGAACGCTTTGCTGTTCTTTTTAATAACACCATTAGGCTTAACAATTATTTAATTAGGGAACTGCTGGTTACTTCTATTGGTGAGGATAAATTGGTTAATGATCTTTTGCGGCAGTTTAACTATCATTCAACTGATAAAATAAAAGGGAAAGAAATATCCAGCGAGTTAATAGAAAAACTTGAGTTGGTTTTCCCGGATAACAAAAGTAAAATTGCAGAAAAACTGGGGATTAGCAGGACTACTTTATGGAGAAGCACAAAATAGTTTTCCGCATAAATCGAATATGTTTCATTTTTTATGAGGAAAGGGCATTTGAAACACAATGTTCTTTCTTTTTTCTTAATTAATGGGGATTTTTTTG
Organism: Thermanaerosceptrum fracticalcis; assembly: GCF_000746025.2. Lineage (NCBI taxonomy): Bacteria > Bacillati > Bacillota > Clostridia > Eubacteriales > Peptococcaceae > Thermanaerosceptrum > Thermanaerosceptrum fracticalcis. The sequence continues at coordinate 3,743,649 of NZ_CP045798.1, forward strand.
TTGGCATGAATGTTGCAATTATATAAAGTGGGATGAACCGCGGAGTCCCTTGAAGTACTTCTAGATGGAAAATTGAGAAAGTTACAAAAGGGGTGAGTTTTCGGTGGGAATGACCTTAGCAGAAAAAATTCTGGCCCGGAAGGCAGGAAAAGCATCGGTTTGGAGAGAAAAAGATGACTAAATTTATTGCAAGGTTTCTTGGATGGCCTTAGGCTGCTTGAACTGACAAGGGTACTGGAGGAGCTGTTCAATAGTATGATGTTGGCTGATATGGGAGCTGAAGTCATTATAAAAATAAAGCACTTGTTCCGCGAGGTGATAGCATGCAGTTAGGGCCGTTTATAAATGGAAAAATTTTACTAGATGAACCTAAATGGGAATGGTCTAAGACAATTTAGTCAAAACGTTATGTAAAGTTATAGGTAAACTGGTTTCAAACGAGGGTTTAGACAAAAACTAAAACGATCTAGAGGTATACGAGCTAAAGTCCATCCATAGAAGAATGGACAAATCAAAGAACTGTGGATGAAATTGTGGACCTGCTTTTAGGATAGGGAGTGACGGCATCCATAAAATTCTGCGGATTTAATTAAAATAAAAATAAACAGAATTCAACGGAAATTTAGTTCATGTTTGCAGTTAGTGTAAGTTCCTGATTTATAGGAGATTCTTAAATGTCAAGTGCACGGGATATATTCATATAGGGGAGACAGGAAAGTTTTACTGATATTATTTGAATCTTTTAGAAAAATATTTTAATAGAGGAGGAGAATAGTTTGAAGAATATTAAGTCGTTAACCTTATTTATGATCTTTATCCTGATGTTTACACTCTTTACGGGTTGTTCTTCGGGCGGCAATCAGGATACAAATTCAAGCGCCAAGGGTAAAGTTGTCCTAAAACTTGGTCATACCGGCGCCCCTGACCATCATTACCAGGAAGCTTCACTGATGTTTGCCAAGAAAGTAGCTGAAAAAACCAATAATCTGGTGGAGATTAAGGTTTTCCCGTCAGATCAGTTGGGTAAACAAAATGAACTAATAGAGGGTGCTCAACTGGGAACAGTAGATATGGTCTTAACCTCCGATGTACAACTATCTAGTTTTGAACCACTGCTGGGCGTTGTAAACCTGCCCTTTCTCTTTAAGGATTTTGACCATGTAACCAAAGTATTTAATGGACCTGTAGGGGATAAACTTGCTGCCGCTCTTGATAAGAAAGGCTTAACGGTTCTTGGCTGGTGGGAAAATGGATTCCGGCATATCACCAACTCAAAGCGACCAATCAATACGCCCGCTGATTTGAAAGGATTAAAAATCAGAACCCCAAACGGTGCCGTTTTCGTGGATACCTTTAATATGCTGGGGGCCAGCGCAACTCCTATGTCTTTTGGTGAGCTATATTCAGCGCTGCAACTGAAGACCGTGGACGGACAGGAAAACCCGACTACCCACATTTTGACGCAGAAATACTATGAAGTTCAGTCTTATTTATCATTATCAAATCACATACATGTTGTGGAGCCATTGTTAATAAGCAAAGTAGTGTATGAAAAACTAAGTTCTGAATACCAGAAGGCCCTGAAAGAAGCTGCAAAAGAAGTATCCATATGGGAATTTGAGAAAGTTAAAACAATGGAAGCGGGCGAAATTGAAGAGCTTAAGAAAAAGGGTATGAAGGTTAACACGGTAAACCTTCAGGCATTCCAGGAAGCCACAAAAGAAATATATGCAAAATACGAGCCTAAGTTTACAAAGGAACTTATTGAAGAAATCCGGGCAGCAGGTAAATAACCTTACAAGTAAAGCATTAGACCGCAATATCATTTTAAAAAACGGATACCAGGCAGCGTACGCTGCCTGGTAATCCCTCAAGGTGGGTGACAGAAAAATGTACCAGGCATTTAAGAATTTCAATCGTTTAGCGAATGAGGGTGCAAAAGTTATTATAATTTTTTCTCTAATTATAATGACTATTCTTGTTTTTTCCCAGGTTGTTTTTCGCTATGTCTTGAAGGAGTCTTTATCATGGTCAGAGGAATTGGCACGATACTTTTTTATTTGGCTTACATTCATAGGAGCAAGTGTTGCGGCCCGGGAAAAATCCCATATATGTGTTGCGGAATTTATAGCTAGGATAAAACAAAATAAACTCCGCAAAATGTTGATGGTATTTGCCAATTTACTCAGCATATCTTTTCTCGCCATATTAATTCGCTACGGAGTACCCATAGCGCAGAGAATTATAAAACTTAAACAGGTGTCTCCCTCCATGCCGTTTCTCTATGTGGGTATCGTTTATATTGCGATACCTATTGGAAGTCTACTTATGTTATTTAATTTGCTGGAAATTTTTATCGAGACCTGGTTTGACAGGGAAGGGCAAAAAGGAGGGGAACATTAATGGGTGTAACATTGTTTATTGTATTTGCTGCGCTTGTTTTACTAAGCGTACCAATTGCCATATCCCTGGGGTTAGCTTCCATGATAGCCATTTTTCTTCACAGTAAACTTTCCTTAATGGTAGTAGTGCAAAAAATATTCGGCGGAGTCGATTCTTTTACCCTTATGGCAATTCCTTTCTTTATACTAGCCGGAAATATCATGTCAGTAGGAGGGGTCTCCAATCGCCTTGTGGATCTTGCAGGTTCCATATTGGGGAGAATTACCGGTGGTTTAGCCCTTGTCTCTACAGTAGCCTGTACTTTTTTTGGGGCCATATCTGGGTCGGCCCCTGCTACCACAGCAGCTATTGGTTCTGTTATGGTTGGACCAATGGTTAAAAGGGGTTATGACAAAGAATTTGCCGCCGCTACTGTGGCTGCATCGGGTACCATAGGTCTGTTGATTCCTCCCAGTATTACTATGGTACTCTACGGTGTTATCGCTGGGGTCTCCATCGGAAAACTGTTTTTAGGAGGAATTATTCCGGGGTTATTGATGTGTGTTGTCTTAATGGTTGTTGAATATCTAATTTCAAAAAAGAAAAGATATCACGGTGATGAGCCTGCTAACTTAAGTTCTATAGTAAAAGCATTTAAGAGGAGTACTCTTGCTCTTCTCATGCCTGTAATAATTTTGGGCGGCATATACGGAGGTATTTTTACACCAACGGAAGCTGCAGTTGTTGCAGTAGTATACGGTATTATTGTAGGTGTATTTGTTTATAAAGAACTAAAATTAAAAGATCTGCCTGCAATCTTTTTAAGCTCAGGTAAAAGTACGGCAATCATCATGTATCTGGTTGCAACGGCTCATATATTCAGTTATCTCCTAGCCAGTGAAGAAATTCCTCAACAGTTTACCCAACTAATGTTAGGATTTTCAACAAATCCGACAATAATATTAATAATAATTATTTTCTCTCTATTGATAGTTGGCACATTTTTAGACAATGCGGTAGCTATGGTTCTATTAACACCCATATTCTATCCGGTTATCAGCCAGATAGGGATTGATCCGGTATTCTTCGGGATTATTATGGTATTTGGGTTGGCTATAGGTCAGGTTACCCCGCCCGTAGGTTTGTGCTTATTTGTAGCATGTAATATCTCGGGTGTTTCTATTGAGAAACTCTCCAAGGCTGTAGTTCCCTCTATAGTAGCATTAATCATACTACTGCTAACACTTTCTTTTTTCCCGGAAGTAATTCTTTATATACCAAATAAAGTAATGTAATTCTCGTGATGTCTATGGATTAAATAGCAATAAGCAGAACTTACCTTAACTCCTGATACTAACTTGTTATATTCAATAAACTACACTGTCAGTATACCACCCGGGGTCAGTAAAAGTTTTAGAAGGGATCTTAACATTGGATTATACCTTTAGCTTGCTATAATGCCGGAGACAATTAAATCACGAATGCCAGTAAAAAACCTGTCATCGCTTAAGATGACAGGTTTTTCTTTCTCGATACTACATAATCAGTACGCCTACGATGAGGGTAGCAACAAAGCCTATGATAACAGGGATAAAGTTCTTCTGGCCAGTTCCAGGGGGTCAACCCACAGATAGCGGCTACAGGGATTAAACCCCAGGGAATAATGGTCCGCCTCCGGTCCAGACTCCGGCAATTTAGATGAGAAAGATCGCGACAATGGTTGTGGCCAAAAAACCAATAATTACCGGTATAAAGTTCCTTCTGGCCAGTTCCAGGGGGTCAACACCACAGATAGCGGCTACAGGAATTAATCCCCAGGGTATGATGGTTCCTCCTCCTACCCAGATGGCAGAAATTTGCCCCAAGGCTGCTAAAACTCCAATATTACCGTTAATGGCCTTGCCGAAGGTTTGGGCCAGAGAGCCTACAAGGGGCAAGCCGGAAAACCCGGAGCCGTCCAAACCCGTAATGCCGCCGATAATGAGCTGGAGAAAAGCCACAGGAGCTGCAGATAAGGGCGCTCGTTGTGATAAAAACAATCCAATATCTGTCAAAAGACCGGTGGCGTTTTCACCCAGGATGGCTTTGGCAGTACCTTCAGAGCCTAAGAAGAAAAAGGCGCCGATCACGATTACGGGGGAAAAAATTTTGATTCCGAACATAAAACCGTCCCGTACAAAATCTGTAACTTTTTCCAGAGCTTCTCCCTTAAATTCCACGATAGAGATTAAGGCCATGATGGCCAGGGCTGTACCCCCGATGAGGGCTGTAGCGTCACCGCCTTTAAGGTCCAGAGCCAACATGGCAATAACGTCAATGATAAAGAGGGCGGGAATAAGAAAAGCAAAGATTTTGGCGGTCTCACTAGCCTTTATGGGCGTTCCTTCGGTATAAGCCAGGGCTTCCTTGGCATATTTTCCTTGATTGGTCTTCAGGTCTTTTTGCAGCATAAAATATGCCGTTACCGTAGTAACCACAGCCATCACAATGAACAGGGGGGCACCCGGATAGGTAACCATAGTTGCATCAGCTAAACCTGCTGCTTTGGCGGTAACACCAGGAGCGCCCTGAATAATCCAGTCACTGGAAAGACCTACCCCGTGACCAAAAAGGTTCATGGCAATGGCAGCCCCGATAGCAGGAAGTCCGGCCTTGACAGCTACGGGGAGGAGCAAGGCACCGATCAGGGCTACGGCAGGGGATGGCCACACAAACCAGGAAACAATGAGCATACCCAGACCTAATACCCAAAAGGCAACGGCAGGATTAACCATAAGTTTTGAAGCTGGTCTGGCAATCAAAGCATCGATTCCTGTAGCTGACATGGCTTTAGACATGGCTACAACAAGAGAAATAACCGTAATGATGCCTAAAAATTCATTGCCTGCTGCCACCAAGGCGTTGAACATAATTTGGATAGTGGTAACCAGTTTGCCACTGAATACAAAACCGATGATAAAGAGCCCCACAATACAGGGTAATACTGTATCGCGGCGCATGACCATGGTTGCGATCACTATTCCCACCATTAACAGATAGATCCAGTGAATTGCAGTTAATGTAACCATTTTATACCTCCTGTATAGAACATTGATTAAAATAATGGAGGACAATCCTATTTAACTTAAGACATGTCTTAGTTTTCCACAGAAATAGCAAATTATGTCTAATAGGCAAGGGAAAATTTATTAAGATAGTTTTCTGGCATAATAAAAGGGCCGGTGTTGGACCGGCCCTGAACAAAGGTTATATTTTAATAAAGCCTAAACCGTTCAGGAGAATAAGGGTGATGGCTATAGGAGCCAGGTATCTGACGATAAAGAAGTAGATGTTAATGACTGGTTGGTTTGACAGAGACCCATTGTTTGAAGCCTCTCGGGCGATGTTTTTAAGACCCCATTTCCAGGCAATGAAATAGGTAATCAAGAGTCCACCCACAGGCAGAAGAATATTAGAAGTGAGAAAATCATATAAATCGAAAAATGTTTTATCAAAGAATTTCGTATCACCCAGGGTGCTGAAAGATAGAGTAGCAGTAGTGCCTACCAGGGCAATGGAGATAATGGTTACCAGGGTCGCTTTTAAGCGGGACCATTTGAGTTCTTCAGTAAAGTAAGCCACAGGGACTTCCAGGAGGGAGATCATGGCTCCGGTAGCAGCAATGGAGACAAGAAGGAAGAATAGGACCATGAAGATGTTGCCTAAAGGCATGGAAGCGAAAACTGTGGGAATAGTAATGAAAAGCAAGGAAGGACCGGCATCAGGTTTAAATCCGAAAGCAAAGACAGCCGGGAAGATAGCCATACCCGCCAGGATAGATACGAGAGTATCGGAAAGCATTACTTTTACCGCGGTATAGGGGATATTTTCCCTAAAGCCAAAATAACTTCCATAGGTAATCATGGTTCCCATACCCACAGACAATTTGAAGAAGGAAAGACCCATAGCTGTAAGAATGGTGGCGCCAGTTATTTTGGAAAAATCGGGTCTAAACAGGAATTTTAACCCTTCACTGGCTCCGGGTAAGGTTAAAGCCCTAATAACACAAATCAATAAGAGCAGAAAAAGGATGGGCATAAGGGTTTTTGTAATCCGTTCAATGCCTTTGGTTACTCCCAGCATGATAATAGAACCTGTAAAGAGGAGGACAAACCATTGCCATAAGAGAGGGCTCCACACGGCAGACATTGATGTCTTGAAGACTTGAGTCGTTACTTCAGGGTCAGTGGTAGAAATTACCCCGGAGGCAGCTTTGAAGATATAAGAGAAAACCCAGCCGGCTACAGTTGTGTAGAAGGCCATAATGAGGAAAGAGGCCGCTGTCCCGGAAACACCCACCAAATACCAGGGCCTATTTGGCGCTAATCTTTTAAAGGCCGTAATGGCATTAGCCTGGGTAGTACGACCAATGATGAGTTCTGAAATCATGACAGGCAGGCCAACCAGTATGACGCAAAGTAAATATACAAGAATAAAAGCGGCTCCCCCGTTTTCGCCCGTCATGTAAGGGAATTTCCATATATTACCCAAGCCTACTGCTGAACCTAAGGTAGCGGTAATGACACCGAGGCTGGTAGCAAACCCCTCACGTGGTTTGTGTTGTTCTTTTTGTACAATGCTCACACAAATACCTCCAATGCTATGCTTCATGAATGCTTGAACAGTCACAATGAATATGATAATACAGAAAACAGCATAAAAGCAAAGGCATTTTAAGGTAACCCAAGAAAGAAAAATAGCCTTTGCCGGAAGGCAAAAGCTATCTTTTTAACTTTAAGCTGTTCTTTATTCTGTAGCTTCGTTACTACGTGCCCTTTTAGCCACGTAAGTTAAGACTAAAAATATAACAACTATATTCAATAAAATAATCATCTTCTGCGCTCCTTTCCTACTCCTAGACAGATTATAGACGAAAGATATGTAGAAATTGTTTCTATCAATTTAAGAAATTGTTAAATATTATATGGCAAAATAGTACAAATAATATTATTATTGATAATTATTATACACTTATCCAGAAGTGAGCACAAGGAAAAGTTGTTTCCATATGTTATTTATTTACAATTTCCCGTATTTATTCTTTTTAAGATAAAAACGGGCAGTCTAATCGGCTGATTAGACTGCCCGCTAAATTCCTATTTCTTTAATCTGTTCCTTATAATCATACCAGCGTTCCCGGGCCATTTTTACTACTCTCGGTTCGGCATTTTTCTCCGCAAAGAGTCTGCTAAACCATTTTCTGGTCTCTTCGTATTTTTTGAGCCTACCGTTAAGTTCGGCAAGTAAATAAAATAACGTGGCTTTGCCCATAGCCAGGTGATTAAGGTCTTCAAATTCGTAAACACTGAGGTAAGCATTTAACGCATTGGCTAAAAATCTTTCTTCCTCCTGAGGATTATTTTGAAAACGGTAAAGCCAGGAGAGCCTTAAGCAAAGACTGGCCGTCATTAAATATTGCTCTTCTAAAAGGGTAGAAAAAATTAAGGCCAGTTTGTAACTTGTAATGGCATCCTCCATGTTGCGGGGGCCGCACAGGTTAATTTTATTCAGGCGTTCGATATAGTTCTTACGCAGGATTTCTTTTTCACTATTTCGTAATTCCGGTGTATTACCTAAAAAAGCGTACCCGCAGTGGGGACAAACGTTTACATCATAAAAATAGGGATTTATTTCGCCCTCATAATGGGTGCAGAAGTCATGATCTTTATGTTTAACGATTAGCTTGCTTTGTTTGACCTTTGTAGTTTTAAAGGGTAAATTGCAGTATAGACAGGTTACTTGTTTTTCGTACAGTATATTGTCCAAGTTCTTGACCTCCTTCTTTTTGTATAATAGCATTAGTCCCAGAAAAATTCTACCTATAGTCCTAATTTCTTCATGTTATTTACAAGATATTACTATTTTCTTGTTTCTTCTGTGTTTTATATATTGAAAAATATAGACAAATCGGGGGAGGATATGGACATGGAACAGGATAAAAAGAATATACTCGCCCACAAACTTAAAGAAATAGAACGGTTAAGGACAGATTTAATTAAACTTGTAGTCGATAAGGGAGGTAACTTTCAGGATAGGGAGGTTATCCGCTTAGGAGGTTATCCGCTTAAGTGAATTATTAGATGAATCGATAGTAGAATATTTAAAGATATTAAACTGATACAAGGTGGAAGAATGTTCAGAAAATATAGTATAATGTTTAATAGATTTGAAGAGTAGAGTAGATATTGTTCATATACTTTAGGCAGGTCCCCGGTATTCCATTAAGGAGGGAATTCGGTTCATGGCTAATACTTTTGGCGTTCACGCAGTCTTTTATTACTACGAATTAGAACACCTCATGGTAAATCTTTGTCATTATATTCATAACGCCGCCGTTAATAGAGAAGCAGTCTTCCTCTCCCTTGACCCTGATTTATTGAAGCGTTTACACTACTTTCTCAAGGTTAACGGTATACCGACAGAAGGTGTGATGAGCCATTCAATGAATGAACTTCTCGAATGTTTACGGAGGAGCGGAAGCAAGGGAGTACACGAAAAAATTTGTAATTTGGCTTCTTCCGTAACTTCTGCGGGATATCAGGGAATAAGATGGATATGCCAGCCTTTCTTTTTTCTTGAGGAAACACCCAGAGAAGAAATCTATCATTTCGAAAAAGACCTGGGAGAAGCATTAATAGGAACAAACTGTTCATTTCTCTGTGCGTATGATTTCGGGGTAGTTGTCAATTCAGACGCCAGACATATCGAGATTTTACAGGACTCACTTCTTACCCACGAGATGATCCTCAATAAATTTACGCTGCAAAAGTGTGATGAGGTGCTAAAAGTAAAATAAAATACCCTGTAGTTTTCTGTGCACTAACTAGAGATTCGTGGAGCTGCAAGTAAAAGCATCAGGGTCGCTAAAGGTATAAATATCGTTTTCTTCCGGGTCTTTTCTACCATTGTCATTGGTATCTTTAAGTAAGTAGATAATCCCGTCTTTATCCACTACATAGCTATATCCGGGTATATGTGAGGAAGGAAGTTTAAAAAAATACAAATCTCCCAAGGAGTTTATACTGTCAGGATAAGTTCCCCGTGCTAATTTATAGGTTTCGCAGGCTGTGGCTATGTTTTTTAAGTCGCTTTTTACTTTGACTAAATTTGCTTTGGCCGTCACATTCTGAAAAGCGGAAAGAAACGTTGTGGCCAGTATACCAATGATTACCGTCACAATCATAAGTTCGATAAGGGTTGTTCCCATTGCAGTTTTCATTACCATTCCTATGGTCTTACGCACAGGCTAACCCTCCGGAGAAGTCACTCTATCTAGTATTTAACCAATTTCTTCAAAGCCTAACTGGATAAAGAACATATAATTTAAAAATATACCCGCAAGCCTTGGGTACACACCAGAAAAAAAGGAATGCACTGTCAAAAAGTGCATTCCTTATAAGTATTACGGGAAAATACCCCTGATCTTTTTAGCTTTCGCTACTCTATCCAAGGCTACCATATAAGCAGCCATCCTTAAGGTCACGTTTTTCTCCTTATGGACCTGCCAGACTTCTTCAAACGTTTTCTTCATAACCTTTTCCAGGTTGCTGTTAATATAGTCTTCATCCCACATGAAAGATTGTTCATTCTGAACCCACTCAAAGTAGGAGACTACCACACCGCCGGCATTGGCCAGGATATCCGGTACCAGGATTATATTACGTTCCTCTAAAATTTTATCGGCCATATTGGTAGTAGGACCGTTAGCGGCTTCAACGATGATTTTGGCACCCATTTCTGTGGCGATATCTTCCGTGATCTGGTTTTCCAGAGCGGCAGGAATCAGGATATCCACGTCAAGGGTTAGGAGTTCCTTATTTGTAATTACGGAGAGCCCTTCCTCCGTATAGCCTTGTAAAAGGTTTTGGTTGTTCTTGGCATAGAAAATAGCTTTATCTATATCAATACCCTCTTTTTTATACAGGGCACAGGAGACATCACTGATGGCCACGATTTTAAAGCCCTGATCCTTGAGGAGTTTGGCTGCAATACTGCCTACATTTCCAAACCCCTGTACGGCTACCGTCATGTTTTCTTTAGCAAGTCTTAGTTTTTCAATGAGATTGAGAACTGTAAACATGACACCCCTGCCGGTCGCTTCCGTTCTACCCAGTGAACCACCTATTTCCAGGGGTTTACCGGTAACAACTTCCGGGACGGCGTATCCTTTAAACATACTGTATGTATCCATGATCCAGGCCATGATTTGGGCATTGGTACCCACATCGGGGGCAGGTATGTCCTTTTCCGGGCCTAAAATTGGCAGGATCATGGCCGTATATCTTCTGGTGAGTCTCCTAATTTCATCAATACTCATTTTAGAGGGATCACATTTTACGGCACCCTTGGCCCCACCGTAGGGTATATTAACCAGGGCACATTTCCAGGTCATCCAGGCCGCCAGCGCTTTTACCTCATCGAGGTTAACATCGGGGTGGAACCGGATTCCGCCTTTGCAGGGACCTCTGGAACTGCTGTGCTGGATTCTATAGCCGGTAAAAACTTCGGTACGGCCGTCATCCATGACCACAGGAATAGATACAGTTAATTCTCTTTCCGGGTATCGTAGAGTAACATAGTCGTTGTACTTGAGTCCGATTTTCTTTGCTGCTTCATCCAGGACGTTGAGCATAGTTTGATAAGGATTATACGCTTCAGACATGTTGCTACCTCCTTTAAGCTAATAGAAGAATTAGCCAAGCATTATGTATACAGGATACATTATACACAGGCCGTTATAAATTGTAAATATATTCTTTACCCTATTGGTGTTTTTATTTTCGCAAAGAAAAAGGCTTTACGCGACCTAAGAATTTAATACTGAGAGAGAGGAGCAGGTCTGGACAATTGTCAAATTCATGGTAAGATAAATAACGTTTAATGAATTACGAAAGGTGACGGAGTAATGCGCCAGTATCTTCAGGCTATATGGACTAAAGAACCCCTTTTTGTTACGGCATCTTTTCTCGTGGCGGCGTCTTCCTTTTTTGTCAAACCCAGTGTAGCAGCAATTGACTGGAAAGTAATTATCATTCTCTTCAACTTGATGGCAGTGATTATAGCCCTGGAAAAGTACAGGGTCTTAGATGAGCTATCTTTAAAACTCCTCGAACGATTCCGTTCTTTAAGACTCTTAAGTATCTGTTTAGTGCTTATGACGGGTTTTTTTGCCATGTTTATCACCAATGATGTGGCTCTACTGACCCTGGTTCCTTTAAGCCTTTTAATTGCCAAACGCTGCAGCTTTAATCCTGCCTGGTTAGTCATTTTACAGACTTTAGCCGCCAACATAGGAAGCAGTTTGACACCTATGGGAAACCCCCAAAACCTCTTTCTCTACGAATACTATAAAATCAGTCCCACATCTTTCATAAACATGATGGCTCCTTTTGTCATAGGGGGACTGATCTCGTTAATTATATTAGCCTTTAAAATTCCCCCAGAGCCTGTCCAGTATAAATGTGACGTCAGTTTTACACCTTCAGAATCCAAACGACAATTGATGTATCTTATTTTTTTTGGTCTGGTTGTATTATCTGTGTTGCGTGCAATTGATTACAGGTTCATTTTTTTCTTTACTTTACTTGTACTCATTATTTTTGACAGGGAACTACTCCTGAAGATTGATTATTATTTACTTGGTACTTTTATTGCCTTTTTTCTTTTGGTCGATAACCTAGCGAGATTGCCGGGACTTATGGAAAGTATCACCGTTTTTTTAAACGGCGAAGGCAATACTTTCCTTTTAGGTGCAATCCTTTCCCAGTTTATCAGCAATGTCCCTGCCGCTATTCTTTTGGCTAATTTCACCGGTCATTATCGGGAACTTCTCTGGGGAGTTAATGTAGGCGGTATGGGCACACTAATTGCTTCCCTGGCCAGCCTTATTTCCTACAAGCTTTACGCAAAAGAATATCCCGGTAAAGACTATCTTGTAAAGTTTCATATCGTAAATCTGGGAGGACTATTATTTTTTACGGGTCTTGTGTGGATTTATCTTATAAAACTATAATACGATAGAATTTTATGGTTGCAGCCCTGGCTTCAACCATTTTTTATAGAGAAAATTTCCCAGGAGATTAATTGCTGAAACTTGCAAAGAAATGGATTATTTTGTATAATATCCATGAAATTAGGTCGATGGTCCTATATTGTGCCGCAGAAAGGCGTGGAAACGTGATTTTAGCTAGTGTCCAATCAGATTCATTAAAGGCAATGGTAAAATTAATGGAGTTACGGGATATATCAACATATATTCACTGCAACAAGGTAGCGCAATATAGCAAGATATTAGCGGCGAAAATCAGTTTATCGGAAAGTGAAGTGGAGCTAGTTACTAAATCAGCTTTAATACATGATATTGGTAAAATGGGTATTCCCGAGAAAATTCTGTATAAACCGGGAAAACTAACGGATATTGAGTATGAAATCATTAAAAAGCATACAGTGCTGGCCATCGATACTTTATCTTCTACCGGCTTAAATGATTTGATTCCCTCAGTTGTACACCATCATGAGTGGTATAACGGTCAGGGGTATCCTACCGGGCTTAAAGGCCCGAATATACCTCTCTATGCCAGAATCATTGCTGTGGCCGATGTCTACGATGCTCTGACTTCCCCACGTGTATACCGGCCAACGCTTACCGTAGAAGAGGCAAAAAAAGAACTGCTTAGAGTGGCAGGAAGCCAGTTGGATCCTGAACTGGTTCGAGAATTTCTAGAAATGGAGCAAATATTAAGTCAAAATACAGATTGATGAAGCAACAGAAAACCCGTCGCTAGGACGGGTTTTGTTTCACCAGTCAGAAAAAGTATAAGTTTTTAGGGGCATGGAAAATTTTATTAATTGTGGAGGAAAAATAAAATTTATGGTATAAATATATAAAGTTGCGTTTTGACATAAATTGCTTACATTAGGGCGCGGGGTTCATCGGCTGCCTATTATAATACAGGGGAGATAGCAAAATGGAGAATACTACTGCCATAAGAAAAGCGGAAATTAAAATTAAAATGACGGAATTTGAGTTTCCACCTATGCAGGATGTTGTGTTAATTGGAAATAGGGCGCCTATAGGTGCTGAAGCAGCAAAAAGAATGATTGACGTACTTGCACCTGACCAATACGAAGTGATTCGTCTTGATCACTTTATGTTTGAAGCATTGGTAATTAGAAAATCATTACTACAGCTAATCCCCAGAGAAAAATTAATTTCCATCATACTTGATGAGGGGAGTTTAGTAGCCAATGAAGATAATATGGTCAAAGCCCAGGTAAACATCCATGTAGAAATAAATAGGATGATTGATTTATGAGTAGATATGTAAAGGAAATTATGACGATAAGTCTCTATACCATTGGTCCCTATGAAAGTGTAAAAAAAGCTGAAGCAATCATGTGGGAAAATAATATAGGGGGTCTCCCCGTAGTGCTTGATGACAAATTAGTGGGCATCATCACGTCCAAAGATATTAGAAGAGCCCATCCCAATAGGATTGTTGCAGATGCTATGACCAAAGAGGTTATAACTATTACTGCAAATTCAACAATTTGGGAAGCTAAGGAGCTAATGGAGAAAAAAAACATTGAAAGATTGCCTGTTATACATAATGATCAATTAGTGGGCATTATCACTAAGGCAAAACTCATTGAAGAAGTGAGTAAACATATCGACATAATGACCAGTTTGCCAAAAAGCCAATTTATTATTGAGAAGGCGGTAGAACTGTTACGGAAAGAAAGTGACTTTACTGTTATCTTTATTGATGTAAATAATTTTGGGGTTATTAACAAAGACAATGGGCATATAATTGGTGATCAAATATTATTACAATTAGGAATGTTGCTAAAAGATCAAATTGACGAAAATTGTTATTTATGCAGGTTTGGCGGAGACGAATTCCTAATCTTATATGATGGTTCTTTAGAACGGGCAATTACCTTTGCCAATAAAATCATAAATTCTACTAAAGAATATAAATGGTTGAATGATATAAAGATAGATCTAACAATTGGTATTGCTGGCGGAAGAAGAACGGGTATTCGCCCTGGTGAAGACTTGAGATATAATATATTAAATTTAATCAATTTAGCCAGCCTGGCCTCATCACAAGGAAAGAGGGAGAATGTATCCATTAAAGTGGTTGATTGTGTATCTTGTTTAACCCAATCTGAATAATCTCATCACACCTAAAAAGATAGCCCTCCTCAAACAGGGGGGTTGTCTTTTTTAATTTAGGGATCACCTAATAAAAGTTCACAAAAAGTTCACGTTTTTGTTCCTTTTAAGCCACATATATCCCCTATACTCTAAATAACATTTTTAACCGGAGGTGAGTAAAAGCAGTATGTAACTAACCAAGTTTAAAGATTGTTTTTATTTTTATTGCAGTTGTACTAACACTGCTAATTGTGGCATCTGCATTCATCTACAACAATACAAACAGGCAAAAGCCAGTACCGGCAATTTCCTTACTGCGCCGGTACAGCGCGGCACTATAGAGTACAGCATTGATGGTACCGGTACACTTAAGCCCAGCGAACGTTATGCATTAAAAACGTGGGCTGGCGGTACGGTTACGGAGGAGTATTGGGTTATTAGCGCGAGGATTAAGTTGCCCGAGAAAGGAGGATTATTGTGAAAGGTGACTTTTATTCTGCCATGTCTACTTATAGTCCATTTTGGTTAGCAGTCAGTACGTTAATGGTTATGTGGCCTCTCATAAAGGCTTATTTGGCCAAATTAGACTACCATAAATAAGTAATAAGAAGAGTCTTGATCGGAGATTCCGAGCCAAGGCCTTTTTGCTTAGTTCTGTTTTTTTATTTCTAAAGTAAAGGTACTTCCTTCATGAAGTTTGCTTTCTACCGTCATTTCAGCGTGGTGTAAATCAGCTATTTGTTTGGCTATGGAAAGACCCAAGCCGGTTCCATTTTGGTTTTGCCGGTTCCGGGATTTATCCACTTTATAAAACCTCTCCCAAATAAAAGGAAGGTCTTCTTCAGGAATCCCTATTCCAGTATCCTTGATACTTAAAAATACTTTTTCCTTCTCATCCCTTAAATCAACTTCGACAGCACCGCCTGAAGGTGTATATTTTATGGCATTATCCAGCAGGATGATTAATAACTGCTCTATACGGTCGGCATCACAGTATACTATGATATTTTGGTGAGGACGGACGGTGGTAAAAAGGTGAATACCTTTGGTCTTAGCTCTTTGCTGAAATTTGTTTACTGTTTCATAAATCAATTCACTTAAATTTACTTCCTCCAGGTGTAGTTCAACTTTGCCCGATTCCAGCAGGCTCAAATCCATTAGATCCTTAATGAGTCTTTCCAGGCGCAGGGTCTCATTCTTGATAATACTGTAGTAATGGTTGGGCGGATGATCTGTCACTCCATCCAGCAAACAGTCTGTATAGCCCCTGATCACCGTAACAGGCGCTCGTAATTCATGGGACACATTGGCGATAAAATCACGGCGCAGCTGCTCCACTTTTTCCATCTCACTGATATCCTGCAGAATTCCTACCGCCCCCAGGAGGTTACCGTTTTCTTGTTTGATGGGGGAAACTACGACTTTAAAAGTGCTGTGCAGTAATTTAAAAGCAGCCGAGGTTGATGTTCCGTTCACTAATGCAGCTTCGAACGCTTTTGTCAACTCGGGGAGGGGAGAAATATCTGTTAAAAGTCTTCCCAGTATTCTTTTTGCAGTCGTCATAAAAAATTTTTCAATGATGGGGTTAATAAGGATAATTCTTCCCTCTTTATCGGCGGCAATAAGTCCTTCATTTATACTTAGTACTATTGATTCCAGCTTTCCTTTTTCTTGCTCAAGGGCAGTAATATTCGAATCTAATTGGCTGGCCAAAAAGTTCATGGAGGTTGCCAGTTCACCAAGCTCGTCGTCACTAACAGGTTTGATGATAGTCTTGTAATCACCTTTGGCCATGGCGAGAGCTGCTTCGTTCATATTTTTTAAAGGAAGAGAAATTTTTTTTGAGTAGTAATAGGCGATACCGGTGGCCAGGAGAATCGCGATAACGCTGGAGATACCCAGATAATAATAGGCTTTTTTCACCGTATCGGTAACTAAATAAACAGGTGAAAAGGATAGTACAGCCCCTGACACTTCTGGTACACCTTCTGAACTAATCGTCGTAACAGGTAGGGCCACCGAAATCACTGGTGTATTGAAATGAGGCAACATGCCTTCCTTGATAACCATCTGCCCAGATAGTACCTGTTCAAATTCCTCCCTACTTAAGCGGGAGTCTTTCCGGATAGGAGGTTTTCTGCCTAGTTCGGGTCTTACCTGGGAAGGGGCAAGGATGCGTCCTTCTTTATCAATGATCAGGAAGCGGGTATCGATAAATCTGTCTAAGGTTTCCACAATCCGGTTGAAGGACTCTTCATCCATTTCTTTATTGTTATATTTTTGGGTTAGAGTAACTATTTCATTGGCCTTGTACATAAGCTCATTTTTTTTGGCTGTGATTAAATAATTCTTGAAAAGTGGATTCAAAAGGGACCCCACAATAACCAGGGTAATCACAACAAGAACAATATATGAAGTAAGCAGTTTTACTCCTATTTTCGAGTTCATTTATTTCACCTCGAATTTATAGCCGACCCCCCAGATGGTTTTTATATCCCAGGGGTTATGGGGTGCGACCATCAGCTTACGGCGCAGTCTTTTCACATGGGTATCCACCGTTCTGGTTTCTCCGATATAGTCATAACCCCAAACGTTTTCCAGGAGATTCTCCCGTGTAAAGACCATGTTAGGATGGGAGGCCATAAGGGCAAGCAACTCAATTTCTTTGGGCGTTAAAGGCACAACTTGATTTTTTACCTTAACCCGGTATTCCGCTAAATTAATTTCAAGATTAGGGAAAGAAAGCGTTTTAATATTCCTGTTTGTATCACTGGTACGTCTTAAAACAGCCTTAATCCTGGCTACTACCTCCCTGGGATTAAATGGTTTGGTAATATAGTCGTCAGCCCCCAGCTCCAAGCCTAAAATCTTATCGATATCTTCTGATTTAGCCGTAAGCATGATAATGGGGGTAGATTTCACAGCCCGGATCTTCCGGCAGACTTCGATACCGTCCATTTGCGGCATCATCACGTCTAATACGATAAGACGCGGGTCTGCCTCCTCTATTTTCTCCAGTGCTTCCATGCCGTTATCTGCTAAGACAACCGGATACTCCTCTTTCTTCAAATAAAGGGATAAAACTTCAAGAACATGGGGATCATCATCCACTAAGAGAATCGGCTTATTACTCATTTGTTTCCCTCCTTCTAAGAATATACTACAAAAAAATTATAAAAAAACCCTGAGAACTTCAATGTTCACAAAAAGTTCACATCTCTGTACTTTTTTTGCCATAATTTCCGGGTATATTAAAACCAACTCAAGAAAGGAGGTGAAGCAAAGTGAAAAAAGCCTTAATTATCATCCTGGTCTTAGTGCTTAGTATAGGTGCGGCTTCTTTGGCTTTGGCCGATGATAATCCTGCAGCAACAAATCCCTTTAAGGGCAAGGGGGCGCAATTTAAAAATCTCCCCCAATTGAAAATAACCGATGAGCAAAAAGCGCAAATGACTGCTTTGTTAACGCAAATGCTGGAACTTAAAAAACAAATACTCCAGCAAAATGTTGCCGATGGTACCATTACTCAGGAACAGGCAAAATTAATGGAAGAGAGAATGAATGCTAGGCTTGAGGCAATCAAGTCCGGACAATGGGACCCAAGCAAGAAACCTTATGGTATGGGCCGTGGCTTCCACCGGTTTAAGCAACAGCCTCAAGCTAACTCTTAAATATCAATAAAATCTCCTTTACCTCCCTAACTATATATATTTGGTAAAATGTTTTAAGGACCCGTTTTTGGAGTCCTATTCTTTTTTCATTTTGAAGTTTTCGTTAACGTCGCAAACAGGAATCTATTAAACTATGTATAAATTTCTATGTATGCCTGAATTCCGCTTTTATTATGCAGAACAGCATGAACGTCTTAAAACTCTTTCTACAGCAGTACACCCTTTGTATAACTCTTTCCATTTCTCACTACCACGGGCGGGGGCAGTATACTTACGAAGATCCTCTTCCACATTTATATATTAAAATAAAGAACCCTATTATGAACGAGGAGGCTATGCATATACTTACAAATATTAAGAAAGACAAAATATTAACTGCTACATTATGAGTGCTCTTATTGGCGGGTAACCGCCAACTTATTTTTGAAGTAGTATTAATACTTGTCAGGATAGAAATTTAGGTTTATCATATAAATATTATTAAATATGTTTATATTAAGTTATATATTAATGTAGAGGAATGATAATATGTTTATTTGGACACAACAACTTGCCGATTGGTTAGTTTATAATGTGTTTAATATTGCACGAAATTCAAAGATCGGCGACGCCCTGAATTTCTTCATCTATGATACCATTAAGATTTTCATCCTGCTGTTAATGATTATCTATGCCATAACCTTTATTAGAAGCTTTTTCCCACCGGAGAAGACTAAAAAGATCCTGGCCGGAAAAAAGGGGAATACCTTTGTTGCCCATGTTTTTGCGGCAATGTTAGGTATCGTTACACCTTTCTGTTCCTGCTCGGCAGTACCCCTTTTTATCGGTTTTGTGGAAGCTGGAATTCCTTTAGGTGTAACCTTCTCATACCTTATTGCTGCTCCCATGGTTAACGAAGTGGCTTTAGGTCTGTTATACGGACTTTTTGGGTGGAAGATTGCCCTCGTTTATATTATTTCCGGTGAGGTCATCGCTATTGTTAGCGGATTAATTCTAGGCAAACTAGGTCTAGAAAAATACGTGGAAGATTATGTATACCAGATTAAAGTAGGGGATGCAGGTGTTGAGCTACCAAAGCAAACTATTAAAGAAAGGCTCCTTGATTCTTGGCAATTTACTAAAGATTTGCTTAAGAAAATCTGGCCCTATGTGGTGATTGGTATTGCTATTGGCGGATTTATGCATGGCTGGATTCCGACTAATTCTCTAGCCAAATATGCTGGAAAAGACAATCCTTTTGCCGTATTTATTGCTGTGGCCTTTGGCATACCTCTGTATTCCAATGCAGCTGGGGTTATACCTTTGGTAAGTGAACTAACGAGGGCAGGGGTAGCTATGGGTACAGCTTTGGCCTTCATGATGGCAGTTACTTCCCTAAGTATTCCTGAAATGATTCTATTACGAAGAGTTTTAAAACCAAAACTTTTAGCCATCTTTATTGGTATAACTGGAACGGGAATTTTGTTTACAGGATATTTATTCAACATTATTTTATAACTGACAATAGGAACTTCTACAGCTTTGTGTTTTCCTTTATAGTAGATGGTGGCTAGGCAACAATCTTTCATCATCTCAAGGTCTTGGCAGAAGTAGGGCTTATCAATGTAGAAAAAAGAGGAAAATGGTGCTTTTACAATTTAAGTCAGCAAAGCATAAGTAACCTGCATGATTTATTAGATAAAGCACTTTTTCATGACGAAGTTGTGCTCCATCTATGTGACTCTTCTTGCGACGGCTTGAGAAAGCCAAAGGAATAAAAGGAGGTAAAGTATAAAGCAAAAATATTAAGAAAGTTATATGGATATTGTGTAAAAATAGATAAATACGAGGAGGTATCACATGAAAAATTCCGCTTCTGCAAAACTATCTACCTTAGACCGTTTTCTAACTTTATGGATCTTTCTCGCTATGGCCATTGGAGTAGGGGCAGGATGGGCCTTTCCGGGTGTAGCAACTTGGTTAGATAAGCTCTCTGTTGGTACAACATCTATTCCTATTGCTATCGGTTTAATTGTTATGATGTATCCTCCGCTGGCGAAAGTTAAGTATGATGAATTAGGCAAGGTGTTTAAAAATCGAACTGTTGTAAAACTATCATTAGTACAGAACTGGATTATCGGTCCAATCCTCATGTTTGCCCTTGCAATTATCTTTTTACGTAGTTACCCGGAATATATGGTTGGTCTTATCCTCATTGGTTTAGCCAGATGTATAGCTATGGTTATCGTATGGAACAGCCTGGCTAAAGGTGATAATGAATATGCTGCTGCTTTAGTGGCCCTCAACTCCATCTTTCAGGTGATCTTTTATTCCATATATTCATATATATTTATCACTCTGTTACCAGATTGGCTTGGTTTACAAGGGATGGAAGTACATGTTTCTATTGGGGAAGTAGCTACGAGTGTAGCTATTTATTTGGGAATTCCTTTTGTGGCGGGTTTCCTGACCAGGTATTTTCTTGTTCCTGCTAAAGGTAAGGAATGGTACGAGAAAGTTTTTGTACCTAAGATCAGTCCATTGGCTCTCATAGCCCTGTTATTTACCATTGTGGTAATGTTTTCCTTAAAAGGTAGTTACATAGTTAAGCTGCCTATGGATGTAGTTAGAATCTCCATTCCTTTAATAATTTACTTTGTAGTAATGTTTATTTTATCCTTCTTCCTTAGTAAACAATTTGGTGTTAATTATGAGCAGTCTACTACCCTTGCTTTTACTGCTGCCAGCAACAACTTTGAACTTGCTATTGCCGTTGCCGTAGCTGTGTTTGGTATCAATTCCGGGCAAGCTTTTGCCGCTGTTATAGGTCCTCTTATTGAGGTACCGGTAATGATTGGTCTGGTAAACGTGGCTCTCCCTTTTAAGGAGAAATACTTTAAGGATGATATTTTTAGAGGATAAAAGAAAGGAGTTATAATTATGAAAATTAAGGTCTATGGTCCAGGCTGTATGAACTGTACTAACCTTGAAAAAGAAGTTATAAATGCCCTTGCTGAGTTGGATATGGCGGCAAATGTAGAAAAAGTAACAGATATAAAAGCTATTGTAGAAGCCGGTATTATGATGACTCCCGGATTAGTTATTAACGGCAAGGTTAAATCTTATGGTCGTGTTCCAAGAAGAGAAGAGATAAAAAAGTTTATTAATGAAGAGCTCTAATATATACCGGGGATGGCGGCAACCACGACTTGCAATACCTGAAATAATATAAATACCAGTACGCTTAAGGAGCCATATGAAAGAAGGAGATTCCTGAAATTATCGGGTTCATGAACCCTCCTCCCCAAAATAATGATACCCAGGCCCTCCCCCCGATGATGTTGAAACTGATAAAGTGCCGGTAACTCATGGAACCAATACCGGCAACAAAAGGGGCAAAGGTGCGGATAATAGGAATAAACCTGCCGATCGCACTCAAAACAATAAACAATTGACGCAATATGCAAGTTATGATATATTAATCTTCGTAAATTGAAACCATGAAGGTTTCGTCAAACACATTTTCAAAAAGTACGAATTAGACCCATGAAGGGACTGGACTTTTTAGTTTGCCCTTTATGGGTTTATTTTGTAGAGGAGATGATAAAAATGCATATGGCGGATGCTTTAATTTCACCTGTTGTAGGTGGAACCATGTGGGCTGCTACAGCAGGAGTTGCAGCTTATTCGATGAAAAAAATCCAGGATGATATGGACGAAAAGAAAATCCCTTTGATGGGAGTAATGGGAGCTTTTGTTTTTGCTGCCCAGATGATTAATTTTTCAATTCCTGGAACTGGTTCCAGTGGCCACCTTGGAGGTGGCATGTTGCTCGCTATTTTACTTGGTCCTTATGCCGGATTCCTTACCATGGCCTCAATTCTTGTTATTCAAGCCTTATTTTTTGCAGATGGAGGCTTGTTGGCATTAGGGTGTAATGTATTCAATCTTGGTTTTTTTACATGTTTTATTGCCTATCCGCTGATATATAAGCGGATCATGGGCAAAGGTTATTCCCCCAAACGCATTTTTGGAGCAGCAATGCTTTCAGCAATTATAGGCCTTCAGCTTGGAGCCTTCGGCGTCGTACTTGAAACGCTGTTTTCCGGGAAAACAGAATTACCGTTTGGCACCTTCGTAATGCTGATGCAACCCATCCATCTTGCGATAGGTGTGGTGGAAGGCCTTATCACTACAGCTATTGTTACATTTGTTTGGAAGGCACGGCCGGAAATCATTGAGAAAGCTGCTTTGGGAGAAGCACTGGGCAGCATCTCCATAAAAAAGGTTTTAGCTGGTTTTGCTATTGCGGCGGTGATTGCTGGAGGCGTCTTCTCGTGGTTTGCTTCTACTAATCCTGATGGGCTGGAATGGTCTATGTTTAAGACTGCAGGAAAAGAGGAGCTTGAAGCAACAGATGGCATTCATCAGAAACTTTCTGAAATCCAGAGCAAAACCGCCTTTTTACCCGATTATAGCTTTAAGACGCCTGAAAACGAGAAGGAACAGAGTGCCGGAGAAGGCGAAGAGTCCTGGCCTGCTGTGAATAGCGGAACCAGTATTTCAGGGTTAGTTGGCGGCGGTATGACGCTTGCCTTGGCAGCTTTTACTGGGATGACCATCAGCATGATCAAAAGAAGGAAGAAAAAAGTAATCGTTTGAAAGTTTGAGGCAGTATGGATAACCTCGCCTTTAATTCTTTGTTAGGATATGATATGTGCTATGTCAAACATCATGAATTCATTATATAATATGCGGCTTCTGGACGACCTGGCTCGGAAAGAAACCTTCATTCACAGGATACATCCCCTCGTGAAGCTTCTAACCACAGTCATTTACTTGACTGTGGTTGTATCCTTTAACAGATATGAAATCATCGGACTGTTTCCGCTAATTTTTTATCCTGTGCTGGTGTTGGTACTGGCGGAGCTTCCGATAGGACCTATATTTAGAAGAATACTACTTGTCGAACCTTTTATTATCGGAATAGGTATATTAAACCCATTGTTTGACCACCAGGTCTTTATACTTGGCGGACTGACCATATCAAGAGGATGGGTCACCTTTTTTTCTGTTTTCTTGAAGTGCGGATTCACAGTGGCTGCCGCGCTTCTCCTTATTGCGACCACAGGGATGGATAGTCTTGCATCGGCTCTGAGGATGCTGAAAATCCCACGTTTGTTTGTATTACAGTTACTATTGACCTACCGGTATATCTCAGTGCTGATGGAGGAGGTTGCCCGTACATTAAGGGCTTATTCACTACGGGCTCCTCAGCAGAAGGGCGTTCACCGGAGCGCTTGGGGTTCATTGGCAGGACAGATTATAATACGGACGTTTGAAAGGGCGCAGCGTATTTATCAAGCTATGTGCTTAAGAGGTTTTGCAGGGGAATACAATATAGGAGATTACCGGAAGATTAAAGCCTCGGATTGGGCCTATCTGGCAGGATGGGTTTTGTTCTTTGCAGTAGCAAGAATTTATAATATCCCTGTAATGATAGGTTCACTGTTAACAGGAGTGGTAAGATGAGTCACCATATAACAGAGGTAAAAGATTTGCATTATATTTACCCGGATGGCCACAGGGCAATAAATGGTATGTCCTTCCGAATCCACCATGGAGAGTCGGTGGGAATTATAGGAGCAAACGGAGCAGGCAAGTCAACACTACTGATGCTGCTTATGGGTGTTCTTTTCCCATGCCAAGGAGAAATTCGCGTGGGTGAAGTTCAATTGACAAAAAAGACACTTCCCATGATTCGGCAAAGGCTGGGTATGGTTTTTCAGGATCCAGACGACCAGTTGTTCATGACCACGGTTTATGATGATGTGGCTTTTGGTCCCCGCAATTACAAACTAGACGAAAAGGAAGTTGAAAAGCGCGCCTTTCAAGCATTGGAGATGGTTGGGATTCTTCATCTGAAAGATCGTGCGCCCTTCAAATTGTCGGGAGGTGAAAAGCGTGCTGCCGCCATTGCATCTGTGCTTTCCATGCAACCTGATATTTTGGTGATGGATGAACCGACCGCTGCCCTCGATCCCAAATCCAGACGGAGGGTCATGAGATTGCTTCAAAGCTTTGCGCACACAAAAATCATAACAAGCCACGATTTGGATATGGTATTCGAACTTTGTGAAAGAACTATTGTTATAAAAGACGGGGAAATCGCATCAGACGGTCCTACTTCAGAAATTCTTGTGAATGCAGAATTGATGGATGCATGTGGACTTGAGGTACCGCTGGCACTTCAAAATTGTCCTGTATGCAGAACAAAAAAAGACAGACATTTGTAGACTGAACAGTGAATAAAACAGCTATTGTTACCCGAGCTTCCAGAGGGATTGGAAGAGCCACAACTGAGTTGATGGCTTTAAATGGATACAATGTAGTGAATCCAATACCTTAATTCTGAGAAAGAATCTTACTCACTGCTTGAAAAGCTGGAAAAATAAAACTGCAAAGGTATATTATGCAAGGCTAATATAACAGAGCGGAAACAGGTTGAAGCAATAGTAGAAAAATGTCTGGATTCTTTTGGGCAAATTGATGTTTTGGTGAATAATGCTGGTATAATAGCACAGAAGGGTGTGGATTTGCTCAATTCGATGGATACCAAAAATATTTTTACTCGTGGTGCTCGCTTTTTTTTAGAAGGGCTATTGATTTTTATTTTGGGGACTAAGGCTCAGGATTTTCTAAACAATTATTTTGAAATCATTACCGTTGTAGTTACTCTTTTGGTAGTTGTACTATATCTAATTTCTAGAAATACAAAGGTAGTTTTCTGCCTCAGAAAAGTATGGATAACAATTCGTTTAAAAATCGAAGATTTATTTGCTAAAAAGCTTTCACCTCTTGGAGTTTTTCGCAACTACCTGGTAGGGGGCTTAGCTCTAGGTCTGGGATTTATGCTGTTATTCGCCCAGCTAGCTAAGGCACTGATTAATAATGAATTAAAGATATTTGATCAAATAGTAACTGATGCAGTAACTCTTATTAACAGTCCATTGACAACGCAAATTATGAAAGTGATAACCACGATGGGGTCTTGGGTTATTATGATTTCTCTTGCCCTTGTAGCCTGGTTTTTTCTCCTCAAAATGAAAAAGCACTTTTGGGATTCTATTATGGTTATTACGGCCTTAGCCGGTAGTTGGCTCATGAATGAACTGTTAAAATGGATTTTTCATCGTAGTAGGCCCGATATTGCAAGATTAGTAACAGCAACGGGGTATAGTTTTCCTAGTGGTCATGCCATGGTATCTTTTGCTTTTTACGGAATGCTCGCTTATCTAATGTGGATTAACTTAAAGACAAGGGGACTTAAATATCTCTTTACCTTTATCTTTTTATTCTTAGTTTTGTCAATTGGTATAAGCCGAATCTATTTAGGTGTTCATTACCCTAGTGATGTTTTAGCAGGTTTTGCTGCCGGGGGATTCTGGCTAGTAGGATGTATTCTGGGATTACAGGCTATTAGGTACTATAAAGGTGATATATAGAATTACACTCGATATATTGGAATGCAGCAGGCAGAACATCTACGACTTAATTAAGCGCGGCAAATTGCGTCCCATAAAAGAAATGGCAAAAGATCGGCTTTTCCTCCGAAGTGAAGTGGAAGCCCGGAAGAACACAATCTGAGAAGAGGTTTTTGACTTGATATGGGGCCTAAATCAAATATACCGCCTAAAATCATCAAAAATATCAAGTATACTGGCAAAAGAGATAAATTTAATCAAGTAAAAAAACGATGAGATAAGAAAAAGGTGGCGTGATAGCCACCTGGTAAAAGAACGATATGATATGTTAAAATTGATTCATGATTCACGAGTTATCTATCTAACAATTTTATAGGTCGCCTTCGCGGCCACCCGCCCTTAGCCTTTTTAGCTATGAGGCGGTTTTTATTTTTTGGGGGGGTGTATTGAATTTTTGTCTGGCATTTGTTGAGCATTTAACATTTTTCTTGCCTAACTAAAATCCCTGAAAGTCAATGGTGCCGCGGAAGGGACTTGAACCCCCACGCCCTCGCGAGCGGCAGATTTTGAGTCTGCTTTGTTGTGTTTCGCTCAATTTTTTCACATATTCAGTATTATCAAGGTTTTAAAAGTCATTGATTTATCAGATAAAAGTTGCGCAAAAGGTAATTGTTTAAATTAATTTTAACAGCGTTAAAATATACTTTAACGTTTTGTCTGGCATTTTGTCTGGCACGAAATATAGAGAGGCCGCCCTTTTAGGTGGCCTCTTGATTATTTTGTCCGGCATTTTCTTTTTGTTTTTTTCCTCTGGGAAGTAGTTGTCTAATGTTATCATCCAGAATCTTTTCTTTATCCAGGCCCAGGTGCTGGTATATCCCTTTGAGCGTTTGAATGTCGTGGCCTAACCTTTTTGCGGCATACTGGTCCGGGATGCCCTGGGCATACAACCAGGATGCGTGATAGTGGCGCAGGTCATGAAAACGAATGTCAGGGAGGTTTTTCTCTTTGACTATTCGGGCCCAGCGGTGAGTGTATCCTCCCGGTACATAGTCAAATATCTTATCGGGGATTTTTCCTTTTTTGATTATATAGTCATTGAGTAGATCCATCAGATATTCAGGAACCGCTATCTCTCTGACACCGTTTGCCGACTTGGGAGGCTTGTACTCCCATTCGTATTGGTCATTCACGGCCAGGCTTTCGTCAACTCTGATAACCCCTCTTTCCCGAAAAATATCATTTGGTTTAAGGGCGCATATTTCACCCAGTCTAAGCCCACACCAGGCCGCCAGAAGAATGAAAAGCTCATCTATAGTACCTTTCACTGCCTCATGAATTTGAGCGAACTCAGCGTCATTTGGAACATGTGGGACGTATTTCTCTTTCTTGGGAAGCTCAATGTATTTAAGTGGGTTTTTGTCTCTCAGGGCCTCCCTAAGAATTTTATTTAAAACGGTCATTAGTTTACAGGTAGTATTGGCGGAAACGGTTTTCAGTTTTTCGGCCATAAAGCGGCGAAGTAATATTTCATTTCCGGCCAGCTTGTCCAGCTTCATGTTGCCAAAAAAAGGCGCATAGTGTGCGCGCAGGTACATCTTGTATAGTTTCACTGTGGAAGGAGAGAGTCTTTTTTCGTTGAGTCCTATCCATTCCTCTATCCAATCAACGACTTTGATTTTCTTGAGGGAGCCACCGTTATTCCATGCCTCCAGCTCCTGTTCCCTTTCCCTGGCAGCAGCCTTGCACTCGTGCCAACTGTCCCGGGTGATGTATTCTATGATCTTTTTCCCATTTGCATCCCGGCCAACATATATGGCAGCCTGATATGTCCCGTTTGGCCGCTTCCTTATGTTTGCCATTTATCTCACCTCCGATTTAAAAAATATTGCCTTACCAATAATTTTTATATCTTTATTGTCTTTTTTTGTTATGATTATGTCTTTATAGTTTGGGTTTTCGGCACGAAGTATTATTGTGCCGTTGAGCTTGTACACTCTTTTTAAAGTGGCCTCTTCATTGTCGATTAGGACGGCAGCAATTTCGCCGTTTTCTACGTCAGATTGTTTACGTATATAAACAATGTCTCCATCTAAAATGCGAGCATTTATCATGCTGTCCCCTTTGACCCGAAGACAGAAGTCAGCGTGAAAGTTATCTGGTACGTATTCGTAACTCTCGATGTTTTCCTGGGCAAAAATGGGGGTTCCTGCGGCAATTGTGCCGATGACAGGGAGTTTTTTGCAGTTTTCCTCGCCCCCAAATTTGTTATCTGATTTTCCCGCCATATAGCTTATAGATACTCCAAAAAAATCAGCGATTTGCTCAACTATAGTAAACCTTTTGGGAGTATGTATATTATTTTCATATCTTGAAACTATTGATTTATTTAATATTGTACCTGGATATTTACGATTAAACGCTTCTATAAATTCATCCATAGTCAATCCGCTTTCTTTCCTTAATTCATAAAGCCTATCGCCAAAAGTTTTTGGCATAATTATCTTCCTTTCTAAACAACAAAATTAAAATATATTTTAATCGTATTATACCCCAAAAAT
This sequence comes from Thermanaerosceptrum fracticalcis, assembly GCF_000746025.2. Lineage (NCBI taxonomy): Bacteria > Bacillati > Bacillota > Clostridia > Eubacteriales > Peptococcaceae > Thermanaerosceptrum > Thermanaerosceptrum fracticalcis. Next base: position 3,771,925 of record NZ_CP045798.1, read on the forward strand.
TGCGCTTTAACAACAAATATTTAAAAATGAGTAAATAAAGTTGTTGACTACGAAATATGTAATGGTATAATAAAATTAAGTTACGCAATAACAACAGATCGGAGGTGATCACTCATGAAAAAGAGTAATAAACCGCTTAAACATCAGCCATATCTGAGGTTTAAGCTTTTTCTTTTGGAGAATAGAATAAAACAAAAGGAAGTCGCTAAACTACTTAATGTAAGCCATGTCACAGTCAGTCAAAAAATAAATGGAACTCTTGATTTTTCATTCTCAGAAGTTGAAAAAATATGCCAACACTATGGAATAGAGTTGGATATTTTTTCAACTAAAAAGTTGCGTAATAGCAACACCAAGCTAGCATAGAGAGCTATACATATCTATGCCACTAACCCTGCCCCATTATGCAAACCGGGAAGAAAGGAGGCCATGTATGAGTAATCTAGCCTTAATCAAATCCGAACACTTCGGAGATATTCAATGTGATTTCTACCGAAACGAACAAGAGCAAATCTGTATGACTACCGAGCAACTAGGACAAGCCTTGGGTTATGAATACCCCAAGCAAGCAATCAGCAAAATACTTGACCGCTACCCGTACTTAAGAGAGATTGAATTCTCAGGGGTAGTCAAATTGGGTACCCCTTCCGGAGTTCAGGAAACCCGCGTATTCACCGAGGACGGCATTTACGAAGTAACCTTTTTGGCCAAAACGGAAAAGGCCCGCGCATTCCGTGCCTGGGTGCGCAAAATCCTCAAGGCCCTCCGCAAGGGCGAGGTCGTCGTAGTATCCCCGGACAAGCTCCAGGAGCTCGAAATAAAACGCATGAACGCCGAAGCCAGGCTGATAAACGCAAGAGTACGGCAGGCCAAGTTAATCCTGCAATCCAAAGACGGGAAATCACTCAGCCCCGTATCAGTTGAACTGCTCAACATTAACGCGCTGGAAGTACTGACCGACAGCAAAATTAACTATCGCCCGGAGGTGGAAAAAACATACACCGCATCAGATATAGCCAAAGAAACAGGAATAAGCGCTAACAAAATAGGTAAGATTGCTAATGCGAACGGACTGAAAACGCCCGAGTACGGCATCAGCGTGCTGGACAAGTCTCCGTATAGTGACAAGCAAGTGCCAAGTTGGCGGTATAACGAAAAGGGCCGTCAGAAGCTGCTAGAACTGCTAAAAACAAAAGTGAAGGAGCGATGAAACATGGAAACTATTCTCTCTAATTTTTATCTCAAGTATAAGCTTGCCGAGGGCGTTGAGATCAGGGTTGAACTGACCGAGGATAATGTGTTTACGCGTTGCCCTGGATGCGGGGCTGAAGTCCAGGTTGATGAAAACATGCTGTTTCATGTGTACACCCAAGGCGATCTTTACAGCACCAATTTTTACTGCGGCGAGTGCGGCTTGAAAGCGAGGTGAAACAATGACAAGAGAACATCCATGTTGTCTATGCCCTGCCCTGGAGAGTGATTTTAAAAACAATGTTTGTGCAGACTGCGGCTTCATCAAAAAATACACAGATGAGCGAGGCTGGATATATTTTGTCCGGGGCGGAATCGGAGGCGTACATAAAACTTTCTACCGCAAACCAGGGAACAATAAAGAAAAAGCTTGCAGCATATTCCCCTGGCACCAGACTTTTGTTCAAGCTCAGATTGATCTGAACAAAACAGCAAAAGCTAGAGGCTGGCAAGTAGTTTAAGAAGAGGTGTACAAGCTTATGAGAATGGGCAAACGGCCAACCCTGCGGCAAAAAATCCTCATTTCGTCCAAACGCCTGAACCCTGACAATTGGCTTGTATTGCAAGACAGGCCTGACGCTTTGGTGATATTGCACCGACACAGCACCAAGCCGAGAGAAATACCGAAGGGAGGGGGTGAGCACAAATGCCAGTCACTTACAAAAATTCGAGCAACAAAATAACTTTAGAACAGGCCATATGGCTTTATGAAAAAGGCATTGCAGTAACTATCGAAGACGGTAAACACGTGACCTTCAAAGGAGGCGAAGAAGATTGACGACAATATATTGCCCGAGAAATGACTGTCAATATTGTAAAGAAGAAATATGCCAGCGTGATGCTATCGACTTATGCAGTCCACCAGGCAAATTCCCGTATTGCATCTGCTTGGAAATAAGAAAAACTCCTGCCGGTATAGCGACCGAACAGGAGCGAACAAAAAAAATAATCATTCAAAATGATTTTATCATAGAGGAAAAAGACAAGCAATTAGCCTGGAATTGGGAGGAGGATAATCAGTGAAAAATGTCAAGCTTACCGTAAACGGAGACAAGCTGCTAATCGAAGTGGACCTGTCTAAAGAATATGGCCCATCTTCCAGTGGCAAATCTATTGTCATTGCCAGCACCGAAGGCAATCAGCCAGTCGGTAAAGACGACATCAAAGTTGGATTAAACGTTTATAAACCAAACAGATAAAGGAGAGGTAAGAGTGAGAATACTGATTGAGTTTAACCCGGATGAATTAATGCGAGGGGTGGAAACCGGAACCCTGCAAGCACTCTTTGAAGCTACCAAATTAGCTGAAAGACAAGTTGAAACTGCGGCTCAAGCCGTAAATAAGCCGATACTGTCTGAAAATCCCATACCTGCACCTACCCCGGTGATACAAGCTCCAACCGCCATACCGACAGCTGGCCCCGTAACACCCACGCCTGCCGCGCCTGCTGCAACCGTGCCTGTTGCTGCTCAAACTTACACAATGGAGCAATTAGCTGTAGCCGCTACCCAGCTTATTGATGCCGGACAGAGAGAGAAGGTTGTAGAACTTCTAAATTCATTTGGTGTACAAGCCCTTACGATGCTTCCTCAAAAGCAATACGGCGCTTTTGCAACACAGCTCCGGGCTCTAGGTGCAAAAATATGAGCGAACAACACGCCCTGCTGTCTGCCAGCAGCTCTCATAAATGGCTGATATGTACACCGTCAGCCAGGCTCGAAGAAAAGCTGCCCGAGACAAAAAGCGAATACGCGGAAGAAGGCCGCTTGGCGCATGCGATAGCAGAACTGAAAGCTAAAAAGCACTTCACTGAACCGATGGGCCCGAAAACATTTGCCAGAAAACTGAAAGCGCTGCAAGAAAACCCGTTGTACCAGGAAGAGATGCTCAGACATACCGATACATACCTGGACTATTTATCCGGAATTGCGCACGGATTCAGCGCACCGCCATATATCGCAATCGAGAAAAGACTGGATTACAGCACATATGCTCCGGAGGGCTTTGGGACCGGCGATTGCATCATAATCGGTGGAAATGTGATGCACATAATCGACTTTAAATACGGCAAGGGCGTCCCGGTGAGCGCTGAACGAAACCCGCAAATGATGCTTTACGCCCTGGGCGCTTATGCGGCCTATAGCATCCTGTACCAGATTGAGACTGTGAAAATGGCGATCATACAACCGCGTCTTGATGTTATCTCAGAATATGAAATGCCCTTGGCTGACCTGCTGGCTTGGGGTGAAAGTATCAAACCAATAGCTCAAAAAGCTTTCAAAGGTGAGGGTGAGTTTGTTTCCGGCGAACATTGCAAATTCTGCCGAGCAAAAGCCCTCTGCCGGGCCCGGGCTGAGTTTAATACCAGCCTGGAAGAATATCACGGCATGAAGCCACCTCTTATCACCAATGAAGAGGTGGGCGCAATCCTGGTGAGAGCGCAAAACCTGGCCACCTGGGTTAAAGATTTGGAAGAGTACGCATTGGCTGAATGTTTGAAAGGCAATGAAATACCCGGCTGGAAGGCGGTCGAGGGACGCAGCGTGAGACAATTCACCGATCAAGATGAAGCGTTTAAAGTTCTTGTTAATGCTGGTTATGATGAAGCTATACTTTATGAGCGCAAACCGATTACGCTGGCAAGCGTTGAAAAACTACTCGGTAAAGCGAAATTTAAAGAACTGCTAACCGAATACGTCAACACGCCACCCGGCAAACCGACACTCGCACCTGAAAGCGATAAGCGTCAAGCGATTACATTGCAAGCGGATCCAAATGAAGTATTTAAAAATGAGATTGGAGGAAATGAAAATGAGTAATCAAATAAACCCTACAAACGTTACAACTGGACAAGTACGGTTAAGCTATGTGCATTTGTTTCAACCTTATGCAGCCCGACAAGGCCAGGAACCAAAGTACAGTGTAACAATTCTGATTCCCAAATCCGACATAGCGACAAAGCAACGTATTGATGCAGCTATACAGGCCGCTATCCAGCAAGGCATCAATTCCAAATGGAACGGTGTTCGTCCTCCTCAGATAGCCATCCCGCTCCATGACGGAGACGGAGTGCGCCCAAGCGATGGTATGCCGTTTGGAGACGAGTGCAAAGGACACTGGGTTATGACGGCCTCATCGAAACAACAACCGGCTGTTGTGGATATAAACCTTAATCCGATTATTAATCAAACAGAAGTATATTCCGGCATGTATGCACGGGTAAATGTGAATTTCTTTGCCTACAACAACAGCGGAAAAAAAGGCGTTGGTTGCGGTTTGGGGCCAGTGCAAAAGATTGCCGACGGCGAACCATTGGGCGGGAGAATTTCCGTTGAGGCCGCTTTCGGGGATGGTTTTACACCTCAACCGTCATATCAGCAACCGGTTTACTCATCGCAAAACTACCAGCAGCCTTACGCACCACCCACGCAGATTGACCCGATCACCGGTAAACCGATTGCCGGCGGAGTCATGGGGCTATGAAGCATCTTAGCATCGACTTAGAGACTTTCTCCTCCGTGGAAATCCAAAAAGCGGGACTGTACAGATATGTACAGTCCCCTGATTTCCAAATCCTTTTATTCGCTTACTCCTTCGACGGTCAACCGGTGCAAATAATTGACCTGGCGCAAGGTGAGCAACTACCGCCGGAGATTATCAACGCATTACGCGACCCGTCGGTCATCAAACACGCCTACAATGCTTCATTTGAGTGGTATTGCCTGTCCAAACATCTTGGTATCTATCAGCCGGAGTCCTGGCTGTCACAGTGGCGCTGCACGATGCTTCATGGTCTGTACTGCGGGTACCCGCCGGGATTGAACAAAATAGGAGAAGCCCTGGGGCTCCCGCAAGACAAAAAGAAAATGAGCATAGGCTCAGCCCTGATAAGAACATTCTGCGTACCCTGCACCCCGACAGCACGAAATGGCCATCGAACCAGGACACTCCCACATCATGAACCGGAGAAATGGCAACTTTTCAAACAATATTGCTGCCAGGATGTCATTACGGAAATGGAAATCGAACGGCGGCTGTCGGCCTTCCCTGTGCCAGAACAGGAACAACGGCTTTGGGAATTAGACCAGGTGATTAATGCCTATGGCGTGGCTGTAGACATGAGTGTTGTTGAGGGAGCTTTGCATATTGACGAAGTTGTAACGAGCGAACTAATGGACGAAGCAGCGCGGCTTTCCGGGTTAGAGAATCCGAAGTCGGTCAAGCAGCTAACAGCTTGGCTTACCGAAGAAATTGGTGAGGAAGTCGGCAACCTGCAAAAAGGTACAGTATCAAAGTTAATTGAGTCAATTGATGAAGGCAGGGCAAAGCGGGTACTGGAGATTCGACAGAAACTGGCCAAAACGTCGGTCAAAAAGTATCAGGCCATGCGCGAAACCGTCTGTGCAGATAGCCGTATCCGGGGGCTGCTCCAATTTTACGGCGCCAACCGAACCGGAAGGTGGGCAGGTAGGCTCATCAATGCGCAAAACCTACCCCGCAACCACTTAGAAACGCTCGGCCATGCCCGGGAACTAGTTAAAAACCGGAAGATTGAAGCCCTGAAACTGATCTACGGCAACGTACCGGATACCCTCTCTCAACTCATACGGACCGCTTTCATCCCTTCGCCCGGCCACGTGCTTTTAGTTGCTGATTTCTCAGCCATTGAGGCCCGTGTAATTGCCTGGCTGGCCGGGGAACAATGGCGGCTTGAGGTCTTTGCCACCCATGGCAAGATATACGAGGCCTCAACCAGTCAAATGTTTGGTGTACCGATTGAAAAAATAGTCAAAGGTAATCCGGAGTATGAACTGCGGCAGAAGGGAAAAGTTGCAGAATTGGCCCTTGGATATCAAGGCTCTGCAGGTGCTCTTGTCGCAATGGGGGCTTTGGACATGGGGCTGACAGAAGAAGAACTCCCGGAAATTGTCCAGCGGTGGAGATCAACGAATAAGAGAATAGTGGACTTATGGTTTTCTCTTGAAAACGCCGCTCTTGAAGTTATACGCACCGGGCAACCAGTTGGCGTTAGAGGTCTCATCTTAGCCAGGGAATGTGACTACAATGCACAACAAGACTTTTTCACCATAACCCTGCCAAGTGGAAGAAAGCTGTTTTATCCTAAGCCTTTTCTTCACCAAAACGACTTTGGTAAAGAAGCTCTGCATTATCACGGGATTAACCAAAATACGAAGAAATGGGAAGTCCTATCGACTTATGGGGGGAAGCTTGTGGAAAATGTGGTCCAAGCGATTGCCCGGGACTGCCTGGCAGAAAGCCTTATGAAACTTGCAGCTGCTGGGTATCAGGTGGTATTTCACGTACATGATGAGGTAGTTCTAGATGTACCAGAAAATCAGGCGGACGTGGAAAAAATATGTCAGTTGATGGGGCAGCCGATACCCTGGGCACCGGGATTGCCACTTAGGGCTGACGGGTTTGTAACCGATTACTACCGGAAAGATTAAGAAAAGATTGAGAAAGGAGAAATAGAGCATGTCTATTAATATCAAAAAGGCCAACAGCTATTTTTCAAGGGTTCAAAAATCGAAACAGATTGCGAGATGCGGTAATGCAGTATCGCCGCCTTTTGCAGAAGCTTTAGTAAGGGCGAATTTGCCAGAGTTATGTGAGATTGGAAATGCTGAACAGGTGATTTAATGTTAATTTTGCGGGGGTAAAAACAATGTTGACCGAGACTGAGCAAGTACAGATAAACGCCTTAAGGCATTGGTGGGCAAAAAGAAAAGCCAAGAATCTTGGTTGGAAATACGGGAAGGACTGTTATAAACGCAACGACGGAACGCTGGTAGTGATTATGCTCGATATTTGTAAAAATAAGCATTTTTTACAAATATCAACGAATGGAGATATAAGCTTTGCACCAGCCAGAATGACATGTTTTTAGAAGCAATGTTAAGAATGTGAAGGAAAGAAAGGATGAGATAAGAAAAATGAGCGAGGTTGAAAAGGTGTTAAATGAATTAGGGATGTCCATAAATGAACTTGTTGACATAGCTATTGCCAAGTCAAAAGGTAGGGTTGCGATATTACCATGTAGACCAGGTGATAGAGTTTACACAATAAGCCGTACTGATTGTCCTTGTGAAATATGTATACACGGCAAAGAAGTTGGATATTCGGCTTTAGACTGTGTACGTCAACACAAAGATTATGAATGTCCTCCGCCACAATACATAATACAAGTACATATCTGCGAAGGGTTTACGATTCATGGGGATGCAGATGGAAATCCGATTGTATCCAATCCCGGGGAATGGGGATATGAAGGACTTGAACAATTTTACGGATGTGATGGAAATATTTATTACGATTATGAGGCTGTTAAGGAAGCTGTTGAAACTTTAAGAAATAATAACTAATTTCACATTTAAGATAATTATGTGAAGGAGTGGTGAGCACATGAAATGCGACACCAAAAACTGCAGTATAGCAAAAACATGGAAATTTAGACCCAGAGAATGTCTTGCGTGCGATTGTAATGGTTACTGTGGCTATGTAGCTGATATTGTTATATTTCCTGCTATGTTTTTTAAATCTGAAAGGAGTGATTAGATGAAAGATATATTTGAAAGCACGAAAATAAAATTTATCGACAACAGCAATTCAATGTCGTTGTCACTTTATGAATGTTGTGCGTGTCGCTGGAGATTTTTTGGCGATGTTGTCAGGTTTGGCCACGAAGGCTTTGATTCACAGAGTCAAGAAATGCCAAACTTCTGCCCTATGTGTGGCAGAGAAATCGAAGAGATTTTGACCGAAACACTTAGAAAACATGACGAAAGGAGAAACGTATGACGGAATTACAACTTTACAAATTCTGCCAAGATAAAGAAATTGAGTGGCGTGAAGATAGGCTAATTCTATGGATCCCTTATTCAGACATAGAAGAATTTGTAAAAATGATTGGCTATGACTATTTCAGTGATGTTGGTATTGATGTATGTCTGCTATACAACTGTATTGCAGTAGAATTAAACGAGATATGCGCAGATTTTGAGATTGACCCTGAGAATATTTTGGAGAAAGACTATTGAAAGTGCGAAAGGAATGATTAAATGAGAACTTGCTATATAAATGTATCACCTAAAGATGTGGAGCACATTGTCTCTCAGATAAAAGAACAAAATCCCGATGGTGTCATTGTTTTGGCTCCTATTAACCCGATGAATACCTATGCTCCAGGTAAAAAAAGAGATGTTTTCAGAATTACTTTCGAAGCGATTATTCCGACAGAAGCCATTACAGGTAAAAACTGTTTAATGAATTTCGGTGGAATGATGCTTTTGATGCTACCTAAAAATCGAATAGAGCCTCAATTCTTAAAAAGAGAATAAATAACAAAATTTGCCGGGATAGCTTCGGGCTGATCACCCTAAGCGAAAAGTCTTTCCTGGGACCTGCCCGGCATTTTTCAGGACAAGCCAATGACAGGAGGTTGGTATAAATGGAACAACTGCTTAAAGAGTTAGTGTATAGCATATTAGAGTTGTCTCCCGAGATTGATCAGTTGCAGCTTAGGTCCAGAATTGCCGGGATACTCGCAATGTATGATATCCGGCCTGGTAAAATTACCGCTGGGCACCCGGATGTAGCTGAAAAAGTTAAGCTATACTTGGCTGCAAAGAAGCTAGAGGGGTTAAGTCCTCTTACTTTAGAGGGATACGAAATAGAACTTAGGCTTTTCGCCAACTTTGTCCAGAAGCCGGTGGAGGCTATGACAACTAATGATATCAGGCAATTCCTTGGTAAGTTTGAGGATCTAAAGTTAAGTTCTATCTCACGGAAGCTATCGGTACTAAAATCCTTTTTCGGTTGGTTAACAGAAGAAGAAATTATTCCTAGAGATCCAACCCGGAAGATAAAACCGCCCAAAAAGGAAAAGCACTTGCCAAAGGCGTTGAGCATTGAGGAGTTAGAGCTGATTCGTGAGAGCTGTCAAACCCCAAGAGAAAGGGCCCTAGTGGAAGTGTTTTATGCCACTGGCTGCCGTCTAAGCGAGATACAGCAGTTGAACAGACAGGATATAGACTGGCAGCAGCGCAGCGCGAAGGTAATCGGAAAGGGCAACAAAGAGCGCGAAGTATACTTTTCATTCAAAGCCATCTATCACCTGAAGAAGTATCTCAAGACAAGAGATGATATTGTGCCCGCGCTATTCGTGACCCAAAGAAAGCCTTACAGGCGGATGAGCAAAAGGGCAATACAAAGAGAGTTTGATATCATAGCTGCCCGGGCCGAGATAAGCAAAAACCTGCATCCGCACGTGATGAGGCACACGATGGCCACACTGACGCTGAATAACGGAGCTGATATAGTAGCAGTTCAGTCACTGCTTGGCCACAGTAACCCTGCAACCACTCAGGTGTATGCACAGCTAACATCCGGGCGGAGGAAAGAACAGTATCAAAAATACTTAGTCCAATAATTAATAAGGAGTGAATAAAACTCCATGCTTATATACGACAGAAAAATAACCATTTCATCTGCCGGCAGCCGCTGGGCAAAGAACTGGCCAGCTCAGACCATATACTGGTCAGAGTTGATAAAGAAGCTCAGAGTACCCGTCCGGAGTACTGAACCTCTTGTTGAGTATTTAAAACTGCCCAAAGCCCAGCAAGACGACCTTAAGGATGTCGGTGGTTTCGTCGGCGGCACACTGATAGAAGGCCGCAGAAAAGCTTCAACAGTAGCCACAAGAGACATAATCACTCTTGACCTTGACAACATCCCGGCCGGCGGCACTGCCGATGTGCTTCGCCGGCTGGACGGGTTGGGCTGTGCTTATGCCACCTACTCCACCCGGAAGCACGAAGAAGCTCGGCCCCGCTTACGAGTACTCATACCAACCGATAGATCGGTACTAGCTGATGAATATGAGCCGATTGCCAGGAAGATGGCTGAAATAATCGGTATAAACCTGGCAGACCAGACAACGTTTGAAGCTCACCGGCTCATGTACTGGCCAAGCTGTTGCTCAGACAGCCAATATGTGTTCCAGTTCGGTGACAAGCCTTTCCTAAGTGCCGACGGTATTTTGGCCATGTACCGGGACTGGCGGAATGTAGCAGAGTGGCCGGAGGTACCTGGACAGCAACAAAAAGCTACCAAACTGGCTGCCAAACAGGGGGATCCGCTGGAGAAATCTGGCGTTGTGGGTGCCTTTTGCAAAGCGTATGACATCTACAGGGCTATAGAGGTGTTTCTTCCGGGTGTTTATGAGCCGGTGGCCGGCAGCTCGGATAGGTTCACCTATACCGGCGGTTCCACGGTAGGCGGGGCAGTTGTCTACGACAATGGGAAATTCCTTTGCTCCCACCATGCCACTGACCCATGTTCCGGCCGGCTGGTTAATGCTTTTGATCTTGTCCGGCTGCACAAATTTGGAGAGCTGGACGATGAGGCCAAGCTCGGCACACCAACCAACCGGCTGCCGAGCTATGAGGCAATGTACGAATTTGCCGCCGCTGATGAACAAGTGGCCCTACTGCTTAACCAGGAACGATATGAGAAAGCTACTCAGGAGTTTGCGGCCAGCCCAGATGATGATGCTAACTGGATGAAAAAGCTGGCCGTCAGTTCCACTACCGGGTTGCCGGCAAAAACTATCAACAATGTTCTTGTCATCCTGGAAAATGACCCACTGTTAAAAGGAAAACTGGCCTTTGATGAGTTCGCTAACCGGGGTATGGCTTTGGGAGCGTTACCGTGGAACAGCCGGACAGAAAGACGGGTTTGGGAAGATGCCGACGATGCCGGGTTAATGCACTATCTGGAGCATGTTTATAAGATTCAAATTGCTGATAAGCGTATGTACGCTGCTATGACTTTGTGCGCTCACAAAAACCGGTTTAACGAGGTCCAGGAATATCTGACAAGTTTAAAATGGGACGGAATTAAACGCTTGGATACTCTGCTCATTGATTACCTGGGAGCCGAAGACAATGTTTATACCAGAGCAGTCATTCGGAAGTCATTAGCGGCCGCCGTAGCTCGAGCGATGACACCTGGGTGTAAATACGACTATATGCCCATCTTTGTGGGCCCACAAGGAATAGGTAAAAGTACTTTTTTAAGAATACTTGGTCGACGGTGGTTTTCCGATAGTCTTCAAATATTCGAAGGTAAAGAAGCCGCAGAAATGATCCAGGGAGTATGGATCAACGAGCTTGGAGAACTGAACGGCCTAAGTCGAGCAGAGACAAACGCGGTAAAACAATTTCTGAGTCGAACAGAAGACATCTACCGGGAACCATATGGTAGACGAACGGGGGTATATTCCCGTCGGTGTGTGTTTTTCGGAACAACCAATGACAGTGAATTTCTAAGAGACCGGACCGGGAACCGGCGCTTTTGGCCCGTGGACGTGGGGTTACAGGAACCAACTAAAAATGTATTTACCCAACTGGAAGAAGAAGTTGATCAGATATGGGCTGAGGCATTTTTGGCCTGGCAACTAGGAGAACCTTTGTATTTATCCGGTGAAGCCGAAAGAATTTCAGTACAAGAGCAGGAAGCCCATAGAGAAAGTAATGCCAAAGAGGGTGTTATTCGAGAATTTGTAGAGAGGCAAGTACCAACCAATTGGTACAAGCGGAGCTTATCAGAACGGCGCATGTACTGGTCAGGGGAGTTCAAAAACCAAACAGAAAAAACCGTACCAAGAGATAGAATTTGCGCAGCTGAAATCTGGTGCGAGCTTTTTGGAAAAGACATCAGTTTTATGCGCCGACAAGATGTAATTGAAATAAATGGGATCCTGGATAATTTACCAGGTTGGAAAAAGGACAAAAACGCACGCCAATTTGGTAGAGCATATGGCCACCAAAGAGGGTATTCTAGGCAAATATCTTTGACACAAATGCCTGACACATCTGACACATTGACACATTCCAGGATTATACAATTTGACACATCTGACACATCTGACACAGTTAATGTGTCACCCTAAAGGCCTTGGGCTATAAGGGTTTATATATTATTGACACATTTGACACATTTACAATTAAAGAAATAAAAAATAAAGAAAAATAGAGGGGGTAGGTGGTATATATACCCCTCTAATATAGCCTAAATAAGAAATACACATATACGCGTATAGGAACTGTGTTTGTGTGTCAAAGCTCTTAAAATTCGCGAAGGTGTGATTGGTGTGAAAACGATATCGGATTTTTTACAGATAATTCAACAGGATGGAGAGTTAAAGAGATTGATTTTTAAATTCTGTTATCCCCAGATTACGTATCACGAAAAAAGTGAGTATAATCCGCGGTTTCACTCTGTACGAACAAAATTTGGAATTGCAGTTGAGACTTTTTGGAGTGGTTTAGAAGGGGCAAAATTCAGGTGTCTCCTGGAACATAAATATGGGATACAGCTGAACAGTGAAAATCGGTCCAAAATCAAAGATGCCTTATTACTGTATTTTGCGGAGGAACGGTAATGCGGGAACGAGACATTGAAGTGTACTTACGGGACCAAGTAAAAGCCGCCGGCGGCATTGCCTATAAATTTATTTCCCCTGGTAATGCTGGGGTGCCAGACCGGATGATATTACTTCCTGGCGGCCAAGTTGTATTTGTCGAATTGAAAGTACCGGGTAAAATACCGACCCCCTTGCAGTTGAGACAACAAACGAGAATTCGCAACTTGGGTTTTCAAGTCCTGACCCTGGACAGCAAAGAGGGGGTAAACGAATTCATCAAAGGAGTTAGGTGCAGTTGAAGTTTGTACCGCATAGTTACCAGAAATACTGTATTCATAGGCTTTTGACCGATGAGGCATTGGGGCTTTTCCTGGACATGGGTTTGGGCAAAACAGTAATCACCTTAACAGCAATAAATGACCTGAAGTATAACCGGTTTGCAGTGAGCAAAGTGCTTATCATCGCCCCGAAAAAAGTGGCAGAAGCAACCTGGAGTAAAGAGGCGGCAAAGTGGGGCCATTTAAAATTGTTGCGGATATCTCTGGTGCTTGGTCCAGTAAGCAGGCGGATTCGAGCCCTGAACACACCGGCAGATATTTACGTTATCAATCGGGAAAACGTGCCGTGGCTAGTCGAATACTACCGGAACGCTTGGCCCTTCGATATGGTGGTAGTGGATGAGTTTAGCAGTTTCAAAAATCACCAAGCAAAACGGTTTAAAGCTCTTAGCTGGGTACGGAAACATATTAAACGTTTTGTCGGGCTTACCGGCACTCCGGCACCAAATGGATTATTAGACTTATGGGCACAGGTGTATTTACTGGACGAAGGAAAACGTCTTGGGGCTAAGATCACGCATTACCGGGAGAGATATTTTGAACCGGACCAGAGAGACCGGGACCATGTTTTCAGCTATATGCCTAAGCCGGGGGCAGCCGAAATAATACAGCAGAAAATCAGCGATATCTGCGTGAGCATGAGAGCGGAGGACTACTTAGAACTGCCTGATTGCATCCCGGTAAATGTGCCGGTGGTGCTGGACCAAAAAGCCCAGGCAGCCTATGACAAGCTGGAAAGAGAAATGCTTCTTGAAGTGGATGAGTCCACAATAGATGCTGGCAGCGCGGCAGTCCTGACAAACAAACTTCTACAGCTGTGCAACGGGGCTGTGTATGACGAGAATAAAAACATGGTGGAAATCCATAAGTGCAAGATTGAGGCCTTTATGGAGCTTATCGAGGGATTGAACGGGCAGCCGGCGCTGGTGTTCTATAATTTCCAGCACGACCTGGTCAGAATTAAAAAAGCCCTGGCTGGATCCGGGCTGAGAATACGAGAGCTAAAAGGGCCCCAGGATGAGGATGATTGGAACAACAAGAAGATTGATATCTTACTTGCGCACCCGGCCAGCGCCGCCTATGGTCTGAACCTTCAGAAGGGTGGAAATCATGTTATCTGGTTTGGCCTTAACTGGTCCCTGGAGCTGTACCAGCAGGCCAATAAGAGGTTACACAGACAGGGCCAGGCCGAAAAAGTAATTATCCATCACCTGGTTGTGTCCGGGGGCGTGGATGAGGATGTCATGGCGGCTTTGGAGGACAAGGGCAGCACGCAGGACAAGCTGATGAACGCCCTGCGGGTAAGGATTGAAAAACACAAAGAGGGAGGGGTTAGTAGGTAATGAACACAGCAAAAGCCGATGAAGGCAAACTACGGCTGACTTTGGTACCACGACAAATAATCCGGGACATTGCCGCTATTCGGGAATATGGGACTAAAAAATATGGCGATTCGGAAAACTGGCGTAAGGTAGAAAAAGAAAGATACCGAGATGCGGCTTTCAGGCACTTCCTGGCTTACTTGGACGACCCGGAGGGAAAAGACGAAGAAAGCGGGCTGCCGCACCTGTGGCACCTGGCGTGTAATATAGCATTTTTATGCGAAATGGAGGTTAAGAAAAATGAAAAATACATTAGGTGATTTAAACAACCATCTTTTTGCACAGCTTGAACGTCTTGGCGAAGAAGATCTAAAAGGTGAAAAATTGCAGGAAGAAATTAATCGGGCAAAGGCAATTTCAGATATCGCAGCGCAAATCATAGCGAACGGGTCTTTAGTTCTGAAAGCTAGAATGTTCATGCACGAGTACGGCAATGGAGATCATGCAGACAAAAAATTGCCCCCGATGTTGAGGGCGGAATTTTTCAGGGAGTAATACAAAATGACCAAGCATTATTTCACTTCGGAACATCGTGAATTTATCAAGGACCGCGTAAAAGGCCGCAGCAATGCAGAATTAACAGAAATGTTCAACAGGCATTTTGGGTTGAATTTAACCTGTAATCAAATTAAAGTTTTTAAGAAAAATCACAAGCTAAACAGTGGTTTGACCGGTCAGTTCAAACCGGGTCATATACCGTTCAATAAGGGCAAAAAAGGAATCAACTGCGGCGGAAAAGCCACTCAATTCAAAAAAGGACACGCCCCATGGAATTATAAGCCGATAGGGACTGAGCGGATTAGCGCAGACGGGTATGTAGAGGTAAAAGCGGCCGACCCGAACAAGTGGAAAGCAAAACACGTGTTGATTTGGGAAGCCGCCAACGGTCCGGTCCCGAAAGGGCATGCGGTCATATTCGGGGATGGCAACAAGAGGAACCTCAATCCTGAGAACCTGATACTTGTTTCTCGGGAACAATTGGTCCGGTTAAACCAAAAGAACTTAATCCAGAATGACGTTGAATTAACAAAAGCAGGGATAATCATTGCGGACATTTATAACAAAATAGGGGAGCTAAGAAGAGGGTGCAAGAAAAAGCGAGGTAAGGAGGGATAGAGGCGTGCCAACAATCATGATAGCCGTACAATGCCCTATATGCGGGTACTACATGGACGCCGTTACCGAGACGGCGGCAAAATGCGAGCGATGTGGCGCCATGCTGGACCTGGAAAATGTCAAGTACTCTGACTGGTGGGCCGAAAGAAAGAAGGAGAGGGCCAGGCTGACGGGAATAGAGGAGGGAAGGTCAATTGACAAAAGAAAAACTAAGACAGTACCAGTACTTGAAAAAAGAAATTCTTCTACTGGAGGAGGAAATCGAGAAGTTAAGGACAAGTCTCTTAGCGCCGCCAAAGCCCGACGGCCTGCCAAAAAGTAATTGTGCAGTGGACAGGACTGGTAATATTATCGCTAAGATAGTGGACTTTGAAAGTAAACTGAACGACTATTTATACCAGTTAATTACCTTGAGGGGGGAAATCGAGGACGCAATCATAAGATTGCCGGCAGATCAACGGCTGCTGATGAGATTGAGATATATCGAGGGAAGGAGATGGGAAACTATAGCTGTGGAAATGAATTATGCTTGGGCTCAAGTACATCGGATTCATGGGCAAGCATTAAAAGCAGTTGGAGAAAATGATACAAAATGATACACTTACCTGTGATATTATGATATCGTGAAGAAGCATCTGCGGAAGCAGGTGCTTCTCGTATTTGGTGGCCGAAAAGGGCGGAAAAGGTACACCTCATACAGCTGCGGGGCGGGGGCGGCGAGGTGTAAAAATATGTCGTTATTTTTGTAAAGGAATGCGTCTCCTTTTGCCGAATAGAGACGGTGAAAGGAGGTGGTAATGATGCCAGATAATATCAGTGTAAAACCGACACCAATTCAAAGAAATCCACTTGATGTAGCAACAGAATTAACACAGTTATATTTTTCCAGACAACCTTTCGATACAGTAGAAGATATACAAAACGCTTTCCTGCAGTTTTATTCTGTGGCTGAATTTGCAGAAAAAACCTCGTTAAAGTATATGGCAAATTATACGCCAGAACAACTGAAAGAAATAATAGAGAAGATATACAGATGAGAGCCTTCGGGCTCTTTTATTTTGGAGTTGATTATATGCCGACAAAATCAAAGCGCCCATGCAGCTGGCCGGGGTGCCCGGAGCTGACAACAGAGCGGTACTGTGAGAAGCACAAGAAGCAGGAGCAAAGACGGCAGGATGAAAGACGGGGCACAGCGGCGCAAAGGGGATATGATGCAAGGTGGAGAAAGGCAAGGAAACGATTCTTGAGTGCTAACCCACTATGCGCAGAGTGTATGAAGCAAGGAAAGATAGTTCCTGCTATTGTTGTTGACCATATAAGGCCTCACAAAGGAGACTACGAGCTTTTCTGGGATGAATCGAATTGGCAACCGCTTTGCAAGCAGTGCCATGACAGGAAGACAGCTACTGAAGATAGTAACTTTGCTAGGGGTAGGGGGGTATAAATCCCTGCAGCCTTTCGGCCCTAGACCGCGCGCCCAGCTTCGCGCGAAATTTTTTCCCAAAACTAAACAGTTTGGAGGTGGTCCTGATGCCAGGAGGCAGACCAACAAAACCCTTGGTCCTGGTGAAGGGCCATCGGACAAAAGCTGAAAAGGAAGTAAGAGAAAAAGCAGAGAAGAAACTGCTTACGGGTATCTCTTTAAAAGAATGGCCCGAGGTTAAAGACGATCCCATAGCACATAAAGAATTCAAACGGTTAAAAAAAGTCCTTAAGGCCATAGACCAAGATAATGCTCTTCACGAGGCAGTAATCAACCGGTATTGTTTGCTGCACAGCGAATGCAAGGGGGTGGAACTCTTAAAGGAACAATGTAATGACGACCTCAAAGAGGTTTTTGAGGCTTATCAGAAACAAGAAATAGATTTCCTTACATACCTGGAAAAGAAAGAAGGCATCCAGAACAGGTTTTTAGCCCTCGATAAAAAGCTCATGGAAAAGCGCAAAATGATGCTTGCTATAGAAAAAGAGAATGTTATGACTATTCAGTCGGCGTTACGCTCCATACCGAAGACACCAGACAAAAGTGCTGAGAAATCTCCAATGGCCGCTTTTTTAGAACGAAGGCAGGCTGGGAAAAATGCGACATGATAAGGATAGAGCACTGGAACCTATAGAGTTTATACAGATGTTAAAAGCGGTTGACGATTTTTACGGTCAACCCTTTTTATTGCTCGATTGGCAGTATGATGTGCTTTGGAATGTATATGGAACAGTGAAGGATGACGGATACAGACAATATAGATACGCTTATCTCGAAATCCCGAAAAAAAACGGCAAGACCTCTCTCATAGCCGCAATAGCTTTATATCACTTGACATGTGATGGACCAGGCGGGCAAATATGTTGTTGCGCAGCTGATAGAGGACAAGCAGAACTTGTATATAAAGCAGCTTGCGGCATGAGGGAACAGTCAGAAGAATTGCAAGAAATATTAAAGCTAACAGACAGTAAAAAAGAAATTAAAAATACACTTACAGGTACTACGCTAAAAGTGCTTTCTGCAGAAGCATATACAAAGCACGGGCTCAACCCTACGGTTGTAATTTTCGATGAGCTCCATGCTCAACCAAACCGTGACTTATGGGATGTCATGACATTTGGCGCAGGGGCAGCACGAAAAGAGCCACTCTGGTGGGTTATAACTACTGCTGGAGACGATCCAGATCGCAAATCAATAGGATGGGAAATACATGAGTATGCAAGAAAAGTGCGAGATGGAGAAATTTATGACCCAACCTGGTATGTAAAGATATATGGTGCGCCTGAAGATGCTGACATATTCGATGAAAAAACATGGTATATGGCAAATCCTTCACTTGGTAAGACAATTAGCATCGAAACCGTAAGGCAGGAGGCATTACAAGCTAGAAATAGTGAAAGTGCAGAGCGGCTATTCCGATGGTTAAGACTTAATCAATGGATAGCTGTAAAACAGGTAGGATGGCTGCCATTAACATTGTGGGATGCAACTACCGGCAAATGGAGTAAGTCCGAGCTAATCGGCAAGCGATGTTATCCCGGGCTTGATCTATCAAGCACAACGGACTTGACCGGATTGGTGTTGTTATTCCCGCCACAAGATGGAATAGGTGAATGGCGGTTTATATCTGAAGGCTGGATTCCTGAAGACAATATGAAAGAGCGTTCACGGCGTGACAAGGTGCCGTACGATAGATGGGTGAATGCAGGATATCTACATGCAACTCCCGGGAATGTAGTAGACTATGAATTTGTTGAAGCAAGGATTTTACAGCTTAGTAAGCAATATAAGTTTGAATATATGGGTACCGACCCATGGAACAGCCGTATGCTGACGCAAAGGCTTGCAAAAGAAGGCTTAAATATACTGGAAATACCACAGAATATGGCGCATATGTCTCCGGCCATGAAGGAAACTGAAAGGCTTATGAGGTCGGGACAAATAACACATGAAGAAAACCCATTGGCTAGATGGTGTTTTGGTAATGTAATTGTGGCCCAGGATGGAAACGAAAACGTAAAGCCTATGAAAAATAAATCTGTAGACCGTATAGATTTGACTGTTGCGCTTATAAACGCAATGGCTGTAGCAATGCGGATGGAAGGGCAAACATCAGTCTACGAAACCCGTGGCGTTTTAACGGTATAAGGCAGGTGAGGAAATTGAAAATACCTAAAATTCCTAAGCCGGATTATAATGACTTTTTGATAATCATTGGCGGATTATCGTTAGCCAAGGGGCTATACATGATATATCCGCCTTTAATGTTTATCATTTTAGGGCTTGCATTTATCTGGCTTGGGCTGCCGGAAAGGCGGTGATCTAATTGGGAATTCTGGCAAAAAAGTTATTAAAAAATTTTACTTTAGCTGACTGGGATAAACAAATTAAAATGGCTATCATCGGTACCCAATCCAACAGCGGGATAACGGTAAATGAGTCAACTGCCATGAGGTTTACGGCAGTTTTTGCATGCATAAGGGTACTTGCGGAGACTCTCGCATCAACGCCTATTATACTTTATAGAGACAGAAAGCCCGG
Organism: Thermanaerosceptrum fracticalcis; assembly: GCF_000746025.2. NCBI lineage: Bacteria > Bacillati > Bacillota > Clostridia > Eubacteriales > Peptococcaceae > Thermanaerosceptrum > Thermanaerosceptrum fracticalcis. The sequence goes on from NZ_CP045798.1 coordinate 3,791,482, forward strand.
GGATAAATCCAGCGGCAAAGACAGAGCAGCCGAGCACCCACTTTACGACATACTTAAAAGCGTACCAAACCGATATATGCCTTCCTTCACATTCAAAGAAACAATGATGGGGCATATTGTAACATCGGGCAACTGTTATGCTCAGATAATACGAAACAGAAGGGGACAAGTGACTGAACTCAATATCATCCCCTGGACGCAAATTGAACCTGAACAAGACACAGAAACTGGCGAAATACGCTACAAAACAAACGACAGGGGCAAAACAGTATATTTGCCGTTTGAGGAAGTGTTTCACATCCCAGGGCTTGGATTTGACGGCATAAAAGGCTACTCGCCGATACGCATGGCAATGGAAGCGGTAGGCCTTGGACTTGCTGCAGAGACGTTTGCCGCAAAATTTTATGGCCAGGGCACACATCTTGGAGGAGTACTGGAACATCCGGGCAAGCTTGGAGACCAAGCTCACAAGAACTTAAAATCTGATTTTGAAGAAAAGTATGCAGGAATATATAACTCTCACAAGGTTCCAATCCTTGAAGAAGGAATGACGTTTAAACAGCTTGGAATAAAGCCGGAAGAAGCACAGTTTATTGAAACTCGAAAGTTCCAGATTGAAGAAATCGCCCGCATATACAGGGTACCGTTGCATTTGCTTCAAAATTTGGATAGAGCTACAAACAATAATATTGAACATCAAAGTCTTGAATTTGTGATGTATACTATGCTGCCTTGGTTTGCTAGATGGGAACAGTATATAAACTTTAAGCTTCTCACCAAAGAAGAAAGACAACAAGGGTATTTTGCAGAGTTTTTAATTAATGCACTTTTACGAGGAGATACAAAGAGTAGAGCTATGATGTTACAGCTGATGAGACAAAATGGGGTATTGAATGCAGATGAGTGGAGAGAGCTTGAAAACATGAACCCACAGGAAGGCGGCCTAGGCAAAATTTACTTCATTAACGGTGCAATGGTGCCAGTGGAGACAGCAGCGCAGCAGAAAAAGCCTAATCAGAATGGAGGTGATAATGTAAATGAAGAATAAATTCTGGAAATTTAAAGCAAAGGATGATGGTACAGCTGAGTTACTCTTATATGGTGAGATAAGCAGCTCTACCTGGTGGGGGGATGAAGTGACGCCGAAGCAATTTAAAAAAGACTTAGACGATTTGGGAGACGTTAGCGAGATTAATGTATATATCAATAGCGAAGGAGGGGATGTGTTCGCCGGGCAAGCTATTTACAGCATGTTGAAGCGACACAGAGCAACAATCAACATATATGTTGATGGTTTAGCTGCCAGTATTGCTTCAGTAATTGCTATGGTTGGAGATAAAGTTATCATGCCGAAAAATGCTATGATGATGGTCCATAACCCCTGGACCATAGCAATAGGCACTGCTGACGATTTTAGAAAACTTGCTGATGACATGGATAAAATTAGGGAAAGCATTATCACAGTTTATACGGATAAATCCGGCATGGACCAGGACAAAATCATTGAAATGATGGACAAAGAAACCTGGATGACAGCAGAGGAAGCCGTAAAATATGGCTTTGCAGACGAAATAGAGGAGGAAAAGCAGGTAGCCGCCAGTTTAAACGGCGGTTTTTTAATGCTTAACGGACAGAAATTTGACCTATCAAAGTTCAAAAATCCACCAAAATTGGCGTTTCTAACACCTGAAAAACCACCCCAAAAGCACGATAATAACCTGCTTTCTCTATTTGAAAAACAACTTTGCATAAATAAAAACTTGTTAGGAGGTATGTTTTAATGAACAAAGAGCAGATTTTAGCTAAAATTAAGGAACTTATGGCTAAGCAGCAGGCCCTTGTCGATAAGGCAAAAGCAGAAGACAACAGGGCATTGACCGAAGATGAGGTAAAAGATTTCAATGCATGGCAAAAAGAGATCGATAACCTGAAAGACCAGTTGGAAATTGTTGAAAAGATGCAAGCAAATGCTAATTTCATGGATCAGCCCGTAAGTAAACCGGTTATTCCAGTCGACATGAGTGTTCAAGAGCCTAAGCTTGACGATGGTGGATTCAAAAACGTAGGAGAATTTTTGCACGCTGTTAAATTTGGTGACCTGAAAGGCAGGCTTAAAGCACTTTCAACCAGCGATGTTGGCATCATGATTCCCGAACAGTTTAGCCGCAATATCATGAGGCTTGACGGAGAGGCTGAGATTGTAATGCCGCGGGCAACAAATATCCCTGCTGGCAATCCGCCTGACGCTCCGTTTACAATCCCATACTTGCAGCAGGGAGCAGACGGGGTTCTTGGCGGCATTGAGCTAACTTGGACCGGTGAAGCAAAAACAGTTAGCAATGTAAATGACCCTGTAATAAAAGACTTGACCCTCACACCGCATGAAGTAAGCGGAATGGCAACCATAAACAACAAAACCTTGCAGAACTGGGAAGCATCTGGTTCCTTTGTTGAAAACCTGCTCCGTCAAGCCTGGATAAATGGCCGTGACATGAAATTCCTGCGCGGATCCGGTGCTGGCTGCCCTCTTGGGCTACTGAATGCGCCTGGTGCTATTAAAGTTAGCAGGGATACAGCAGCAACTATCAAATATGTTGATGCCGCTACGATGCTTGGAAGGCTGCTGCCTGAGGCACTCAACGGTGCAGTATGGGTTGCATCCATTACAGCACTGCCGACTATTGTGCAGATGGTGGATGGCAACAACAGACTCATCTTTGTTCAGGGAGATGCAACAAGAGGCGTTCCTTCTACTTTACTTGGAATTCCGATACTTTGGACAGGGAAACAGCCTACACTGGGCAATGAGGGAGACCTTGTACTTGCAAACTTCAGGTACTACTTGACCAAAGCAGGTTCCGGTCCGTTTGTAGCAGTATCCGAACACGTGAAGTTCACCACCAACCAGACTGTATTCAAGATTGTAGCGAACATTGACGGCCAGCCATGGGTCAAAGATCCCTTGAAGCTCGAAGACGGCGAAACAACTGTATCGCCTTACATTATTCTGCAATAATAAAAGGCCGGATTAATTCCGGCCTTACTCTAAAAATTGAGAATGGAGGTATAAAAAGTTATGAAACCTATGTATAAAAGGGCAAAGGTAGATATAGCGCTACCTGCGCAGTCCATAGTGAGTGCTAACGTAACCGGTGCATATTTTGGTATGCAGATGTACAATAAGGCACTGGCAGTACTGAATGTTGGGGCCATGGCAGACACAAACACTGCAAAAATTGAACTGTTACAGGCAAAAGATGCTTCCGGTACAGATGCAAAAGCCATAACAGGAGCAGAGGCAACCATTACTGCATCTGGATCAAAAACAAGCGGTTGTGCTTTTGTTGAGGTTGATGTTAGCAGTCTCGATCTTGCAAATGGCTTTGAGTATATTGCTGCTAAGGTGACAACGACCGGGACTATTGTTAGCAGTGTTGTGTTGTTACGCGGAGATGGGAGATTTGAGCCTGAGCAAGATGCAGATGCATTCGCTGCAGTATAAGGAGGTGAAAGGGGCTTAAAACGCCCCTTTTCTCATGGTAAAAGTTAAAACGCTAAAACCGGTACGCTTAAATGGGAAAAACATTGAAGCAGGGCAGATAGTTGAGATTGAAGAACAACTATTCAAGGCATGGCAAAAATTTGGGCTAGCCCGGGAGGTAAAGCCAGAAATGAAAAACAATTACTCTGACAAAATGATGGATTCACCCGTAACGAAAGCAGGTGAAACAGATGAGTCTAAAGCTCATAACCCCACCGACGCAGGAACCGATAACCCTCCAAGAAGCAAAAAATCACCTTCGGGTAGACGGAACCGATGAGGATACTTTGATAGCCTCGCTGATTACCGCCGCCCGGGAGTATTGCGAGGGTTTTCAGAACAGGGCATACCTGACGCAGACATGGGAAATGACGCTGGATTCCTTTCCGGATATGCCGCTGAAAATACCGAAACCGCCTCTGCAAGCAGTTGATACTATCAAATACACTGACCAAGACGGCGTTGAAACCGTATTTGATGCCGCAAATTATGTGGTTGACGCTGATTCTGAGCCCGGTAGAATAGCCCTGGGCTCTGGCGTATCCTGGCCAAAGGTGACGTTGAAGCCTATAGGTGGCGTTAAAATCAGATTTACGGCTGGCTATGGGGAAGCTTCGGCGGTGCCGATGATGGTTAAACAGGCAATGCTCCTGCTAATCGGACATTGGTATGAGCATAGAGAAGCTGTGCTTAGCGGAACCATTACAAAAGAGATTGAATTTGCAGTCCACGCACTATTATGGACAAATAGGGTGGTGCCGGTATGAGGGCCGGGGAGCTAAGGCATCGCATCACAATACAAAAACCAAATGGGTACACTCAAAATGCAGCCGGTGAAGATGTGCCCAACTACGCGGATTGGGTAACTGTTTGGGCAGCCGTTGAACCTCTGAAAGGAAGGGAATACCAGGAAGCCCAGAAGATGCGTGCCGAAACGTCTTACAGGATAAAACTACGTTATTTAGCCGGGATCACACCAGAAATGCAAGTTAGATTACGGGATGGAAGGCTCCTGGAGATCCAGAATGTGCTTAACATTGCTGAGCAAAACAGAGAATTGCATCTCATGTGCGTTGAGAAGGTGATGTAATGGGCATAGAGTTCACCTCTCTTGATGAATTCGAGAAAAAAATGCTCCGACTTGCTAAAAAAGAGTATCCCCAAGAGGCTAAGAAATTCATGCGGCAACTGGCCCGGGACACCATCAAGATTGCAAAGATAAAAACACCAAAAGGCCCCACTGGTAACCTGAAACGTGGTTGGAAAGTCGGTAAACTCTATATTCGGGATAACAGCATGAGCATTGTAGTGAAAAACATTGCGCCCCATGCCCATTTAATTGAGAAGGGTCATCAAAGAGGCCGTGTTTTTCGCACCAGGGAAGGTAACTGGAAAACAATCAAATGGACAAAAAATGTTGCGTTTGTTCCTGGTAATGAAATGCTGGCTCCGGCCCTAAAAAAAATTGAAGTGGAGATACCACAGCGGCTAAAGAATTGGATTACTAAGATGATACAGGAGGTGGGGCTGTGACACTAAAAGAGATTAAAACAGTCCTATCCGATAAATTAAAGACTGCAATGCCAACAGTTAAGGTATACGCCAAAGAAGTAAAGCAGGGATTTACTAAACCTGCTTTATTTGTTGAGGCCATACCGGTAAGTACTGAGAAAAGTGTGTATTATACCGACAAGACGATATCGGTAAAGATTAGGTACTTCTCCGAGTCTGGAGAATACCTAGATCTGGGGGAGAAAGCCGATTCCTTGATAGATTTGTTTTCTACCCCTTTAGTTGTAGGGGAAACCACTATCACAATATCTAATACCAACAGTGAGATAATTTCAGGCGAAGAAAACGACTACTTGGACTTTAGTTTCGATTTGAGTTATACAGAATGGGCTGAAGTCTTGGAAAAAGTTAATGTAAACGGTGAAACAGTATTTATGCTTCCGGATGAAGCAGCCGGATATACTCAAGATGCAATTTCTTTGATAGAGGAATTAAACTTAAACCTTAACGAATAGGGAATAGGAGGGATAAAGATGGGGCTTCCCCAGGTAATTATACAGTTTCAGACTTTGGCTGCATCGGCAGTTCAACGGAGCCAGCGGGGTATTGTAGCGCTGATTATAAAAGATGATACGGATACAACCTTTGATACTAAAGTCTACACCAGTGTTGATGAGATCGATGCTGCTGACTGGACTGCCACAAATAAGGATTACATCGAAAAGGCGTTTCTAGGCACTCCTACTAAGGTGATTGTTGAGCGATTGGCTACAGCGGCTACTGATTATAACGCCGCCCTGATCAGGTTGAAGAACAAAAAGTGGAACTACTTAGCCATTCCAGGAATTGCTTCCGCAGATGTTGCGGCCATATCCACTTGGATTAAAACGGAACGAGACACCAATAAGAAAACCTTTAAGGCTGTTCTGCCTAATTCGGTCAGCGACCACGAGGGGATCATCAACTTTGCAACAGACAATATCAAAGTTGGTGATAAGACTTACATAGCAGCGGAGTATTGCGCTCGTATTGCTGGGATCCTGGCTGGGTTGCCTTTTACCCGCTCGGCCACTTACTATGCTCTTCCAGAGGTTGAAAGCATCACAGAATCTGCTGATCCTGATGCCGACATTGATGCCGGCAAGCTAATTTTGGTGAATGATGGCGCCAAAATAAAGATTGGCCGGGGAGTAAACTCTTTGACTACTTTCGCGCCAACGAAGTCCTCACAATTCTCTAAAATTAAGATCATTGAGGCCGTGGACTTGGTTCGGGATGATATCCGGGATACATTTGACGGGGAGTATGTAGGCAAAGTAATAAACAATTATGATAACAAGATTCTCTTCTTGGCTGCTGTGAATGCCTATTTCCGGTCCTTGGCCGCCGATGATATCCTGGATCGCAACTATGACAACAAGGCTGAGATTGATATTGATGCTCAAAAAATCTATCTTCAAAGCCAGGGAGTGGATACTTCAATCATGACAGACCAGGAAATTAAGGAGTACAATACCGGGTCCAAGGTATTTGCCAAAGCATCTGTCAAATTTGTGGACGCTATGGAAGACTTGACCTTTACGGTCAATATGTAGGAGGTGTTGAGACGTGGGAAAACTGAGAGGTAATCAGCAACTGTCAGGAAGCTGGGGGCAACTCTGGTGGAACGGAGAATTGATTATAGAAGTTGAAAGCTTTGAAGCCAAAGTTACTGCTAACAGGGAAGATGTAGCTATTGGCATGGATGTCGACAGCAAAATAACCAGCTTGAAAGGGGAAGGCAGCTTCAAGATAAAGAAAGTTTATACCAGAGGAATTGACAAGATGCTGGCCAGCTGGGTCAGGGGAGAAGATCCAAGGGCCCAATTGGTTGGCAAGCTGAGCGATCCTGATGCTGTAGGAAAACAAACCGAGCGAGTTGTTTTTAACAATGTCTGGTTTAACGAAATAACCCTGATGCAGTTTGAAAAAGGACAAAAACTGGAACGGGAATTTCCGTTTGGATTCACGCCGAGCGATGTGGAGTTTCCCGACAAAATTGAGGTGAGATAATGGACAAAAAGAAGCTTACTATCAAAGATTTAATAGCAAAGAAAGAGGCGATTAAGGACCAAAGCAAAATCCTGCAGCTTTATGTAAAATCTTTAGATGGGCTTATTACTATCCAGAAGCCATCCAGGCAACTTTGTTTAGATGCTATTGAGATGGGTAATGCCGAAGGGGATGCCTATCTAGTCTATAATTCGGTAGTGGAACCAAATCTGAAAGATAAGGAGCTGCAGGATGCTTTTGGTTGCGTATCCCCGCTAGATATTGTTGAGGCTATTTTCGAACCTGGAGAAATAGTCTCTATTGCTAAAGAGTGTCTGGTCTTTGCCGGTTATGGAGATAATGTCAAACTGGTAGATGAAATAAAAAACTGATTGAAAATGATGGGGAATTATATATGCTCCATCATTACCTGCAAAAAGGGATTACCCCGGAATATATCTTGGGTCTGGACTGGACAACGCGATTGTTTTATCAAGCCAGCATGGAAGTTTGGTTAAAAGAGGAAGGGGAAAAGCTAAAGCTGCTGCGAGGCTAGACCCCTTCTTTCTCCTGGAAAAGAGGTGAGAACTTATGGCTTATAGTCTAGCGGGAGTGTTGTCTTTAAAAGATAAGAGCTTTACTAGTACCTTGAAACAGTCAGCAACAGAAGCAGCTAAATTTGATAACAAAATAAAGCATCTAAATAACCAGGTAAAAAAATTGGAAACTAGATTTACCGGCAGTTTTAAAAATATGGCTAAGGCTGGGGCTGGGTTTGCTGCCGGCTATCTGGGAATTACCGGGGCAGCCGGCTTGGTTGGCAGCGCAATTTCTGGAGCAGCAGATTTGGAAGGATACAGGAACACTTTGAACGTCGTAATGAAAGACCAGAAAAAGGCAGCAGAAACCATGGCTTGGGCTGTCAACTTTGCCAATAAAACGCCTTTTGAAACGGATGATATAGTGCAGGCCACGGTAAGACTGCAGAGCTATGGCATAAATGCCAAGGAGGTAATGACCTCTATTGGTGACATGGCCGGGGTGATGAACAAGGATATAATGCAGGCAGCAGAGGCCGTTGCCGATGCACAGACTGGCGAGTTAGAGCGGCTTAAAGAGTTCGGTATCACAAAACAAATGATAATCGATCATGCCAATAAAACCATGCGCGGAAAGCAAGTGGTTAACAATAAAGGCCAAATAACAGACCAAAAAGCCTTTAACAAGGCTTTATTTTCTTTGATGGAAGAGCGGTTTAAAGGCGGAATGGAAATCCAGGCCAATTCTTTCCGCGGCATTATGAGCACAGTAACCGGGGTATTCAAAACGTCAATTGCTCAAATGGCTGGGATATCAGCTACGGGAGAAGTTAAGGCCGGAGGCTTGTTTGATACTATCAAACAAAAAGCGAAATTACTTGCGGATACTCTAACCAGATGGGCCCAAGACGGGACGTTAGAGAGAGTCGGGGAAAGAATTACTGGAGTGTTTAACACACTCGGCAGTGCTATTGGATGGGTTAGAGATAATGCTGGCTGGCTCATTCCTGTTGTTGCTGGAGTAACATCTGCTATTATGGCCCAATCCATCATTGACAAAATATCAAAAGCGTACAAGGCATGGACTGCTATCACGAAAGGCCTAAGCACTGCGCAATTAGTTTTAAATGGAATTATGGCGGCATCTCCTTTTGGATTGGTTGCATTAGCGATTGGAGCGGTAGTGGCTGCCGGAGTAGTGTTATATCAAAACTGGGACACGATAAAACAAAAAGCTCTTGAATTATGGGAGAAGCTTGAAAACATCGGAAAGAAAATTAAAGAGTTTTTTGGGATTAAAGGGCAAGTCAATGTGGGTGTTTCGGTTACAGAAAGCTACCAAGATTATCCTGCCGCTGCTGTTCCGGCGTTTGCTGCGGGTATAAATCGAGTTCCGAGAGATACTCTGGCTTATGTCCATAAGGATGAGGCGATTATCCCCGCTCAATATAACCCATACAACCCCAATTCCAAGAGTATGGGTGCAGCTAACATAGTCATTAACATCAATGGTTATAACAAGCCCACTCGGGAGATTATCAATGAGTTTGTTCCGCAGCTTAAATTGGCCTTGGCCAATATGTAGGTGATGCTGTATGGATATTTATCTGTCAATTAACAATAGAGAACAGGTTATCAGGCTGCCGGTTGTTCCAAAAGAGATAAAAATACAATCGGATATGGACAATACAACGTTTAATACCATTACCCTGGGCGATATTAAACTTATTGGCCTGCCGGCGCTAAAGACTGTTTCCATACAGTCCTTTTTTCCGCAACAAGAGTATTCTTTTACTCGGGATAAAACATATAAAGGATGGGAGTATGTAGAAATTATTGTGGCATGGAAGGCGCGGAGAGAGCCTATTCGTTTAATAATAACGGAGACACCAATCAATATGGCCTGCACTATTGAATCTTTTGAGTATGGCCCTCAAGACGGTACAGGTGATGTGTATTATACCCTTTCTTTGAGCGAGTTTAAGTTTGTCCAGTTGGAGCAAAGGAGCGTCTAGAATGCATGAATTATATTCCGTTTCCAACAGCATACAGACTCGCCTTACTCCATTGGTTGGCACTATAACCAGGCGGTCAAATATCGACGAACTAGGGGAGCAATTAGACTTTGATCTTGCTTTCAACGATGATAAATATACACCTGTAGCACCGGTAGATATAGGGAGCCTTATCGTACTGCAGAATAGGGATGAGATCTTTCGTGGAATAGTAGTCACCGAGACCAAAAACGGTCGTGAGTCTATCCAATACAACTGTTTTGATTATGCGTTTTACCTCAATAAGTCTAAGGGAATATATCAGTTTAACAAAGTAAAAGGTGAAGTGGCTATAACCACTATGCTTAATGAGTTTTCTGTGCCAATCGGTAATATTGAACTTTTGGGAATAGTGGTGGATAAGATCTACCAGGAAGAAATCAGCTCTATTATCAAAGATATCCTGGACCAGGCCGAGAAGCAAACTGGAATTAAATACCGTATGGAGATGCGAACAGGAAAACTTTTCATTGAAAAACAGCAGAATCAGATCATTAAGGCTAGTTTCAAGTTGTATGAGACAGGCCCGGAAGTTGATGTTGTAACTGCTATCCGTAATCCATCCCGTAAGCGAAGCATTGAGAATATGCGAAACAGTATTAAGGTTACCGGTAACGATAAAGTTATTGCCGAAGCTAGGAACGAGACATTAATTAAACAATATGGACTGCTCCAGGAAATCAGTCAGTTGGACGACAAGGATATTGCCCAGGCCAAGAACATAGCTCAAAACATGCTTAAGGACCTGGGAAAAATCTTTGAGGAAAGCTCTATTGAAGTACCTGGCGATGACCAGGTTAGAGCTGGAAGGATATTGGAAATAACCGAGTCGGTAACTGGCATGAGCGGCCAGTATCTCATTAAAGATGTTACTCATACCATCAGTGGCGGCTTGCATACTATGTACCTGGGATTGGAGGTGATCTGATGGACGGCATAACTGAATTCGCCAAGCTCCTAAAAGAACGCGAAAACAAGCTGTATTCCGGTCCGGCAATCGGAGTGGTGCAGAGTGTATCACCGTTAAAGGTTATATTGGGGGATAGAATCGTTCTGACCGGTACGAGGCTGATAGCAGCTGCTCAGGTATTTGCCGCTTATGCGGAGCCTTTGAGCCAGTGTGATGAAGTAATCCTCATTCCTTCCGGAGACGGGCAGAAGTATTATCTGATTGACAAGGCGGTGAGGATTTAATGCTGCCTGATATAGCGAAATTTGATATTAATACCCAGGCCCAGAGGAGCCCCACAATTGGGAAGTCGTTTCTGTTTGACTTTACCGCCGGTGACTTTGTCATCAAGGATGGCCGCCTAGTTAAAACGGAGGATATCGAGGCCTTGAAAGGCTGGATTACCAAGGTACTAAAAACAGAAAAATTCCGCTTTGCCGTATATGCCCGAGAGGACAAAAATGAGTATGGAGTTACCATCGAAGATCTATTGATAGGCTATAACTACCCGCCACAGTTTATTGAAAGCGAGTTAAAGCGAGAGATAGAATCAGCTCTCGTAAAACAGCCTATGATAAGCAGCTTGTCAAACTGGTCTATAACAAGAGATGGAGCTAAGGCCAATATCGTTTTTCGGGTTAATTTAGTCACAGGGGTATCCTTTAACCAGGAGGTGACAATATAAATGGGCAATACTAGGGATGAGATCCAGGCCAGGATGCTAGCTAATATTAGTAATGAATATGACAAGAGCGAAGGCTCTTTTTTTTATGATGCCCTGAAGCCAGTTGCTATTGAAATGGAGGCGGCCTATGCTGAATTAGAAACTGCACCGGAAAACTTCTTCGTAGTTACAGCTACAGGAAGCAATCTTGATAAAAGAGTGGCCGAGCAGGGCTTGGTAAGGAAGCCGGCAGTAAAAGCTACAACAATCGTAATTATTACCGGGAACGAGGGGGCAATAATCAATAGTGGCGATAAAGTGGCTAGTGATACGGTTAATTTTATTATCAAAGAGTCGAAAACTATAGGGATTACTGGCCAGGAAAGTGTCCTGGTGGAGTGCGAGATTGCGGGAAGTATTGGAAACGTTCCGGCAGGAGCGATTAAATATTTCCCCATCACCCTTCCTGGCCTTACAGCTGTAACTAATCCTGATCCAGTCACCAACGGCTATGATGGAGAAACTGACGCTGAACTGCGGGCCAGGTATTTTGCCAAAGTTCAGACGCCTGCAACATCCGGAAACAAATATCACTACCGCAACTGGGCCCTGGAAAAATCAGGTGTAGGTGATGCCAAGGTATTTCCTCTCTGGAATGGAGCAGGAACTGTAAAGGTAGTTATCATAAATTCCAACAAACGAGCGGCGGATGCGCAGCTAGTGACCGATGTCGCTAATTATATCGAAGAACAGCGGCCCATTGGGGCCACAGTAACCGTGACCAGTGCGGAAGAGTTAGTAATAAATATTAGTGTAACCCTAACCTTAGCGGCAGGCTACACGTTAGAGCAGGCCCGGGCATCTATAGAGGCAAAGGTAACTGATTATCTTAAGTCAATTGCTTTTATATCCGATTTCGTGAGTTATGTCATTATCGGTAGCTTAATCCTCCAGGCTGATGGGGTAACAGATTACTCCGGACTTACTGTCAACGGTGGCACCAGCAACATAACTATAGGAGCTGAACAGGTAGCTGTGCTGGGGGTGGTGACCATTGCCTGATTTGATGGCGTATTTGCCTAATTATTACCGGATATCCAAGGTAATGCAAAATATTACGAGTGCAGAGAGCGCTGAGATAGAGCTATTTAAAACGAAACTGGTCCAGCTGTTGGACCAGTTTTTTGTTGACACAGCTACATATACCCTGGAGGATTGGGAACGGGAACTGGGGATCCCGGTAGACAACTCTAAGTCGGATGCATACAGGCGAAGTGTGATAAAGTCAAAACTGAGAGGGTCAGGCACAATAACCGTAAACCTCATAAAAAACGTGGCTGAAAGTTACTCGAATGGTGAAGTTGAGGTTATCGAAGATAATCCAAATTATCATTTTGTGATAAAGTTCGTCGGGACAATAGGCATACCTCCAAATATGGATGACTTGGAAAAGGCCATTGAGGATATTAAGCCGGCCCATCTAGGTTACATCTTCGAGTACACTTACAATACTTATAATTATCTGAGCCAGTTTACCCACGATCACTTAGCTTTATATACCTATTCTGCGCTTAGAGAGGAAGAGGTGATTTAATGCCTGATTTTACACCTAATTACAATCTTAAAAAACCCTTGGGAAATGAAAATTATAACGTGGCAGATCAAAACGCCAATATGGATGCAATCGACACAGCCCTCACGCCTACAGCCGACCCGGCACTGACTCCCACGGGCAACGGGCCAGGCAAATTGGTGCAGTGGGTTGGGTGGCTGGCAAACCGTATTAAAGCGATCACCGGCAAGGCAAACTGGTACGACACGCCGGACATCACCCTGGCAAACCTTGCTGTCCACAAATCCCGCCACGCCACTGGCGGCACAGACGCTTTGACTCCTGCTGACATAGGGGCGGCGTCGGCCAGTGACCTTACTGCGCATTTGGCAGATAATATGCCACATAGGGCACCCGACCCCAGTACGGGGAAGGTATACCGTTGGGGATTAGCCATTCAAAACGGAGAATGGGGTATTATCTACGAGGAGGTAGTATAACGTGTCTATATTTGTACCGCTTGGAGGAGACCTGGCTGGCAACCTGGTGGCTGGCCTAATAGGGAACAACATCGTTGACGCGTTTGCTGTCGCAGATGCTAACTCGCAAACTGGTAAGCTATTACGTCACCTAATAGGGCCAGCGTTTGATGAATTTAAGAGTTTAGCCGACATGAATGCGGTAGCTGCCTCGGCTACGGCCATGAATGCGGTAGTTGCCTCGGCTACGGCCATGAATGCGGTAGTTGCCTCGGCTACGGCCATGAATGCGGTAGTTGCCTCGGCGACGGCCATGAATGCGGTAGCTGCCTCGGCTACGGCCATGAATGCGGTAGCTGCCTCGGCGACGGCCATGAATGCGGTAGCTGCCTCGGCGACGGCCAGAAACGCTATCCGTAATAGCTCCACTGCCTTCAACATCGTGGCCGGTTCCAACATGGCGATAGGTAAGTTCGTGGCCGGTGAGGCTGGCCTCAACCCGGCTGATTACGCCGACATGAATGCGGTAGCTGCCTCGGCGACGGCCATGAATGCGGTAGCTGCCTCGGCGACGGCCATGAATGCGGTAGCTGCCTCGGCGACGGCCAT